>NZ_JAPNPB010000004.1:0-100298 GCF_049278075.1 Rickettsia endosymbiont of Halotydeus destructor
CTGCAAATTATAAGATTTTTTTGAAATATGAATAACTATTCCTGTAAAAATCTTATTAATTTTTGTATAAAAACACCTTAAAATATAAATAATTTTAATTTTGTTCACAGAACTTAGTTTTTCCTTTAAATTAAAATAGAAAGCTTCAAAAATGACATAAATTGGGCAAAAAATTTCTTTTTTATAAAATTTGTTCGATTTTTGTTGAATTAGTAGAAGTTATTTGCTATGAATTTCCTTGGATAGGTGGCCGAGCGGTTTAAGGCACTAGTCTTGAAAACTGGCGTGCGGGCAACCGTACCGTGGGTTCGAATCCCACCCTATCCGCCAACTTAGTTTAGGTTATTAGGCTCTTTTATTTTCTTTAGATAATGCGTATATTTATCTAATAAAACCCTAATCATTTTTTGATAAGGAACATGTGCGGTAGCCGCCTGATCTTTAAAAGCTTCTATACTTTCCTTGCTTAAAAATAGTTATTTTTACTGAATCATTCTTTAATAATAACTCTTTAGGGTGCAAAAAAATCTCCTATTATTTTTACTTCTTCTATTTCCTATTAATGTATTTTATTTTCTTGCTCATAAATCCTCGTGTATTTACGCCAATATCCTTTTTGAAGAGTTTGGAGTTAATCACAATTATAGTTATAAATGATATATAGGTTTAATATCATTCCTGCGCGGGCAAGAATCCTTACAAAAAACGCTGTCATTGCGAGCGAAGCGAAGCAAGCTAGCTATTTTTTCCTAGATTGTCACGTCGGCATAAATACCTCCTCGCAATGAAGGTTTTTTTTAATTGCTAGATTCTTCTTTTTCGTCTTCCTTGACTAATTTAGTAACGGCAGAAAGAGCTTTTTTTAGTACGTTCATTGCTTCGTCTACTTCTTCCAAAGCTTCTAGTGCTTCGGACTTACGATATAATACTGCAATATCGTCAGGATTAATCTTTAATTTTTCATCGCAATATTCTAATACTTCATTCATTCTGCTTAAATCATTTGTCTCTATTATTGTATCATAATAACTTGTATCGACTTTACCTTTGCTGGTCATGTTTAACTCACTATATAATATTATTAATAAATTTTTAAGTTATTTTGCAATAATGGAGTTTAAACATCATTAACAAAGTGCATGCTAGCAAAATAATAAAAATAAGCAAGAAAATTTAGTTGTTATTGAAGATAAAAATATAATTATTAGTAGTACAGCGTCATTTATAAAGCTTGATACAAGGGCATTTTTCTGGATTCGCTGTGCTTACATATTATTAACGGCTAGTGCAAGGTTCACTATTAAATTCACCTTGTCTAAATCTTTCTAAATTTAGCTGTATATGTTACTCTTAATAAAAATATTATATATTGTTGCCAAATTATAGGGGGGTGAATATATTAGGTATGTTTGAAGGCTAGCATCATAATTACGGCGCATTAATTTAGTAATCTTATAAAATAATTTTAATATGTTTAAAACCCTAACACAAAATTTAACAAAAATTTTTGACCGTATTAGAAGTTCCGGTACTTTATCGGAAGTTCAAATAGACGAAGCTATGAGAGATATAAGAGTTGCTCTTCTTGAATCGGATGTAGCATTGCCGGTAGTAAAAGATTTTATAGCGGAAGTAAAACGAAAAGCTTTAGGGCACGAAGTTATAAAATCTGTCTCACCCGGGCAGATGATAGTTAAAATCATTCATGAAGAAATGATAAATCTTCTCTCATCTGACTTAAATGAAGCAAAATTACAGTTAAATTCAAAACCGCCAGTAAATATCTTAGCCGTGGGCTTACAAGGTAGCGGTAAAACTACGGCAAGTAGCAAACTCGCCTTACGTCTTAAAAACCAGAATAAAAAAGTTTTGCTAGTATCGCTTGATGTTTATCGCCCTGCGGCGCAAGAACAATTAGCCATACTTGCAAAATCGATAGAAGTTGATTCGCTCCCTATTATACCGAACGAGAAGCCTCTTACTATTGCGAAAAGAGCGCTTGTCGAAGCAAAAATCTCTGCTTATGACGTTGTGATATATGATACGGCTGGTAGGTTACAGATCGATAACGAGATGATGGAAGAGGCATTAGCTATAAAAAGCTTAGTTGAGCCTACAGAAACGTTATTAGTAATTGATAGTATGACTGGACAAGACGCGGTAGTAACTGCTAATAGCTTTAATCAAAAATTAGAAATTTCAGGATTAATTTTATCACGTATTGATGGTGATTCTAAAGGGGGGGCCGCCTTAAGCGTTAAATATATTACCAAAAAACCGATAAAATTTCTGAGTAGCGGTGAGAAACTAACCGATCTAGAAGAATTTGATGCTGAACGTATAGCTTCAAGAATATTAGACATGGGAGATATACTTTCTTTTGTTGAAAAGGCAGCGGGTATAGTAGATAGAGAAGAAGCAGAAAAAACAGCCGCCAAGATAAAAAAAGGTAAGTTTGATTTAAATGATTATCTTCAACAAATGAAAAGTATAAAAAAACTCGGTGGTTTTGGTAGTATAGTTAGTATGCTGCCCGGAGCCGGTAAAATTATGGATCAAATTGATCAATCTAAATTAAGCGGTAAACTAATTGAGCATCAGGAAGCTATTATTTTATCGATGACGCCTAAAGAAAGAAAAAATCCTGATATACTCAATGCTTCACGGCGAAAGCGTATTGCCCAAGGCGCCGGAACAAGCGTACAGAAAGTAAATATATTGCTGAAACAATTTAAACAAATAAGCGATATGATGAAAAAAGCAAGTAATATGAATCCAAAAAGCTTAATGCGCCATGGGATAGGTAAGTTATTTTCTTAAGTTTATCGATACTCACACAACTCTCTTTTTTTAATTAAATGAATTCAATCATTTTGATATCTCCATGAATTTTTCGGAAACGGCGAATGGTGGGGGATAGTATACGATTTGCTAACCACCGCTATAAAAAGTCAGTGTATAAATGATGCTTTTATTATGCTACAGATTTATAACAGTATAAAAAATTTAAGGGGCGTGGAAATTACCCCTTTCTTTAGGTTCTGTGAACAAAATTTAAGTTATTTATATTTTAAGATATAATTTGCAGCAAAAAAGAACTAAAATAGATTAATTTAAATTTTGTTCACAGAACCTAAGTAAGAAAATCAGGATGATCTTGAGTTAATGTACCTATTAAATTCGGATCAATATTTTCTATATTTGAAATATGAGGCACAAAGTTAGGATAATTTTTTACCATCTCAAAAATTTTTTTATTTCTAATTGTCGGAAGATCATCTTCGTAAATTTTTCCTTTATATTCATTTAATAAAAAGTTTGCCCCAGCAATATTCCCGGTTTTACTCAAATGACCAATTACTCCTCCAATCTTATAACTTGCCAAAATATCTGGTAGATACGATAATAGTAATTTTATTAGTTCCGGCTGATCTATTGTCTTTATAAGTTGAGAATCATAAATATCATGTTTATATTTATTTAATAATAGTTCTAAGTTTTTGCTATTACCGGACTCAATAGCTTTATTTATATGGACTTCCTCAACTGATGCCGGTGAAGAAGATAATAATTTTTCTAGTTTTTGATTATCTTGTTCTTCTATGACTTTAGAAATTTCGTTACGAATTAACTTTTTATCTTGATTATCTTTCCAATTTTTCCACTCTTCCCAACCTTGTACGTACATTTCTCGATGTTTAATTAAAAAAGCTAAATTTTCTGAAGAAATATACTTAAATTCTAATCCTTCTTTTATATTATGTATTAATCTTATATATGGTTCTGGATAGCCCGACTGAATAAGTAATTGTTCTACTTTTTCTTTATTAGAATGTAGAAAATCTAAAATAAATTTTCTTTGCTTAAAGCCAGTTTTGAATTCAGCAAATTCTGAAGCGTTTGCGAAATTATCACCGTTTTCATAATTTTCTTCTAATATTTGTTTAAGTTCTGAATTAACGCTATTAAATAATTCAAATAAGAATGCCTCAATCAGATCCACAGGATGCATAGTAGCATCTATTTTTATCAGATTTTTGTCTTCAAAGTAAGCCGCGCCAGTAGGAACATCTCTATCCTTATTGTGCGTAAACTCTATAGTAGTAAGCCCTTCTGTGATTGCTTGGTCTAAAAGAGAAATAAAAGGAGAATAGTTATTAAATAATTCTTCCATTAATGACCAAGTATATTCCACTATTGATTTTTTTCCTTCACTAAGGTTATCCCTGAAAAAAACAGCCAAGTCTTTTATTCTTTTCATAATTTCTTCCCATTTTATTTAATTAAAAAATAAATTAAAACTTTATGTTGTATATATGTCTTTATGAAAAAATTATTATAAAAGAAATTTCTTAAAATGTCAATCAAATATTAATTTCTTAATAATATATTAATTTGATTAGGGAATGTGATACAGTAAAAAGCATTATGATATTGATTGAATTTAAAAATGAGCTTGAAGAGCGTATAATTAATACGTGAATATAAGCGAATCTTACAGAATTTGGTATCAAGGTCTTAATGATTGAAGCTGTAATAAAAAAGGAGTACGAAAATATATAATAGCGATTGGAGTTAGGAGAAAGAGTAAGAATTAAAAAATAGTCATGTATTAACAATAAATACGATAATTCAAGCGTGCTTTATAGGTTTAAGAGATTTAAATATATTCTGATTTAACAAAACCAGTTACAAGCTTCTAAAAAAAATATAATTTAAGGATGAAGAATGGTAGGCGGTAGTGGACTCGAACCACCGACCTTTACGATGTCAACGTAATGCTCTAACCAACTGAGCTAACCGCCCTTATAATTTTAAACTCTATATTTATTGTATTATAGACTAGATTTCAAGCTTTATTTGCGCTATTTATAATATTATTATTCCCTAAGCTATATAATATTCCAAAAATGACTTTAAAATCTAAAGCTTTTGATGTTACTCAAAATTTTGTAATTGCTCTTGATGGTCCTGCTGCTTCTGGTAAGGGTACGATCGGTCAAATGCTTGCTGAAAAATTTACCCTTATATATTTTCAATCAAGTCTTGTTTATAGAAATCTCGCTTTTAATTGTATTAAGCAAAGAATAGATATTGAGGATATTAAGACCATTATTTCTTTATCAAAATCTTTGGAAATCAACGAGAATATTGATTTAGAAGATGAATATATAGGAAATATTGCCTCACAAATCGCAGCAATAGCAGAAGTTAGGAATAACTTAAATAAATATTTAATAAATTTGATTAGCTCTACTCCTAGAATTATTATGGAGGGTAGGGATATTGGTACCGTTATTGCCCCAAAGGCCGATTTAAAAATTTTTATTACTGCAAGTGCTGAACTTCGGGCTCAAAGACGATATAATCAGTTGCAAAAAAAGGGAAAAGCTTGTATACTTACAGAAATTTTACACCAAATAAAACTACGCGATAAAAGAGATGAAGAACGCAAAACCGGACCGTTATTGCCGGCAATTGATGCTTTAGTAATCGATACTTCCGGTCTTACGCCCGGGGAAATTACAGAAAGAATAACAAAATTTATTTTTTCTGGCTTGGAATCATTACAAAAATCGTCATTGCGAGGAGATTCGTAGAATCGACGTGACAATCTAAACAACAAATAACTACGTGCACAGAGCCTAGATTGCTTCACTTTGCTTGCAATGACGAAGTTATTATTATAGTCTAGATTGCCGCGTCGCCTAGCGGCTCCTCGCAATGACGCTTAGGGTATCTACGCAATAACATCGGTGAGCCATAACATGTGGAGTGTCTACATGATGGATTTTTTAAGTAAAATAACTTGAAGTTTTAAAATTAATTATTTAAAGCTTTAGAGTGCTAAGTTATTTTACTTAATTTTATTAACTTATAAAAATTTTTATTAGTTTAGCACTGACTAATATTAATCGAGAAGAATATGTCGAAATTTAAGAAAAGATTTGTTCCCCAACTTGCAGAAATTAGCAATGATTTTAATAATGATTTTGCCGAGATGCTTGAAGAAATTTCTACAAGCATTAGTGAAGGCGGTGTAGTTAAGGCTCAAGTAATAGCTATTAAAGATGAAGTTATTATTGTTGATGCCGGAGGAAAATCTGAGGGTAGAATTCCAAAAAGTGAATTTGCAAACGCAATACCTGAAGTCGGTGATGTGGTAGATGTCTATATTGAGAAAATTGAAGGTCGGGGTGGTAAAACTATCCTGAGTCGTGAAAAAGCTCTTAGAGAAGAGTTATGGGGCCAATTAGAAATTGCGTGTAGTAAAGGAGACTTTGTTGACGGTGTAATTTTCGGCCGTGTTAAAGGCGGGTTTACTGTAGATTTATCAGGGGTAATTGCGTTCTTGCCAGGCAGTCAAGTAGATGTCAGGCCCGTTAAAGATATTTCTGCGTTGATGGATATAAGACAACCTTTCCAAATTTTAAAAATGGATAAGAAACTTGGTAATATAGTAGTTTCAAGAAGAGCTATCTTAGAAGAATCAAGATCGGAAGCCAGAGATGAGATGCTATCTAAAATCAAAGAAGGAATGGTATTAGAAGGAGCTGTAAAAAATATAACCGATTATGGTGCATTTATTGATTTAGGGAGTGTTGATGGTTTATTACATCTAACGGATATCTCCTGGAGTAGAGTTAACCATCCTTCAGAAGTTCTAACACTCGGTCAAAAAGTTAAAGTGATGGTCATTAAATTTAATGAAGATACCAAAAGAATATCTTTAGGTATGAAGCAACTTGATGATGATCCGTGGCAAAATATTAAGAAAGAATTTCCAATCGGTAAAAAAATGATTGGCAAAGTAACAAATATTGCCGATTACGGTGTATTTGTCGAACTAAAATATGGAGTTGAGGGACTCGTTCACTCAAGTGAAATTAGCTGGTTAAAATCTAATCAATATCCTAAGAAAATGCTTACTATCGGTCAAGAAATAGAATTTGTAGTTTTAGAAGTTGACACAGATAAGCATAGAGTCTCTTTAAGTATTAAACAATGTCAGGATAATCCTTTAATAAAATTTGCCGAAACGAATCCAATAGGAACTGTGCTTAAGGCGCCTGTTAGAAACGTTACTGATTTCGGCATATTTGTGGCTCTTGGTGATAATCTTGATGGGATGATCCATGAGGGAGATATAAGCTGGGAAGGTAACGGTGTTGAATTACTAAAGTCATTCAAAAAAAATGATGAGATAGAATGTAAAGTTTTATCAGTTGATATAGAAAAAGAACGTATTAGCCTTGGTATAAAACAACTTGGTGAAAATTCTATAGATGATTCTTCTGAAGGTTATAAAAAGAACATGGTAGTAAAAGCTGTTATAAAAGCAATTAAAGATGATGGGCTGGAAGTAATGATAGATAATGAAGCTCACGGTTTTATTAAAAAGTCAGAATTATCAGAGGAAAAAACTGAGCAAAAACCTGATATGTTTTCTTTAGAAGAAGAAATAGAAGCAAAAATTATCTCTATTGATAAATCAAATAAACTTTTATTATCAATAAAAGCACTTAAAATAGCAGAGCGCCAGAAAGCAGTTAAAGAACATGGTTCTAGTGATAATACTATGAATATCGGTGATATAATTGCTGGGGCTTTGGATAAGTAGTAAGAGGCGGTGTTGTTGTAAGGTGTCATGTGCTGTGGAGGCAGCATTTGCTGCCTGGGTCGGAAAACGCACGTGCTGTCATTCCCGCGCAGGCGGGAATCCAGAAAAACATAGTCATCCTGAATTTATTTCAGGATCTACTAAAAAAGATGCTGAAACGAGTTCAGCATGAAATAAGTAAGTCTGGATTCCTGCTTTTGCAGGAATGACATAAAACGAGCTATGCAACAACGCGCCGTTTTCACGGAAATAACATCAAAAGTGCTTTTCTACCTACTCGGGCAACGCCTTGTAAAAATAACCTCAAATGCAAAGTTTTAAATATCAGGAGAAAAATTAAATGTCGTATGTACCGATAGTGATTGAGCAAACCTCAAGAGGCGAGAGAGCTTATGATATATATTCAAGGCTATTGAAAGAGCGCATAATTTTTGTGTGCGGTCCTGTTGAGGATTATATGGCGAATGTCATAGTAGCGCAGTTGCTTTTTCTTGAGGCGGAAGATCCAAAAAAAGATATATATATGTATATAAATTCGCCCGGCGGTGTGGTTACGGCCGGCCTTGCTATTTATGATACTATGCAATATATAAAACCTAAAATTGCCACTTTTTGTATAGGGCAAGCTTGTTCTATGGGATCTCTATTATTATGTGCAGGCGAAAAAGAAATGCGTTATTCATTACCACATAGTCGTATAATGATTCATCAGCCTTCAGGAGGTTATCAAGGACAGGCGACCGATATACAAATTCATGCTCAAGAAACTTTGAAAATTAAAAGGTTGCTTAACGAGATATATAGTAAACACACCGGTCATGATATAAAACATATCGAAAAAAATATGGAACGTGATAATTTCATGTCACCGGAAGAAGCAAAAAAATTCGGTTTGGTAGATAAAATTATTTCCACGATGGATATTAAGTTGATAAAAAATAAAGATTGATTTATATTAATATTAGTGTATTTATAAAGATATAATTAATATTTATAGAGAGAGAGTATATGCCAAAAAAAGGTGGGCTTTTTCGAAACCCTAAAAAAGCAACAGGAGCTTTTTTTCATGATCCTAAAAAGGCTGTTGGTAATGATTTAAGTAAAATCTTTGGAGGGAATAACCAAGCTCAGGCGAATGCAGCAGCTCAAGCATTAGCAGCAGAACAGGCTCAAGCTCAAGCACTAGCAGCAGAACAGGCTCAAGCTCAGGCATTAGCAGCAGAACAGGCTCAAGCTCAGGCAGATGCAGCAGCTCAAGCATTAGCAGCAGAACAGGCTCAAGCTCAGGCAGATGCAGCAGCTCAAGCATTAGCAGCAGAACAGGCTCAAGCTCAGGCATTAGCAGCAGAACAGGCTCAAGCTCAGGCAGATGCAGCAGCTCAAGCTCAGACGGAAACTTTAGAAACAACAGCAGAGCCTATAAAAGAGGTGAATAAAGAAACTTTAATTTCTCAAGTTAGTTCATCTAATAATAATGCGTCTGTAAAGTCAGGGGAGTTAACTTCAAAAGACCAAGCTTGCGCAAAATTAATAATACAACGTTTGGAAAAAAAGGAAGACCCCGCGTCTATTTTTGATAAAGTAGAGAATAAAGAAGCAGTATTAAAGTTTCTTTTAGAAAATTCTGCTAAAATAAAAGATTATATAAATGAAGTAAAGGAATTAACTGAAGCAGGAATGAGTAAGGAAGATGCTTTAAGTGTTATCCCGCAGGAATTTAAAGAGTTAGTAAGTCAGTTCATAGAAAACGCATCTTCTCAAACATCTTATCAGAATGATAATACTGACATTAATGTAGGTATAAGGCATTATGATACTCAAGCAGAGGTGCCGGATGCTCTTAAATGTAGCGGTGAGAGTGGTGATACTAGCGGGGACCACATACAGGGTTAACAGTTTTCTAGGGTTTTCCTTTAGAAAAGTATTGTTTGTGGTTTGAAATCGTTACAAAAAACACCGTTATTGTGAGCGATCAAAGAGAGCGCAGCAACCTAGAACACCTTATGCGTCATTGCGAGGAGACATTGTTGTGTGGATACCAAAATCGTCATTGCATAACGCAATTTTTTATTGTCATTGCGAGAAGGCACAAAGTGCCGACGTGGCAATCCAAAGACAATAGATAGATTGCTTCGCTTTGCTCGCAATGACGGCGAGAGTCTTAAATTGCCGTGCTTCTTTTAGTCGCTTAGCTCAGGCGGTGTTTTGTATTTTTTTCCAAACAACTCCCAAGCTGAAAACTAAAAGGCTTACCATGGTACCGATAAAAACACCTTTAAAATAAAAATACTGCAAAGAAAAATGTTCCCACAATAAGAATGCAACTGCGCCGCTAATAGATGATAAAACCATCATTCTTGTCGATATAACAATACCGAATAAAGCCATTATTAACGGTATCAATATTACAGGGCCCCAAAAACCGGTAATGAATACTACCAGATCAATAACATTATTAAATTTTAAAGCTATAATTATAGCAAAACTACCGATTACAAAATTAGTAATTCTAGCAATAAGCAACAATTTTTGTTGGTTTTGAACCTTAAAAATAGGATTTAATATATCTTTTACTAAAGCTATAGAAGTAACGTTTAAATCGGAGTCTGCTGTAGACATAACGGCTGCAAGCAAACCTGTTATTACTATACCTTGCACAACGGAGGGTATTAATTGATTAATTAAATAAGGTAATACTAGATTTGCAGGCTGCAGTGGGTAAAGATTATAAGCAATTAAACCGTTTAAAGTGACGCATATTAAAAAAATTATGTAAATAACAGATTTTGCATATATTGCTTTAGTCGTTTGAGCAGGGTTTTTATTAATCAGGGCACGCTGAATAAAATTAGGATAAAGATTCATCACGCAAAAACTTAAAGCAGCGGCAATTGTTAAAGGAAGTAGGTTAGTTTTATCAAAATTTGTTTGTATACTAGATAATTGACTAAAGAAACTTACAGTACCTATTTTATTTAAGCCTACAAAGGTTATAATCGGTATAGCAATTATCATAGCAAAAAACTGTAATAAATTAGTAAATACAATTGATTGTAGCCCGCCGACAGTAGTATAGATAAGGACAATGCCATAGCTTAAAATTACGCCTTCAATATAATTTATCTCTAAAATATACTGAAAAATATAACCGCTGACACTAATTTGTGCGGCTAAAAATCCCATGGATACTATAATGGAGCTAATTCCGCTAATAAAACGACCAACGCTTCCATAATATTTACTCATTATATCTCCGACGCTCTCGGCTCCATAATGCGCAGCAATACGCGGTACTACGTAAATAGCGATTAATATATCTATAGGTAGCGTAAGCATTAGAGCGTAACCGTAATAGACATAACCGGAAAATGCTTTTTCCGTAATACCGAAAGTAGTAGCGCCGCCGACAGAGCTAGCAAATATTGTGGCTATTAAAAGCAATCTACTATTTTTAGCATTCCCTCCGACGTTAGCATAATTTTTAAAACTACTATGTTTAGCTCGATAATATATACCGATCAGTAAAATCGATATCAGATAGATGAAGACTATAATATTGTCAATTGAAATGCTAAACATCGGTTAAGTTTTTAAATTCTACATCAAATTTAAGTATAAGCTATTAGGTTCTATGAACAAGATTTAAATTAATATATTTCCGCTCTTTTTGTATTTCTTCCAATTATAAGATTTTTTTTTGAAATATTATTACTGGTTAATAAAATATGGCTTTATTACATCTATCTTAAAAAATATTAAGTAATTAATTAATATTTTTTAACTAACTAGTGTTTTTTATAATTAACTCTTTAGCCTTACTTATATAGATTTTTATTCTATAAAATTAATAAAAAAAATTTTTAAAGGAGGACTCATATGCCGAATGAAAAAAATAATAAAGTAACATTAACTACTTTTTGGGAAGAGACTAATAATTCATATTGGCGTTCTTGTAAATTTGTATTAAAAAATTTAGGAAATACTATTTTAATAAATCCAAGAATAGAATTTACAATATCCCCTGAAGCAATATATCAAAAAAATACTGGTTTTGATTTTACTCGAAATGGAAATATGATTGTAGGATATTTGGAGGATTATTTAAATATTCTTCAACCAAAAGAGAAAATAATTTTTAATATTGACGTTAGTTTTCCTGAAGGGACGCTAAAGCATTTACTTCCCACAAATTTTAAGGTTAATTATATAGATGCAGTTGAATCTACTATTGATCCGGAACCGCCAGTAAAAGATACAGAGGCACCTAGCATACCGGAAGGAATAGAATTGATTAAAGCAGGCACAACTTCAATTGAAGTCAAATGGTCACCATCTACTGATAATGTAGGAGTAAAGGGCTATACAATTATTTATAACTATGATGGGGTAGACGTTGAACTCTTTGTAAAAGTTAATAAAAATTTTGTTACTTTAGAAAACCTTAAACCTAATACCAAATGTGCACTTCAAATTTCTGCTTTTGACGAAGCAGGGAATGAATCCGATTTTTCTTATCCTCCGTTTGAGGTAGAGACTAAAGCTGAATATCTGGTAGAAAAACAAAATTTTACTAGCGGAGTCTATTTTGATAGCGGGGTTTACCCAACATTTGATTTTCTTGAATATTCTGAATTAACTAGTTTAAAAAGTTTGACAAATGGTTTTGCTGTCGGAGTTATAGTGAAAGGTAAAGCTAAATTAGCATTTGCAAGTAAGCTAGTAATATATGATTCTATTAAAGGAAAGAGGGTTAGCGGATTAGTGAGTGATGGAGAATATCTTATTGAAGATACAAAACGTTTACAAGAGCAAGGGAAAGAAATAAATTTTTTTATTGGAGGACCAATTGGCTTACCAATAGAAGCAATTACCGACAACATATTGATAATTGTTAAGGAATATAATGATGCTATACAAGCTTACAACTTTAAATCTATAGAATTTGAAGGAGGTTTCTTAGCTAATTCAAAAGTTCTTAAGCAACATATTAAAGCGATAAAGCAAGTAGCAGAAGATAATCCGGGCTTAAAGATTACTTATACTCTTCCAGTATATATTAACGGATTAAATTACCCTGGAAAAGAATTTATTAAAATATTAAAAGAAAATGAAATTGGCCCAAAAAAAATAACACAATCTAGTTTTAATCTTATGATTGTAGCATTGAGAGAAAATAATACTATATTTGATAATTATATAGGCTCCTCTAACTCTGGTAGCAAACAAATTGCAGAAATATATGAGATAGAGGACGCAAATCCTTTTATAAAATTATGTCCAATTTTTGGAAAAAATAATAATGGAAAAATTTATAATTTAGCAACCCACATTCAATTTTTAGAATATGCCAAAGCAAAAGGGTATGCAGGTATAAATGGCTGGAGCGCTAATAAAGATATGTCTGCTGCTGCGGAAATAGGATTACCTAATCATATATATGGTGATTTTGGGCGAATCACTTCAAAGTTTGACCAATATCAAAGTAATGAATTAAAAACACCTGAAGTAAAGGCGTTAGGCGGTATTAATACTCAATATGATGCTGCATGAATTTTAATATAAATAAATAAAAATAAAATCCCAAAAGAAATTAGAATACAAATTATTCTGACTTCACCTTTCTTGACAAACTCTCTAAATATCTATAATTTCTTTTTTTATAACTATAGATTTTTTTATATGACCACTAAAGTAAAAATTCAAAAACTTGTGAATTTCACTAACTTATTGCCAAGTTATGCGACAGAACATAGCGCAGGTATGGATTTATTTGCTGCAAATATAGAGCCTGTTACCATAAAAGCAGGAGAAATATCATTAGTTCCTACCGGTATTGCTATAGCTTTGCCTACATCGTATGAAGCTCAAATAAGACCTCGCTCAGGGCTTGCTGCTAAATACGGTATTACGGTTGCTAACTCCCCCGGTACTATTGACGCCGATTATCGAGGAGAGATAAAAGTTATTTTGATTAATTTAAGTAAGCAAGATTTTGTTATTGAAAGAGGAATGAGAATTGCTCAAATGGTAATTGCTAAATATGAACAAATATCATGGGAAGAAAGCGATTTTTTAGAAGAAACCACAAGAGGAGCAGGGGGGTTCGGTTCCACTGGTCATTAAGAGCGGCATTATTACATGGTTCGTGTCATGACATGCCTTGACCAGCGTTGTTGCATGGCTCGGAAATTATACCAAATTCTCCGATGTCATTCTAGCTAAAAGCGGGAATCTAGAAAAATTATAGTCATCCTGAATTTATTTCAGGATCTACTAAAAAGATGCTGAAACAAGTTCAGCATGACAAAAAAGACTGGATTCCCGCTTTTAGCTAGAATGACATCGAGCGCTTTTAAGAGCCATGCAACAACGCTGACTTGATCACGGTATGACACCATACTTATAATAACCATAATATAGTAAATTATAAGCCATGAATCGAAAGTATTTTAAATATATAGTTTAATAATATAATTCTTTGCCCATTGGAGTTATTTAATATTTCTCTAATATTGCTAAGATATTTTCTTTTGATTATAGCCGGATCATATTCAAAATGTATACCGCTTAGGATGGCTGTTCCCTTGCCATAAGTGCATTTTATTATTGCAGCTTCAAAATTTTCGTATCTTGCTATTATTTCTGTATTTTTAACGTTTTCAGCATCAACAAAATATCCGCCGCCATTATAAAAAGCATGACAATCTTTAATACTTAACCCGCTATTTGCCTCTATTGTAATATAAGCGGCACTTGCTCCTTTATTTGAATTATAATAATAAGGAGCTAAAACGGGTCCTTTAACTAATCCTTTATATATTGCAAGGTCTCGAACGCCTATAACTTCAATTTTAGTTGATTTAGCAAATTCTAAATAATTACCGCTATAATAGCTACCGGCGCATATTCCAAGGAAGTTACCGCCATTCATTAAATAATCTTGTATTTGTTTATCGCCTTTACCCTGTAATTTTTCTACATAACATAAATCACGGCCACCAGGTAAAACCAATAAACGGGTATTTTTTTGCCAATTTCCTTCTATAATCTCTTGTGCGGTAATATATTCTATCGAATAATTTTTAGAAGCAAGAAGCTTTAGAGTATATAAGCAATGCTTAATACTTTCCTTTGAAACGCCTAAATCGTTGTAAATTCTTATTTTCATATTATAATTATTTATTGACAGCTATATTATATAATTCTATTTAGTAAGTTTGTTAAATAAATTATAAGGTAATTTTATGCAACTTAATTCAATTTCTGCTCCGCTTACTAAAAAAAGAGTTATCGAAATATTTTTAGGTGTAGCTTTACTTGCTATTTGCTCACAAATAATAATACCAATAAAGCCGATATTTATTTCCTTGCAGACAGTGGCAGTTATGTTTATCGGTCTTACATATAATAGAATTAGCGGAGCTTTAGCAATACTATCTTTTATAACTCTTGGAGCTATAGGCATGCCTATATTTGGCGAGTTTTCCAATGGCTTACGAATATTAGTAGGTCCTACTGGTGGATATCTAGCTGGCTTTTTGATTGCTGTTTATACAATGGCAAGTTTAAAAGATAAAATTTTTATTCATAATAGGCTATTAAACCAGCTTTCTTTATGTTTAATCGGTAATATTATAATAATGAGCCTTGGTTGGTTATGGCTTTCTACGCTTATCGGAGCTAGTGCTGCATTATACGGCGGTGTATTACCTTTCATTATACCGGGTATAATTAAATCATTGTTATTAATAGGGCTTATCAATATAGTAAAACCAGGAGCAAATAAGCATATTAAATAAACATGAAAATGCCACATTTTCCGGTTCCAACCTGGAAAAATAACAATAAATATAATTTCGAAAATATTACTATTTTACTCAAAGCTTTAGGTAATCCTCACTTAAAGCTTCCTCCTATTATTCATATAGCTGGTACTAATGGTAAAGGTTCAAGCGCTGCCATGCTTAAAAGCATTTTTACGGCAGCTGGTTATAAAACACATGTTTATACATCGCCGCATTTGCTGGAATTTAATGAAAGAATTGTAATAGCCGGTGAGAAAATTTCTGATAAAGAGCTGTGGGATGTTTGTGAGCAAGTTAGAATAGCAAGTATAAAAACCGGCATTGAGCCGGCTTTTTTTGAAGGTACTACAGTAGCTGCTTTTTTAGCATTTGCAAATAATAAAGCCGATATACTTATTTTAGAAACGGGACTTGGAGGCCGTTTGGATGCTACTAATATAATTACAAATCCCTTAATTACATTAATTACGCCAATTTCGTATGATCATATGGACCGGCTAGGCGAAACATTGTCTTTAATTGCCAAAGAAAAAGCCGGTATTATTAAACCTAATGTACCTTGTGTTATTAGCAGCCAAGTAGAAGAAGTTTATGAAGTGTTATTTGCTAAAGCTGCAGAATTAAATTCGCCGGTTTTTTGTTATGAATATGATTTTGGAATAAAAAAGACAATCCAAGGTTTTACTTATTTATCTCAAAACTTTACTTATGAATTTCCTGCGCCATTGTTAGCGGGAGATCATCAATTAATAAATGCAGCTGCAGTTATTGCTGCAATAAGCCTAGTTAACAAACAATTTAATGTAAGTAATAAGACTATAGAAGAAGGGCTAAAAAATACTATTTGGCCTGCAAGAATTCAAAAAATCGATCAACAAAAATATTCTAAACTATTAGGATGTAATATATACTCAAATGATTTGAAGAATTGGAACGTAAAACAAGGGGTGAGCGAGCGGAGCGTAGTTAACCTACGTGAGCACGTGAATCCTCCGCAGTTTTATGGAGCCAATTCTTTAAAGCAGAAGAGTATACAGATTTGGGTAGATGGAGCGCATAATAGTAGCGGTGCGCAGGTATTGGCCGCTTGGATGCATGATAACCTTAAACCTCCGATATATTTAATTCTCGGAATGACAAAAAACAGAAATGTAGAAGAGTTTTGTTCGTACTTTAAGGGTTTGACAATTAAGGGTTATGCTGTTAAGGTATTATCCGAACCGTTAAGTTATAGCGCAGAAACAATTAGCCAAAGAGGAGAGATCAGCGGTATTAATTTTAACCCAGCTGATTCACTTGAGGAGGCAATTAAAGAAATAAGTAAATTAAGTGATAAGGCAAATATTATAATAACCGGTTCGCTTTTCTTAGCTGCCGATTTTTTTAAGTTGATTTAATTATTATTTGATATGAAAAATATTGAACTTGCAGCAAGAGTCGCCATAAAACTTAGAGAACTTGCCAAGGAAATTAATTTACAACCTGCTGATTGAGAAGAATGGAAGAAATATAAAGATATGGGGAAGAGAGGTGTTATTGCATGGCTTGACAAAAATGGCAATACCTGTCATTGCAAGGAGGCATTGGCTTTGTTGCATGGCTCGGAAATTATACCAAATTCTCCGATGTCATTCTAGCTAAAGGCGGGAATCCAGAAAAAGGTAAAATAATTTAAGCTTTTAGTTGTAAAATTTATAGTGTTTACGCCTTTTAGTTTCTAGATTCCCGCCTTTAGCTAGAATGACATCGAGCGCTTTTAAGAGCCATGCAACAACGCTGGAGACATTGTTGCGTAGATCGAGAAATAATAAAGTTCATCTTAACCATCTACCTACAGGAATTATTGTTATATAAATTAAATAGGAGAAAAATATATGGTTTATTGTACTAAATCTAATCAAACCTCGTATCCATTTGTTTTACCGAATTTACCTTACGCAAAAGATAGTTTTAAACCGCATTTTACGGCAGAGACTTTTGATTATCATCACGGTAAGCATCATCAAACATATGTTACAAATTTAAATAATTTATTAAAAGACAACATAGAATTACAAAAAATGGATTTAGAAGAGTTAATAGTTCATTCTTCCGGTAATTCAAATTATGCGGTTTTCAATAATGCAGCGCAAATATGGAATCATAGTTTTTTTTGGCATTCAATTAAACCTAACGGTGGCGGTAATCCGAGCGGTAAAATTTCAGAGCTAATCAATAAAGATTTTGGTAGTTTCGAAAATTTTTGTGAGCAATTTAAAACTGCAGCAATAGGGCAGTTTGGTAGTGGCTGGGCATGGCTTGTGCAGCATGATAATAAATTACAAATTATAAAAACTGCTAATGCCGAAACACCGATAGTTAATGGAATGAAACCTCTAATAGCTTGTGACGTTTGGGAGCATGCATATTATATTGATTATAGAAATAAACGCCCTGATTATGTGGATATTTTTATAAAATATATGATTAATTGGGAGTTTGCTGAACATAATTTAATAAAAATATAAATAGTCATGTCTAAAATCCAGGAAATGTGGGAGGCACAGGGAGCTCCAATCAAATATATGGCTTTTGGTGGCGGCGGAGCTAAAGGTACAGGATATTCAGGTGCTTATGCCGCTGTAAAAGAAGCAGGAATATTTGATGGTGTTAAAGCTGTTGCCGGATCTTCTGCCGGGGCTATAACTGCAGCGCTTGCTGCTACCGGTACCACTCCCAAAAAATTTGAGGAAATTTCTAAAAACACTAATTTACAATCATTACTTGGAAAAAAAGGGTTTTCTGCCGGACCGATTCAATTAAATAAGGACGGCAAACCATTATATGATTTGTTAGAAACTACTATAAAAGACAATATAGGAAATTTTTTGCAAAGATCGGATATTGTAAATGTAGCAGGTGATAAAGCGCTTGATGAGCTAAGAGAAAGATACAAAAACCAAGGGAAAATATATTTTAAAGATATAGCATTACTGCGGCAATATGACCCCATACAATATAAAGATCTAGTCATTACCGCAGTTCAACAAGATACCGGCAATTTAACCATTTTTAGTAGTTTTGAAACTCCGAATGTTGAAATTGCCTTAGCATGCCGAGCTTCTGCATCTATTCCTTTAGTTTTTGAACCTGTAGAAATTGACGGTCATTTATATGTTGACGGAGGTTATAGGGATAATATTCCAACAAAATATTTTAAAGATAACGAGCCGGATTTTGACGTAAAAGACGTGACTGATGATATGGAAGAAATTACCTTAACTAAAAAGCAGGGTAGAACACTTGCTATGGCTTTCGGTAGCGGTATGGAAGCTGAAGCAAATATTGCTATATATAGTACTAAAAAATTTACAAATCCAAGTGAAGCTGTAAAATTTTTAGTTGATGTGCTTTTTAAAGCAATGGCAAGGGTTGGAGGAAAATTTAAATATACAGAATCAGAGAAAGCAACTAGTGAAGAATTACGTGAAAATGCTTTAAATACAGTGGTTTTAGATACTAAAGGAGTAGGTACTCTAGACTTTAACGACGCACAAAAATATGCCGATTATTTACATATCAAAGGATATTGCCAAACTAGAGAGTATTTAGATAATCATCAATTAGGTAAGGAAGCTGATAAAACATTTGAGCATCAAAAATTTTTATTAAATGTCTATGAAACTTATAATAATAAAAATTTAAATAAGGCTTTCGGTACAAAGTTATTAGAGATGATAATTCCTGCGGGTGAGCAGAAACCTTCAAAATGGCAAGACGGTATTATTGAAAATCAAGTAGATAAAGCAAAAATGCTATTATCTTTTTGTAAACCTTCGGCGTTACCAGAACAGGAATTGCAATCAAAGCTTAGAGATTTTGTAATAACCGCCGGCGCTACACGTAACAATAAATTACCGGAGAATACAAAAGGTATTAAGGCGTTAATTCATGTCTTAAATGATCCCACAACTCCAGATAAAATAAAAGAAGATTTTATAAAATTACTTGCTGTTGATAAAAGTAAAGATATCAGATTTGAGCAAAGCAAATCTCCGCAAGAAAATATTTCTAAGTTTAAATTTACTAAAGAAGATGTGCGCTCATTTATTGCTATAAATACAAATAAAGCGTTTAAATTTCAAGGTAAAACTGATAGAAGAAGAGGGATAGGTTTATAAATTATTGTTATTACGGGTACGGTGTCATCTAATTGCTTGATCATATTATTTTTTAAAAAACCTTAATAAAAAACTGATGCCGTCAGGGTATGATACCAAAACGCTTTGTAAAGTAATACATCAGAATAACTATTTTGTTCTTTATATAACAACAATTCTTCAAACAGTCTACTAAATCAAATGCAAAGATTAGCTAAAGCAATTAGTAATGCCGGTATATGTTCACGGCGTGATGCTGAAGAATTAATCAGTGCCGGTAAAGTAAAAGTTGACGGTTCTATAATTATATCTCCTGCTACAAATGTTAATGACGATAATCAAATTGAGGTGTCGGGAAAGTTAATAAACCAGCAACAAATCGTGCGATTATGGATTTATTACAAGCCGGTAGGTTTAATTACTACTCATAAAGACCCATTAGCTCGAAAAACGGTATTTGAGGAGTTAATAGGTTTACCGCGAGTAATTTCAGTAGGGAGATTAGATTTAAACAGTGAAGGGTTATTATTACTTACTAATAGCGGTGATCTAGCAAGGCAATTTGAATTACCGGCAAGTAAAATAAATCGAGTGTATAAGGTAAGGGCGTATGGTAACCATGAATCTTTATTAAATAGTAATTACCGCAACATAAAAATTAACGGTATTTATTATAATCCGGAATCAATAAAGCTAATTCAGAACGGCACAACTAATTCATGGTTTGAAGTAGTTTTAACTGAAGGAAAAAATCGTGAAATTAGAAAAATATTTGAATATTTTGGTTTAAAAGTTAACCGTTTAATCCGTATTCAATATGGCGAATATATTTTAGACGATTTAAAAACCGGAGAATATAGAGAAGTTAATATATTAAATTTATTAACAAAAAAAATTATTGGTAAAGATACAATCGTACAAAATAAAAATCCTCAACAGAATTTTTTAAAAACAAGAAATGCAAAAATATTAACTAAAAGAATTGATAAGGAATAAACAAATCTTGGATAAGTTAAGGAAAAATAAGTGTTAAAAATTATAGCTGGTAAGTATAAAAATCGTTTAATCCCTACTCTAGAAAAAGCAAAATATAGACCATCTACCAGTAAATTTCGTGAAGCATTATTTAGTACTTTAAACTCAGGGGAATTCATTAACTATAAATTATTTGAAAATAACATCAATGTTTTAGACTTATTTTCCGGTAGTGGTAGCCTTGCCTTTGAAGCTTTATCAAGAGGCGCCGGAACAATTACCTTAATTGATGCAAATCTTGAATGTCTTAGAGTAGCGAAAGAATTCGCTAAAACTTTAGAAGAATTTGAAAAGTGTTATTTCGTTAATATAAATGCTTTAATTTTACCCAAAGCTAATAAAGTTTTTGATCTCGTTTTTATTGATCCGCCATATTACAATAATATAGTTCCTAAAGTAATGAAGGAACTCATAAAAAATAACTGGTTAAAAAGCGGTTCTGTTATTGTTATTGAAATGTCTAAAACCGATAATTATATTTTGGATAAAGAGGTAGAAATACTTAAAGATAAAGTATATGGCAAGAGTAGATTACTTGTTTTAAGATATGCTCCTATTACTCCTGTATAGGTAATAAAAATCCGTCATTGTGAAGTGATTCGAAGAATCGATGTGGCAATCTAGAAATAATAGGCATCCTGAATTTATTTCAGGATCTTTTTATTAGATGCTGAAACAAGTTCAGCGTGACAAGAGCTAGATTGCTTCGCTTCGCTCGCAATGACGAAGTTGTTATTATTTCTAGATTGCCGCATTCACTTGCAGCAATTATTATCTATGGGTTTCTTCCTTATTTTTATTAAGTATTTTAGAAGAAGTAGGAGTAATAGTAGGAGGTGTAATAGTGTCAGATGATTTAGAATTATTTAACTTGACCTTATTTTCTAAACTTAAGACTATGTTTTTTGCTTTAACCAACATAAATGACTCCGCACTTTTTTGAAATTCATTTTTTAAGTTATTTTTTAACTCTTCATTAAAAATTTCTTTAGGTAAATAACTTCCACCAGTACCAAGGCCGGCTAAAGTATATTTAGATTTAGATTTTAAGGTAGCTTCGATATTGTTAATTAAATCTTTTTGATTTTTGGGCTCTAAAAGATTATCTACATTATTGGGGTTTTCCTTACTATAATCAGAAACTACTTGTTTTAACATCTGACGAGTCATATAAAAATCCTCACCACGATTATCTCCTTTACTGAAAAGCTGAGATATAACCTGTTCACTTATTATATTTGCTACTAAATTAGCTTTAACATCTTGATTCTTTACTATATTTTCATATAAAGGGTTAAGTACTTGCAGCGGGGAATCTATATGGTTTGTGGCATGTTTATGTTGATTTACTTTGGGACTCGATACATCCCCAACCATATTAAGAGGAACTAAATTTAATTTTTCTGTAATATAATCTTTAAGCTCAGGATTCTCTTTACATAATATTTTTATTTGCTGACCAAATTCTTTTTTATCAGGTAAATCTCGCGTGCCTTCAGATTGTGCTTGCAGCCATACTTTATCTACTGCTTTATCAATTAATTTATCTTGCTGTGCTTTAATTAATGCCGAATCTAAAATAGGAGTAGTTTTATCAAGATTATAGGTATCATTAAGTAACGTTAAATTACTTGGTAATATTGCTCCTTCAAGATTAGTATCTTTAAGATTACAATCTTTAAGTGATGTTACATTACTTAAATCTACATTTTTTAATGATATTCCTGTAAAATCAATATTAGACAAATCACCTACTAATTTAGCCCCCTCTAAATTAACTTGGTTATTTTTTACTTTATCAATCATAGTTCTAAGAGCAACGCCGTCAATGGTTTGATCTTTAAAAGCAACTTCACTGCTAAATATATCAGTGACTTTTTGAGCTGCATAGTTAAGACCTGCATCAATTACTGCTTTTGTAAGACTTGGCACCTGACCTTCAAAATAATTTGTTTTTTGAGCTAAACTATATATATTCGTAGCAATACTGCGATAATCTCCCTTTTCAACTCCATCTATAATTTTTACTAATTCATCCGGATGATTTAACATAGAAGGAAGTATATTATATAATTCTTTTTTATTAAGTTTATTTATTCCAGGTACTTCTACTAAAGTTTTATCTAAAATATTAGCAAATATTTCTTTATTATTGTTTAGATACTCCTTAATTTCAGGGTTATCTTTAGTCAAAATTATCAATTCTTTTGCTACTGCGGTATAATCACCTTTAATAAAACCGCTAAAAACTTTTTGCAATGATTCCGGTTTATCAAGTAATATAGGCATCATACTAGTAAGTTTTGTAACATCTTTTGCTTCTAGCCCATAATTTGTAAGCTGCTCTTTAATAATTTTATTTCCTTTTTCATCCTGCTCTAAAACTCCCTTTATTAAATTATCAAATAAGCCATTTTTGCTTTGTTCTACTAATATGTCTTTTAGCTTAAATGAAGGATCATTCAGAGCAGCAATTAAGTCACTTGTTACGCTCATATAATCACCCTTATTCATATCTGTAATAATAGCTTGCGCGACATCCGGTTTTGACATAACTTCGCCTACTATACTCAGCATTTGCTTGTCAAAACCGTATTCTTTGGTCATATTTTGCAAATTAGGAGTATTTTCAATAACACCTAAAGCCATATTAGGTAAAAACTCCTTATTATTAGCAAAAAAATCTTTTAATTTTTCATCTTTAGTGATCATTTCTAAAGATTTCTGAACTGCTACCATCACCCCTTGATTTGGATTATTTAGAGTGTCAAAAATTTCCTTTGCTTCCGGAATTTTACTTAATAGCGTTGGAACAGTATCTAAAACTTTAGTATCAATTTTGTAGTTTTCAAAATATTCTTTTAAAGAAGGTGCCGCTTGTTTTTCAACTTCCGTTAAAAAAGCTTCTACTGCTATTTTCTGATCAGGGTTTAAATTGAATTTGCTTAGAGCAGCAGGGTTATTTATATTTTCAGCAAGCGTTTGTTTTAAAGTTGGGTTTTTATCAAATATTTTTATAATCGTTGGATAAAGATTTTTATTTTCAGGTTTTTGTAATATATCATCAAAAGTTCTAATATAATCATCTGCAAGTATGGTATTAGCTCCGACTTTAATATAATTCTTAATACCATCACCTTTTGCACTAAAAAATTTCTGAAAATTTTTATCAGTATTTAGCATTTCTAATGTTTTAGAAGTGACTTTCGACCAATCAGGTATTTCCTTTCTTGTTTCAATAGCAATTTCCTGAAGGTTTTTAAGGGTTTCTTCGTTATTAAAACTATTTTTTAATATTTCCAATCCTTTCTGATCTAAAAAGTTACCGTCCTGAAATTCTTTAAAACCAGCTTTTGCTAATATCTGACCGATTTTCGGTAAATCATCGGCATGTTTTTTTAAAAATTCCCATATT
The DNA here is from genome assembly GCF_049278075.1 of Rickettsia endosymbiont of Halotydeus destructor. Taxonomy (NCBI): domain Bacteria; kingdom Pseudomonadati; phylum Pseudomonadota; class Alphaproteobacteria; order Rickettsiales; family Rickettsiaceae; genus Rickettsia; species Rickettsia endosymbiont of Halotydeus destructor. Next base: position 24,016 of record NZ_JAPNPB010000004.1, read on the forward strand.
TCAGATTTTTCGAGAAGTGATTGTTGAAATTCTTGATCAAGATATGTATCAGAAGATTTTGCAAGTTTATAAATATTCCAGGTATTTACCGGATTACTCAATATAAATTTTGCTCCTTTTAGCATGGTTTTAAAGCTTATGGAAAAGCTCTCTTTCTTTGGAGAAGCAAGATCCCTAATTAAGCTACTAACTACCTTATCAGTTTTAGAAGAAGATAAAGTTCTTTTTATAGCTTTTCTGAAATTTTCTTGTAATTTATTATTTTTAATAGTGCGCGTGGTTGCCATAACATACATACATTTATTCAAATATAAAATACCTTAAGCTATTTTTTAAATAAAAGAAATAAATTTTTAGAAATTACCGAGATATTTCAGTTTGGGTATTTGGATAAATATAGAAGCTTCATTCCTAATCGTTTGATACAAGTAAATTTTTTAGAATTTTTATACATATTATAATTACGTTTCTAATAAATGAAGAGTAGAAAAAAAGTAGAAAATATGATAATAAGAAGAAATAAAATATAGCATCATAATATGAGCAAGGAAAAAAAGCATTATATATGTTCAAATTGCGGGAATATTAGCCTTAAATGGTCAGGCCAGTGTTTTGATTGCGGGGTGTGGGGAACGATTGTCGAAGAAATAATAAATACCAATAAAGCCTCTGTTAAAATAGGAAATAAGCAAAATATAGAAAAACTTTCAAATGCAGCGACCGAGCAACTACGTATCCCAACTCCTATCCAGGAATTAAATAGAGTGCTTGGCGGCGGGCTTGTTCTTGGTTCGGCTGTTTTACTTGGCGGTGACCCGGGAATCGGTAAGTCCACACTGTTACTACAACTGGTAGCTAGTGCATTTCCTATATACTCAAATGATTTGGATAATTGGAACGTAAAACAAGAGGTGAGCACGCAGAGTTTAGACTTACTAAATGAGCATGCGAATCCTTCGCAGTTTTACGGAGCCAATTCTTCAAAGCAGAAGAGTATGAATATCAACTGCTTATACATTACAGGTGAGGAGTCTCTTGATCAGATAAAACTCCGAGCTTTAAGGTTAGAACTTGGAAATAAAGACACAAATATTTTAGCTGCAACTAATTTAGAAGATATCATTTCTACTATTGAATCAAATAAAGAGAATATTGACCTGGTAGTTATTGACTCTATCCAAACCATCTCAACAAAAGAATTATCCTCTCCGCCGGGTACTGTTTCTCAAATTCGTGCTTGCGCTCATGAGTTAGTTAATTATGCCAAACAAAATAATATTATTCTTTTACTTAGCTGTCACGTAACAAAAGACGGGCAGTTAGCAGGACCTAAAATATTAGAGCATTTAGTAGATACGGTATTATATTTTGAAGGAGATCATAATAACCATTTTCGTATTTTGCGTTCTTATAAAAATCGTTTTGGTGGGGTAGGGGAGATTGGGGTTTTTGAGATGAGTAGCACAGGTTTGATAGAAGTATCCAATCCTTCAGAATTATTTTTAATGAAACGTGATAAAAACGTAACCGGCATCGCAATTTTTGCAGGTCTTGAAGGATCAAGACCACTACTTATGGAAGTTCAAGCGTTAATTGTGCCGTCAAATATGGTTACTCCCAGACGCTCCGCAGTCGGGTGGGATTTAAATCGGTTATCGATGATACTTGCAGTGCTTAGTAGCAGGATAGGGCTTAACTTGGCTTCCCATGAAGTATATTTAAGTGTTGCAGGAGGACTTAAAATTACCGAACCGGCTTCAGACTTAGCAGTAGCAGCCGCATTAATTTCAGCTGCAACGAATATAGCAGTACCTGAACAAAGCGTATTTTTTGGAGAAATAGGTTTATCGGGAGAAATAAGAAAAACATCTCAGGCAAATGCCAGAATAAAAGAAGCAGTTAAGTTAGGATTTAATAGAATTATCTGCTCTAAGTTAGAAAATTTGCAATATGATTTTATTTCTTCTGTTACTCATTTAAGGGAGTTAAAAGAAATAATAAAATAATGTATACTATGGTTATTACAAATCCAGAAAAATATTTATTCTGTCATTGCGAGGTGATTCGCCACGCCATGGCAATCTAAAGCTCTCACCGTCATTGCGAGCGAAGCAAAACAATCTATTTTTTAGATTGCCGTGTCGAGACTATGTCTCTCCTCGCAATGACGGTGTTTTTGTAAAGAAGTTATTATGAATACTAAGCAGCCATTAGTTTATGAAATAGAAAATCTAGAGGATGCTAGAGATTTTTTATTATCTTGTGATACTCCGGTTGTATTAGCAAATACGCCCGGTACTACTAAATATTATGGGATGTTAGTAATTGACTATATGTTTAAAAAATTAACTGAGGAATTTTCGGAGAAAATTGTGAAAATTATTGTAAATGTTGAGGATAACCACCCGGCATTATTTACAGCAATTAAGCTTAACTATAAAGATATAATATATACCGGCAATTCAGCTGAAGCAATAAAAATATATGAACTTCAAAGACATAGGAATAGTAATTGCTAAAAAGCCTTTAAAAGAAAATTCTTTTATTCTTACGGTTTTTACCAAAAACCATGGGTTATATTCAGGTTTTACTAAAGAATCATCTAAAAAAACTAAAGCTATTTATCAAGAAGGAAATATTATAGATTTTTTTTGGCAAGCAAGATTACATGAGCATATCGGCATAGCAAGAGGCGAACTTATTAAAGCTTATAGCGGTCTGATATTAAGTAATAAATCTAAACTTTACGCTTTCAACTCCGTTATTTCGTTAATTAAACTTGCTTTTCATGAGCGAGAAAGCCATCCTAATTTTTTTACTTTTTTATTAGAATATTTAAGTAAATTAACTAAAGATTTTTGTTTTAATAATTATATTAATTTTGAGTTAGCAATGCTAGCCGAAGCAGGTTATGAATTAGCTCTTGATAGATGCGCCGTTAGCGAAGTAGCAAGCAATTTAAGTTATGTATCTCCTAAATCAGGGCGAGCATTATGTGAAAAAATAGGCTTACCTTATCACGATAAGCTATTGATTTTACCAAAATTTTTAACTTCGAATGCAAAAAATATTACTAAAGAAATTACTTTAGCAGAAAAAAAACAAGCTTTAACTTTAACGACTTATTTTTTTAGTAGGTATTTTTTCTATAATAACCAGCAACCTTATGCAAGACAGGCTTTTATTGAGTATATACTAGATAACACGGGAAGCTAGAGTAAGGATAATGGGTTGCTTGAGTAATATTTTTGATTCATTCCCGTGAAAAAGAGACGTTGTTGCCTGGCCCTTAAAAAGCGGTTAGTGTCATTCCTGCGAAAGCAGGAATCCAGCCTTTTCTACCTTCGTCATTGCAAGGAGGCATTTATGCGACGCAGCAATCTAATAAAATTTAAGAGCGATTGCCGCGTCGCTACGCTCCTCGCAATGACAAGTATAAGTATTTTTTGGATTCCCGCTTTCGCGGGAATGACACCAAGGGCTTCGAACCATACAATAACGCCAACGTCATTGGAGTATAGATACTAAATTAATAACTTAAATCAATGAAAATTTTAGCGTTTGATACGACAAATAATACTGCATCCGTAGCACTTTCCGAAAACGAAAATATTTTAGCCTATCAAGAAGAACTTGCATCTTCTAAACAAGCAGAAGCTATATTACCTATGATAGAGAAGGTGCTTGAAAGCGCAAAATGTAAATATGAGGATATTGATTATTTAGCAGTAACTAACGGACCAGGGAGTTTTACCGGTATTAGAATCGGTTTATCGGTTGCTAAAGCTATTTTATTTAGTACAAAAATCAAAGGGTTAGCGGTAAGTAATTTTGAATTTACATATTTTAGAGCAATAGAACAAGTTAAAAATTATAATAAAATTTATGTATTCTTAAATGCTTATAGGGGGCAGTTATATAGCCAAGTTTTTGATAAAACCGGTGCAGATAGCAAACCGGTACTTATAGATTATGAGCATGCTATTAAATTATTAACAGAAGACAGCGGTAATATAGCCTGTGCTGGCAGCGGTGTAGAATTTATTTATCCACAAATCAAGCATTTACCGAATTTAGTAATCCTTCCACGCTTTGCCAGAGTTAAAGCGTTTATTATTTGTAGATATGTTACTGATAGGCTAAATAGGGAACAATATATAAATAATTCTATAGAGCCTCTTTATATCCGCCCGCCTGATGCTAAAGTTTCTAAAAATCATTCAAACAATTTTCAATAATTTCGCCTCCGGCTTTCATTTCATCATTGTTTTTTAGGTCATTAAAAATTTTAATATCCCCATCTGTGTCAATCATTTTAGATAATCCTTCTAATCCTTGACGATCAGTATCAGGCTTTTCAAAAAACTTCATAAAATATTTTATTATAGACATAGGGCTTGAGTCTTTTTTTACATTCTCATCCCAGATTTTATTAAAAATTTTATTATAATTTTTACCAATTATTTGGTTTAATTTTTCTAATCCTTCTTGATAAGTACTGAATTTTGCATATATGTGATGCGCAAGATATTTTATTGTATTATAACTATCTAATTCAAGTAATTTTTTAAAAACATTACTTTTACTATCGTTAATTTGCTCTTTATTATAAAATATTTTTACTAAATCTGAAATAGTTTTTTCATCTAGTTTTTCACTCTTGATAACTAATAATTCTAATGTATTCTTCATTTTATTAGTAAGCGAATCTCCTATACTTTTACTTTCATTTTCTTCACGATGCTTTTTAAAAATATTATAATTTTCAGTCATTTTGATGGTGTATTGAACAAGAAGCTTTATATTATAAGAATTGTTTAAATTTATTAATTTATAATATTTTTCATATATCTCATATGCTTTTTTTTCATATATTGTTAAATCAAATCCTTTTATTTTGGAGATCAATAACTTAAAAGACTCATAATAATCAGTATCTTTAATAACATTTTCTAAATCCATTTTTTCTATTGTTGAAGTTTTTAAAAACTTATCTAGTAATTTTAAATGTTGCCCTTTTATAAGTTTACCAAGAATGACTTTATTATTATAATTTGTATTATCTATCCATATCTTTAATATATTTTCTTGTAATTGGTACTCATTTTTTAAACCTAAGACATACTCAAGGTAGTAATCTTCTTTTATATTATTAGTACTTGGAAATAAATTAATAAATATTTTGTGATTTTTATTATCCTGTTTTAAATGTTTTAAGATACATTCTTCATAAGGTTTGTTCTGTAATACTTCAGGAAATCGCGTTATTATATTTGAAGCTAATGATTTAATAAAAGATTTAGCTTCAGTATTTTTTAAATTATCTATTAAAGCTTCTTTCTGAATTTCATAACTTTCGTTTTTTTATAGGTATAGTAAAGGGGAGGAGCAGAAGCAACTACATTATCTTGTGACATAAATTTTTCTTTTTAATTTTTAAATATTTTAAACTAAATAATTCTAATTTATAAAATTTATTAGAATTGAATAAATAAATGTCAATATAAAGAAAGTTAAAAAGAAAGCAATCTAAAAGATTAACAAAACTTAACCTTTTTGATAATGAATTTTATAATATTGTAATAAAATTTTGAAAAAATGAGTGTAATATTTCTGAAATAAAATTCAAAAATTTTTTTAGATAATTACAATATCAATTTAAGGTAACAATAAATAAACTATTTGCTAAGCTCTTCATTGTTTTTAATAATTGTTGAGGGTAATTTACTATGAATTTAGATTATAAAACGTTCTATCATTTAAAATTACTTGATCTTAGGTTGTGTAAACCTCAAGAAATTATTCTAACAACGGTGAAAATCTAAAAAAATATTTAAATAATAATAAAAAATTATCATCGCGCCCTGCTGTAAGCACTCTGGAAATTAAGGTTATTTCAATGTAATAAGGAATTAATTAAAATACTAAACAAGTTTAGTATAGGACTATATTTATAATTAATTGTCACCTCGAGACTATCTCACTGCGCAAATTGTAAATATCCATGTAACAATACTTTATGGACATGAAATAAAAAAATTTGAGTCATAACGACATTATTATAAAAACAAACTCAATCACCCATATTTAATTTTAGCTTGTGCGGCAGCGATCCTGGCGATAGGTATGCGATAAGGTGAGCAGGATATATAATCTAATTTCATTTTGTGGAAAAAATCTATAGATGCAGGATTGCCCGCATGCTCTCCGCAAGCACCTAACTTTAAACTAGCTTTACTAGCCTTGCCGCGTTTTATAGATATCTCTATTAGTTCCCCGACTCCTTCTTCGTCTAAAGTAGTGAAAGGATCAAAATCAAAAATCTTTTCTTCTAGATAATAAGGGAAAAAGGAAGCTACGTCATCCCGAGAAATGCCATAAGTGGTTTGAGTTAAATCATTAGTACCGAAACTAAAATAATCTACTTCTTTGGCTATTTTATTGCTATTTAAAGCAGCTCTAGGTAATTCAATCATAGTGCCGAGTATAAAAGAAAATTTATGTTTATAACGATTTTCTAATTCATTCACTATTTCGGATATATGAGACTTTAATTTTTTTATTTCATTAACATTGCTTATTAAAGGAATCATTAATTCTAAAATGCAATCTATATTTTCTTGCCGATGTAATTCATAAATAGCAGTCAAAATCGCTTCTATTTGCATTTGATAGATCTCTGGTGCGGAGATACCTAAACGGCATCCACGATGCCCAAGCATAGGATTTACTTCATGCATTGCATATAAACGTTGATGAATTAAAGATAGAGGTAAATTTAAATTATCTGCTAAATCTTGTTTATCGACCTCAGTTGTCGGTAAAAACTCATGCAAGGGCGGATCGAGCAACCTAATATTTATCGGCTTACCTTGCATAATACGAAATAATGATTTAAAATCTTCAATTTGCAAAGGTAATAGTTTATTTATTGCGTGTTTTCTTCTTTCTATGTCCGGAGCAATAATCATCTCCCTAACTAATGGAATTTTATTCTTATCAAAAAACATATGTTCCGTACGACATAATCCTATCCCCTGAGCACCGAATCTTAAAGATACTACTGCATCCGTGACCGTTTCAGCATTTGCTCGAACTTTCAGATGACTTATTTCATCTGCCCAGGTTAAAATTAATTCCGATTCTTCAGTAAAAACTGGCTGGATTAACGGTACTTTACCTAGAAAAACTTTACCGGTTCCACCGTCTATGGTTATTGTTTCCCCTTGTTTAATAGTTATATTTCCGGCTTTCAATAATTGATTTTTTTCATCTATTATTAAATTATTCGTACCGCAAACACAGGGTTTTCCCATCCCTCTTGCAACTACTGCTGCATGGGAAGTCATGCCGCCCCTAACGGTTAAAACTCCGCTTGAAACATGCATACCATTGATGTCTTCGGGGCTGGTATCATGACGTACTAAAATTACTTTATGATGATGAGACAGTTTTTCAGCGTCATAAGGAGAGAAAACGACAATACCTGTTGCAGCTCCTGGAGATGCAGGTAGGCCTTCGGTTATAGAAATAGGGTTTTGGCTATAATCAATTCTTGTATGTAATAGTTGATTTAGTGATTCCGGATCGATTCGCATTACGGCTTGTTCTTTGGAAATCAAGCCTTCTTGCATCATTTGAACGGCAATTTTAATGCTTGCAAGGGCCGTTCTTTTTGCATTGCGAGTTTGCAAAATATATAGCTTATTATTTTCTATAGTAAATTCTATATCTTGCATATCAAGATAATGTAATTCAAGTTTTTTACATATCTCTTCTAATTCTGCAAAAATCTCCGGCATGACTGTTTGCATTGAAGGAGCAGAATTTGTACCGTTTGAAATAATAGGGAAGGGTGTACGTATACCTGATACAATATCTTCCCCTTGAGCATTTATTAAAAATTCGCCGAAAATTCCTTTTTTACCGGTAGAAGGAGAGCGAGTAAATGCTACACCGGTAGCAGAATTATCCCCTAAATTACCGAAAACCATCGATTGGATATTAATAGCGGTACCAAACGTCTCGCTAATATTATGAATTTTTCTGTATATGACCGCTCTATTACTCATCCACGATTGTAAAACAGCCTTAATTGCTGATTCTAATTGTTGGTAAGGGTCGCTAACCAATTGATTTTTATGCTTTATAATTATTTTTTTGAAATCTTCTACTGTTTTTTCTAAAATTTCTATCGTTACGTCATTGTCTCTATAAATATTGGCTTGAATTTTATGTGCCTCATATACTTGCTCAAACAAATCATTTGGCATAAATAAAACGGTCGAGCCGTACATTTCCAAAAAGCGTTTATAACTATCAAGGGCAAAGCGTTTATCATTACTAGAAATAGCTAGTGCTTCGCAAACTTCATCATTTATACCGAGGTTAAGGATAGTATCCATCATACCTGGCATAGAAACGGTTGAACCTGAACGTACCGATAATAGTAAAGGATTTTTACTATCGCCAAAAATTTTACCAGTAGTTATTTCAAGTTTTTTAATAGCGTCTTTTAAATCAGTACTAAAATTTTTAGGAAAAGTATGGTTATGTTTATAAAAATAACTACAAAGATCGGTAGTAATAGTAAACCCGTCAGGGATAGGGAGGTTTAAATTAGACATCTCCGCAAGTCCTGCGCCTTTATTACCGAGTATATTTTTCATATCGGCGTTGCCTTCGCTGCCTTTGCTACCGAAATAGTAAATTAATTTTTTCATATATAAGATAAAATGAATTTTGTAAGTATAAACAGTATAGCAAAAAGCATTAAGGTATAGACATTAAATTTCAGAGCGAGTTTGCGCAGCGTACACTTAGTACGTGAGCACAAGCGAGCCTTACAAAATTTAGTGTATAGACCTTAATGGTTGAAGCTATAACTTATAATATAGTATGAGGGTAATAGTCGCAATAATAAATTTTTTTATTATTGACTAACAAAGGAAAATTAACCATAATTAACACGGTCGTGCAGTTGCGTGTTTATTCTTCAGAATTTCACGAGGAAAGTCCGGACTCTATAGAGATATGGCGCTGGATAACGCCCAGCGAGGTAGAACACCTAAGGGATAGTGCCGCAGAAAATATACCGCCGATTTTTCGGTAAGGGTGAAAAGGTGCGGTAAGAGCGCACCGGTAGGTTGGTAACAGGCTACGCATGGAAAACCCCGCCAGGAGCAAAATCAAATAGGCGTTACAGAACTTATCAAGTTCCCGGGCATCTCTAACCGGTTGTAACGCGGGTGGATTGCTTGAGGTAAATGGTAACATTTACCCTAGATAAATAACTGCAATGGATGAAATAGCTTAACCGCTCTATAATCCATACAGAATCCGGCTTATAGACCATATGTACGGTGGTGTCATACCGTGGCTTGACCACGGTATCCAGAAAAAATCTTAACAAAAAGATAAAGATTGGATACCGTGGTCAAGCCACGGTATGACACTGCACTTTTTGCTATATATTCCCTATCAAATGAAAAGTAAGATGCCGACTAAGACTGAACAGTCATGAAATAATGAAAAAATTATATCACTATCCTATCTGCCCTTTATCAAGACAAGCAAGAATATTTTTAAAAGAACTGGACATCCAGTTTACAATGATTAAAGAAGAATACTGGCAGTTTAATAAAGAATTTTTAAAAATAAACCCTGCAAGTAATTTACCTGTTTTAGAAGAATCTTATGGGTTATTTATAAGCGGAATTTATCCTTTTATTGAATATCTTCATGAGAAATATCCAAATTTTAATTTTTTAGATGAAGATGTAAATATACGCTCGGAAACTCGGCGATTATTTTTTTGGTTTAACGATAAATTTTATCGTGAAGTAACAAAAATTATTATTGATGAAAAAGTGATTAGATCGATCTCAAAAATGAGTAGCCCAAGAACGGAATTTTTAAGGGCTGCTAAAAATAACTTAAATCATCATTTGGAATATATAACAAGGCTATTTGAACAAAGAAGCTTTATTGCCTCAGATTCTTTAAGCGCCGCAGATATTGCTGCTGCCTGCCATTTATCGGTTCTTGATTATTTCGGTGAAATTTATTGGGAAAAATGGCCTCATATTAAACACTGGTATTCGTTAATAAAATCAAGACCGTCTTTTAGGTTGTTATTACAGGATAGAATTCCCGGTTTTTCTCCTCCCCAGTGCTACGCAGACTTAGATTTTTAAGTATACTCAAACATTTCATTGCGAGCGAATATGGGCGTTATTGCATGGATCGATTTTTTAGTTGTCATTGCGAGGAGATTCATAGAATCGACGTGGCAATCTAGGCTCTGTGAACAAAATTTAAATTAATCTATTTTAGTTCTTTTTTGCTGCAAATTATAAGATTTTTTTGAAATATGAATAACTATTCCTACAAAAATCTTATTAATTTTCGCTAAAAAATATCTTAAAATATAAATAACTTAAATTTTGTTCACAGAACCTAAAAAAAAGTATTTAGATTGCTTTGCTTCGCTCACAATGACGGAGGTAGATAAAGTCTGGATCCCCGTTTTCACAGGGATGACATCGAGAGCTTTTTAAAAATTGTCAGTGCTATAAGCCGCTGTTGCTATCCTCATTAATTATTCCTAAAACCTCGGTGTTATGGGTAACAGTAATATCTGGTCCACTAAATGTTACTTGACCAGATATAAATTCTTCCTGAAAAGTAACCAGTCGCTGTAGATCATTGTTGCCCCCAATCCGGGCAGCAAGATTTTCAATATCTTTCATAACAGAAGCATCATTAATAATAAAATTACCATTTGCATCTTTTCCTACCTCTCCTTTGGATACGAGACGATATAATTCATTTAATTCGGCCTGTGTATCTGCTTTTAATTGAGCTTGTTTATTATTAGTATATTATATTTGCTCGAGATTGTAACATATAATTTTCCTTATATTAATTTAATGTAAGCGAAAATATAAACAATAATATTTAAAAAGTCAATAAAATTAATTAATTTTTTAATAATTAATTAATAACTCATATTTTTTAAGATATCTATTAATTGTAGCTGTTATTTTCTCTAAACCATTCTCACTGATTGATTCAGCTCTTGCTATGATTGCTGGTTCGGTATTTGAGCTTCGCAGCAACCACCAACCTTGTTCGGTATTTACTCGTACACCGTCTATATCGTTAAACTCTACTCCTTCTTTTAATAGCTGTTCTTTTATTTCGGCAATTATTTTAAATTTCATTGTATCGGAAACAGCAATTTTAATCTCCGGCGTACTATACGATTTCGGTAAGTTTTCTATAAACTCGTCTAACGACTTATTTGAGCGAGATAATAAATCAAGGAAACGTAAAGCTGCATAAACTGCGTCATCGTAACCATAATATTTATCGGCAAAAAATATATGTCCGCTCATTTCTCCGGCAAGTAAAGCGTTTGTTTCCTGCATTTTGCTTTTTATAAAAGGATGACCCGTACGCCATATTAAAGGTTGCCCGCCATATGATTTAATTTGATCGATCACTAATTGACTTGCTTTAACGTCAAGTATAATTGTTGCTTTTGGATATTCTTTTAAAATATCTTCTGCAAATAAACATATAATTTGATCACCGAATAATATTTGCCCCTTGCTACTAACAATACCTAATCTATCTCCGTCACCGTCAAAAGCTATACCGATATCACAATTTTCTTGCGTAACAATTTCTATTAATTGCTTGAGGTTTGAAGGTTTAGTAGGATCGGGGTGATGGCTTGGAAAATTTCCGTCAATTGTACTATTTATAACTATATTATTATTTGGTAGTCGCTTTTTCAAAGCTTCCGTAATATCTCCTGCTGCTCCATTTCCCGGATCCCAGGCTACTTTTAATTTAGGATTAATAGATATATTATCTAAAATTCGATCGAGATATTTAGATTTTATGTTATTGTTATATTCTATGCTATTACCACTGTCATTCCTGCGAAAGCAGGAATCCAGTTTATTATTTATTGTTTTCTGGATTCCTGCCTTCGCAGGAATGACATAGGGGGATGCAGGCGTGACAGTGGGGGAGGCAGGAGTGACATAAGAGGAGGTAGGAATAACATTGAAGCTGCTATCCAAAATCCTTATTAGTAAATCCTGTATTTGAGAGCCAAAAAACGATTTACTTCCTACGACCATCTTAAAGCCGTTATCATCCTTAGGATTGTGAGACCCCGTAATCATAATACTTGCTGCCGGTGATAGTTTTTTATCAGCAAAATATAGCAGCGGCGTTGGTACGACTCCTATAGAAATTACAGATGCCCCTCCGTCTATTAATCCTTTAACCAGGGAATTATAAAGGGTAGGGGAGGTAAGCCTACCGTCACGGCCGACGCAAATCTTGTTATTACTATTGCTTATGGTAATTTCGGCAAAACAAAAACCGATTTTATAAGCTACGATTTCAGTTATATCTGTAGAGCCGTTGCCTCTTATATCATAAGCTCTAAAAATTTCTTTATTAATGGGCATTGGTTTTTTAAAAATATATTTGATTGTTTTTTATTAAGAATCGTTGCGAGGAGGGACATAGTCCCGACGTGGCAATCTAGAACTCTACCCGTCATTGCGAGCAGAGTGAAGCAATCTAATCATAAGATTGCCACGTCGCCTAGCGGCTCCTCGCAATGACGGTTGTTGTATGACAGTGACATAATAATACTTTGCAAGAACAACATCCTATGCCTCATAAACCTTAGTAGCAATTTCTGCAAGTTCTTTTTCTACCTTGGGTAAATTGGCCCTTTTTGCCATTGATATATAAACATCTAAAGTTTCTTTAGCAATTCTTCTTTGTTTTTCGATTGGTTTTATATTAGTAATAGTTCTCATATTATGTAAACGATCTATAACCTTAATAGTACAGGCTTTACGTTCTATGTCAGGGAAGTTATTGATTTTATAAAAAGTTTCTTCTTTGGATAACTGATGCCCCGTAGTTAATTTAGTTACAATATCAACTATTTCGGCTATTTTTTTATTAAAAAGCAATTCAATTTGTTTCAAAGAAGAAGAAGTATCTTCAACTACATCATGTAAAATAGCGGCAATAATAGTATCAGTATCAAAAAGATAATCTGAAACCATTGAAGCAACTTCCATAGGATGGGAATAGTAAGGTTCTCCAGAATGTCTTTTTTGCTCGCCGTGAGATTTTTTTGCAAAATAAATCGCTTTTTCAATTTCAATAAGATCTATTTTACTTTTTGCAATTTCATTTTTTTTGGTAAGTTTGTTAAATAGTTCTTTAGCATAATAATTATCTGCTTCACTTTCCTCTTTCATACTAACTCTATCATAAACTAAAATTATTTCCGAGATATACTTTTTTTACCTCGTTGCTACTAGCTATTTCTTTTGAAGTGCCTTCTAATAGTACTTTGCCGTCAAAAATAACGTAAGCTCTATCCACGATATCTAAAGTATCACGTACGTTATGATCGGTAATTAAAATACCAATATTAAATTCACGTAAATAAGTAATTAGATTTTTTATATCTGCAATAGCTATGGGATCAATACCAGCAAGTGGCTCATCCAACATAATAAATTTAGGATTGATAGCTAAAGTTCTAGCAATTTCAAGCCTACGCCTTTCACCGCCTGATAATCCTACTGCAGGGAAATTTTTCAAATGAAAAATGGAAAATTTCTTTAATAAATCATCTGTTTTTTGCTCAATTATTTCTTGATCATTTTCAGAGATTTCTAATATCGCTTTAATATTATCTTTGACCGATAACCCACGAAAAATTGAAGGTTCCTGAAGAAGATAAGCAATTCCAAGTCTCGCTCTTAAATATATAGGTAAATTAGTAATATTTTTATTATTTAGTAATAATTGTCCCTTGTCAGGTTTCATTAATCCAATAATAATACTGAAACATGTGGTTTTCCCTGCGCCGTTTGGACCAAATAACCCTACTACTTCACCTTTATTTAACTTAAGAGAAATATCGCTTAATATAATCCTTTTTTTATAGGATTTTGATATATTTCTAATTTCTAATTTATCCATTAATTTATAAAATATTCTTATTTTTGGCTACGGGGATTTCATATCGATATAATAAACAAATTTATCGGTTTTTAAAATACTATCCTTATATTGTAGTATTACGTTGCCTAGCAAAATAAGTTGTTTATTATCTAAAAAATATTTAGCTGAGTCAGCAATTAATAATTCATCATGCTTTGTTTTTTTTATCGTTAATTTCGTTGGAATAATAATATACTTAACAGTTTTTTCATTCCCTTCTATATTAAAAACAATTTCTAATGTTTTTGTTTTTAATATTGCATCTTCAAAATATACTATTACATTTCCTATATATTTTATTTTTTGTTTTATTCTATCTATAATTAAACTATCAGATTCTATATATACAGCGTCATCTCGATCGCTTGATCCAAGCAATATATTACGCTGCGCAGCCTCTTTCTTCAATTCATTTTGCCTGAAGCTTTTTGAATTTAGCTGTAGGTTAGAATGCAGAGCTTCAGCTTTTTTTTTCTTTGCAGCCACTTCTGTATTAAAATTTGTTAAATCAATAACAGTAGAAACATTTCCATTAAAAATTATAAGGTTATTATCGTTTTGAGTACTAAAGTTATTTGAGGTAACCTTAGAATTTTTATAAGATAATGTGACGTAAGAGTTACTTATTATATTTTTTCTAGCTAAATCAATTTGTGCCTCATTAGTATTAAATAATATATCTTCTAAAAAAACATTTACATCATTTTGTAAGTCTAAAATATTTGATTCTTCATTTAAAAAACCGTTTTTTGCGTCAATAATAAGTAAGCTATTTTCATTTAATTTATACAATACGTTTATTTTATCTAATTTGTATTTATTATTTGAATCTTTTATAGCTTGCTCCGCTTTAATTGTATATGAATTTAAGTTTTTATTCAGCCCTTCAAAAATTGAATCTTTTAATATAATTTTATATTCTACATCATGATTAACCTTAGGGGAAGAGGAGAGGGGAGTATTTTTACTTTCATGTTTTTCAATAACATTAGAGGTATTTTTTATTAATATATATCCAATATACAAAACTCCTATTATACATAGAAAAGAAAAAACCTTTAAGAAAGCATTTTTTATTTTATAAGATAACATATTGATTTATATATATGAGGGTTGTGAGGTATTATCGCGTGTTGATGCCCACGACGTTACTATAAGTTTATTTTCAAATTATCGGACTTTTTAATTGCTGTTTTTGGTAAGCCTTAACTAACTCCATTTCTTAGTAAATCATGAATATGAATAATACCCTTTACCTTATTGTTAAAAACTACCGACATGTTAGTGATTTTCTGCTCTTTCATTAAATTTAATGCTTCTTTGGCAAAGATTAACGGTGAAACATAAGTAGGATGTTTAGTCATTATATCTGCAGCAAATTTTGCTTTTACGCTATCATTAATATGACGACGCAAATCACCATCCGTTATCATTCCTATTAAGTGTAAGTCTTTATCGACTACTAAAGCACACCCTAAGCATTTTTCATTCATTATAATTATGGCATCGGTAAAAGGCGTATCTTCATATACTAAAGGTATTTGCTCATTAACACGCATTAGATCAGCAATTTGAGTTAGATTTGCACCAATCTTGCCGCCCGGATGATATACTCGAAAATCATCTTGTGTGAAGCCTCGCTCTTCATGTACTGCAGTTATTAAAGCATCACCGAGTGATAGCATTATTAAAGAAGAAATAGTCGGTGCATCAATTAACGAAGCTTCTGCATATTTCGGCACTATTAATAAAAAATCACTTTTTTGTGCTAAATTAGAGTTAATATTCATGGTCATTGCCGCAATTTTTACTGAAAAATTTTGACAATATGCAATTATATCATCTAATTCTTTAGTTTCACCAGAATTGGATAGCATAATAACTAAATCATCAGTAGTTATCATACCTAAATCTCCATGACTTGCTTCTGCAGGATGAAGATAAAAAGCCGGCATACCGGTAGAGGAAAAGCTAGCAGCTATTTTCCTAGCAATATAACCGCTTTTACCTATACCGGTTAGAATTATTCTACCTTTAAAATGCAAAAGATAATCTATGATTTTATCAAAATCATCCGGTATATTATCGGATAATTTTTGCAACGCACTAGCTTCAGCAGAAATAACTCTTTTAGCAATAGCCGAATAACTATTATTAATGTTTTTAGTCATAGTTATATTCAAAACATGCCTTCTTTAAAAGTTCTATAATCTATATTATGGAAAATAAAATTATATCTAAAGCAAAAAGGTTATTATAAGCGACCTTCGACCTATGACGAATCTACTTATATACCTCTGCTCTAAAACCTTACTTCTCCCTTATATTTTTAGAAGATTGACTTAAGGTTTTTATACTTCTGCCGGGTTCTTCATTAATTTTACCTTTAGCCTCTGCTAAAAAATTTCTTATTTTTATATCATCTTTAACATTAACCTTATCTGTAACAACTTCTCTCCGTGATTTTTCTATACCTGAATCATCCATATTCAGTGGCTTTAGCTCTGTTTTTTCTGATGAAACTCTGGTAGCTGCAGTTTCACCTTTTAAAGTACCTTCAAATACTGCTGATCTTCTTTTATTTTGTTGTTCACTTAACTTATCTATTACACCTAAACGCTCTTCTTTAGATAAAGCTTTATTGTTAACTAATTTTTTTTCAATAAAATCTTTCTTTTCATCAAAAGTATTTTGCTTATTATATTCATCAATTATTTGTTGTGATGAATTTTTTAAGCTTATGATAGGAGCTGAACTAGAGAGAGTATTTCTTATGGCCTGCACTTTTTCATGTATTTGATTGCGTACTTGGCTAGGCGGTGGAGGTAAATCATCATCTTGCCACAAACTTTCTAAAATAAAAGGTTTTTTAGTAGGCGGAACTGAACTAGTAGATTTTTCCGGTTCTTGCTTAGGAGCTTCAGGCGATTCATCAGCAAACGGCAATTCTGAAAAAAGTTTTGCTTTAGCTTCCTTTTCTCCTTGTTCTTTATAAATTGCAGATCCTTTTAATTCATTCATCACACTTTCATGCGTGATAGGTTTACTCTCTCCTGCTTGCCCTAAAGTTATAGGCTTGGGAGGTAGAGGGGGTACCTGGTTAGTAGAAATAGGAGCAGCAGTAGGTGCAGCCTCTTCTCCCTGTCCTGAAGCCTTAGGTCTAGGAGGCAGAGGCGGCGGACTAGCAGGCGTTACTGCAGGCTCTACTTTATTATGCTGCACTCCGGAAATTTCATTCTCCTTCTTCGCCCCGATATGATAATCTTTAGATATTTCCACTATTTGAGATAAATCAACACTCTGCCCTTTATTTAAGGCAACTTCCTGTATCATTTCTTTATATTTGCCGCGTGTTACTGGCATCGTATAAATTTTTCCGCTATGTTCAACATATCCTATAGCATCTTCACCTGGCCCATTAAATTTTATTGGCATCGGTGAGCTTATCTCTTTAAGTAATGGTTTTCCTCCTGGCCCTTCTTCGTAATGAGCGGTAAAGTAAATTGCCTGATCCACGGGCGGTCTATTACCGTTTGCGTCTAATGCTCCCATCGATAAATGCATTGAACCTTTAGAATTATCATCAAATTTAGTAGGAAAATCTATTGTACGATAAGATTTAATCGTTATAGGGTTATTACTTCCATCTAAAACAGTTATAGGTTTAATTGCATGCGTTGTTTCAATTAAAGTACAAATTTCGCCACCAACGTCATTTGTAATTTTTTGAGATTGAGTAGTGGTCTTATTATTATTTTCTCCTTTAGGTCCATCCCATTCTATTATTTTAAAGTTATCCTTAAAATCTAAATGGATCTTTTGGTAGCCTTTTAGTTCAATTTCTTCAAGTTGTTTTTTAATTTTTTCATTTTTTAAAGCTTCATCAATTAGTTTTTTTTGCTCTGCATTTAAAGTACGTAAAAATTCTCTAAATTTTTCATCATTCTCTAATTGTTGCGCTAACTCAGGATTTTTATCGACCATCCCCAATCGCAATATTTTTCTTTGCTCTTCAAGGATTTGTTCTCTGATAGCTTTAGTAATAGGGTCAACGGCTTCTTCGCTACTTATAGAAGAAGATAAGGTAGAAATTTCTGGAGAAATTATTTCTTTACGAGAGGAAGCATTAACAATAATAGTATCTTGACTAACACCTAAAGAAGGCGGAGCTTTTTGGTTCAAAAATTCTTGTTCTTCTTTTTTAAGCGCTTCGTTATCAAGTATTTTGTTTGTAAGAGGATCAAATTCTTGTAATATCTCACTATTTGATACTATTGTTTCCTGCGGTTTTAAATTAGGACTCTTTTTACGATTATTATCACTTACTGTTGATTTTGTCATTTTTCCTCCTGGTTTTATTTCTTTCCCCGGTTTAACAGAGAATATTTTTTTCACCGATTGTCTGCTTTAATTCGCTTTATAGTTTGGATGCTTACTTTTTCTTCCTATTTTCTACCGATTCCTTACTTATGCTAATATTTCTATTTAATTATTTAATATCCTTTACTGCTTCAGTATATTCCTTATTCAATTCCTTTGTTGCCCAAATCCATATAGAGCAAGTAATAATAAATATTATCATCAAACACAACGAAATTGACTGATAACTTGCAGAAGGTAGAATAATAAAAACCATTGATTGTAAAAGTGCACTAGCGGATTTACCAAGTTTTGTACCTATTACGTCGGCAGCAGCTTTACCTTTTATTTTTAATTCATTTTCAAGAGGAATGTAAGACATTTCTTTTGTTGAATCAAATAAAGTATATTTACTAGATTTGCTAAGCACATTTTGAATTGCGCCAATTATAACGGCAATTAAAGCCGGATCGGTTAAAATGAAACTTGTCGCTATTATTAAAGCAAATCCTTCAAAATTATTGACGGAAAAAAATAATAATCCGGTAGTAAAAACCATTACCGGAGTAATGATAGCCGCCGTAAACCAGCCAAGTTTTCTAACAATATTGGAACCTAAAATGACAAATACTAAAGTAAATACTCCAGTGTAACTTAAATAACTACCGATAAAAGCCGCATATTCCGTAGGAGTTTTATAAATCTTTGTTGCTGCGGCTTTCCAAGGTCCCTCGACTAAATTTATCGCTACCCCGTAACAAATAAGTAAAGTAGCAATTAGCCTTATATGCCTTGACGATAAAATCATTTTAAAGCTTTCTACAATTGTCATTGATTGCTTTTTTACCTTGAATTTTAACAATGCTCTATGTTGCTTATCTAATATTTTATGATTTAGTAACCAAAAAGTTTTAATGGCAACAAAACCTAGAATTAAAACTATAGTTAATATGACTTGTATTGAAATAGTATTATAAGATGCTTGTAAAGCGAATTTATTGGTAAAATATTTATTTATATGTTCCAAATTTGTTAAAAACTGTCCTGCTAGATAGAGTCCTGTTTGTCCAAGTAAACCAAATAATGGATAAAATCTTTTTGATTCTTCAACTGTTGTAACATTATTAACAAATTGCCAGAAAAGCAAGGCAAAAACTACATTCGGCCATAATTCGGCTATAATATAAAATAAAGAAAAACTCCAATTTGATAAAAGTAGGATAAACCATTTAAAATTAGGGAAAGAATGAATTAATGATTGTGCAGTATTAGTATTTAAATGCAGTATTTCATGATTCGGAAAAATAACAAAAGCAAATAGTGCAAAGAATGCCAAAAAAATTGACATAATAAGGTAAAAAATATTCTCCCCTTTCATGTTATTAACAAGCTTAACATAAATAGCCGTGACTAAAAAAGCTGCCGGCATTACCCCCCAAAATTTAAGAAAAGAGATAGTTTCTACACCAATCATGGTATTAACTATACTATCTTTTAAAGCTCTGATTAAATTCTGAATGAATAAAATACAAAACATTAATAGAGTTATAGCCAGGAACTTAGAAAGTTCAATACGCTCTATCGGCCAAAGATAGTCTAAAAGTTTATTGATTTTGGTAGTAGATTTGTCTAGATTAGTTTCTAACGAGGAAGAAGAATTTTTTGAAATGTCCGGAATAATTGCCATCTTTTAGCCTAACCTACTATTGCTTGGTTAGGATTCTATGCTAAAGATTTTTCTTATTTAAGTCAAGAGGAAATTATTTTTTCTGAATTCCCGCCTTCGCGGGAATGACATAAAGAAGCAATATAAATAACATCAAATACTTTTTATAATCTATTAAAAATATATGAACAATATACGTGAAGTATTTCGAGAATTGAATTTTATTTCGAGGGGTGAGCAAGCGCAGCTTATACTTAATAAGTGCTAAAATATAATAACTTTAATGGGCAAATCCCTGATGAAATGAAAAAGCAATTCTTGAAAGACGAGCGGTATAATTATTGGTTAAATATCTATAAACCTAAAGGTATAAGCTCCGCAAAGGCTGTTGCTATAATAAAGCAGCTACTTGGCAAGGTAAAAATCGGTCATGCAGGTACTCTGGACGTAGAGGCAGAAGGCATTTTACCTTTAGCAGTCGGTGAAGCAACAAAGTTAATGCAAATATTAATCGATGCCAGAAAGACTTATATTTTCACTTTGCAATTTGGTGCACAAACCGATAGTGGAGATTATTCAGGAAAGATAATAAACACTACCAGTTATATACCCGCGAAAAAAGAAGCTTACGATGTTTGCTCTAAATTTACCGGTTTAATCTCACAAATTCCGCCGGCTTTTTCGGCTATTAAAGTTAACGGGGTAAGATCTTATAAGCTTGCGCGGCAAGGACTTGCTACAGAGTTAAAAGCACGAAATATAACGATTTATAATTTACACTGTATTAATTTTGATGAGGAAAAAGCAACTGCTACTTATCAAGTTGAATGTTCCAAAGGTACTTACATAAGGACTTTAGCAGAAGATATGGCATTATACTTGCAAAGTTTGGCATTTGTGATAGAATTGCGCCGTACTCAGGTTGGGCCGTTTAAAATGGAAAATGCTATTATAATGTCTAAGCCTGAAGAATCAACGCAAGAAATAACAAAAGAATTTCTTGAAGCGAATAGTATAAGAATTGAGGCAATACTGGACGACATCCTGGTTTTTGATGCTACTTTTGAGCAAGCACAACAAATTAAATACGGACAGAAATGTTATTTTAATTATGAAAAAAACGTTACCTTATTATGGGTACGTTATCAAGGTGCTTTGCTTGCTATCGGTAGTTTAAACGAGAATTGCTTTAATTCTATGCGTGTATTTAATTTATAAAATAAGGAGATTTATCGATGTCGATTACAGCTGAACGTAAACAACAATTAATTAAAGAATATGCTCTTAAAGAAGCAGATACCGGTTCTAGCGAAGTACAATGTGCTATTTTAACCGAAAGAATCAATAACTTAACGGAGCACTTTAAAACTAATCATAAAGATTTCACTTCTAGAAGAGGTTTGTTAATCTTGGTAGGTCGCCGTCGTAGGTTACTAAATTATATTAAAAAAAGAAATATCAATAATTATTTAGAACTAATAAATAAACTAGGAATCAGGAAGACACGTTAGGGATTTAATGTAGAACACTTTGCGGCGTCATTCCTAGCTAAAAGCGGGAATCCAGTCTTTTTTTTAATTATTTTCTGGATACCGTGGTCAAGCCACGGTATGACAATCCAAAGAGCTGGATTCCGCACCAGAGCAGGAACGACACTGAATTTAACGCTAACAAATAAAACCAATTATAATTGTGAGATGAAAATGTTTAATGAAATAACGAAAACGGTAGAATGGGGTGGGAAAATTCTTGAACTAAGTACCGGTAAGATTGCAAGACAAGCGGATGGTGCAGTAATGGTAAAAATGGGTAACTCCGTATTATTATGTACGGCAGTAAGTGCTAAGGAAGCAAAAGAAGGTATAGGTTTTTTCCCTTTAACTATTCATTATAGAGAAATGGCAAGTGCAGCAGGTAAAATACCGGGGGGTTTTTTTAAACGCGAAGGTAAAGGATCGGATAAAGAAGTTTTAATATCTCGCTTAATCGACAGACCAATTAGACCGTTATTTCATCCGGCTTTTGTTAATGAAACGCAAGTAGTTTGCACTGTTTTTTCATATGACCCTGATGCTTGTAGTACTGATATTCTCGCGGTTATTGGGGCTTCAGCAGCATTAGCCCTATCCCCTGCTCCATATACCGAAATAGTTGCAGCTAGTAAAGTTGGCTTTATCAACGGCGAATTTGTATTAAACCCGTCCTTTGAAGCCTTAAAATCCAGTCAACTAGAGCTAATTGTTGCAGGAACCGAAACTTCCGTAATGATGGTTGAGTCAGAAGCTAATTTGTTATCTGAAGATCAAATGCTTGCAGGCGTAAAGTTTGGATATGACGCATTTCAGCCGGTAATTCAGATAATAAAAGAACTTGCTAAAGAAGTTGGTAAACCAAAATTACAAATGAACGATTTATATCCTATAGATTTAAAAGTACAAATCGAACAACTAGTAGGAAAGGAAATAAAAGAAGCTTTTACCATAACATCAAAGCAGGAACTTAGTACTACCCTAGATGCTATCCCTGCTAAAGTTCTTGGACATTTTGCTGAGGATATTGCTAATAAAACTTATAATAACTACCAAATTGAGTCAGCACTTAAAAAAGTTGAAGCTGACATATTGCGTAGCGATATTTTACAAAACAATCATCGTATTGACGGACGTAAATCTACCGATATCAGACAAATTGCTTGCGAAGTAGGAATATTGCCAAGAACCCACGGTTCAGCTTTATTTACTAGAGGTGAAACACAAAGTTTAGTAACCGCAACTCTCGGTACTACTCAAGATGAACAAATTGTTGATAGCTTGGAAGGTGAGTATAAAGAGCGTTTTATGCTTAACTATATTTTTCCCCCTTATTGCGTTGGTCAGGCAACACCAATGAGAGCACCAGGACGTCGTGAAGTCGGACACGGTAAACTCGCATGGCGTGCTATTAATTCCGTTTTACCTACTAAAGCACAATTTCCTTACTCGATTAGAGTAGTTGCAGAAACTACTGAATCTAACGGTTCTTCTTCAATGGCAACGGTTTGCGGTACTTCACTTGCTTTAATGTCCGCAGGTGTTCCTATAAAATCTCCAATTGCCGGTATTGCAATGGGGCTCGTTAAAGAAGGGAGTAAATTTGCTGTATTATCCGATATTCTCGGTGATGAAGATTATTTAGGCGATATGGATTTTAAAGTAGCAGGTAGTAGCGAAGGAATAACCGCATTACAAATGGATATAAAAATATCCGGCGTAACTTTTGAAATAATGAAAGAAGCACTTGAGCAAGCAAAAAATGCACGCTTACACATTCTTGAGCAGATGAATAAAGTAATTACTTCTTCTAATTCGGAAATTAGCCGGTATGCACCTTGCACTCAAAGTATAAAAATCGATAAAGATAAAATCAGAGAAGTGATAGGTACCGGCGGTAAAGTAATAAAAGAAATTTGTGAAATTAGTGGTGCTAAAATCGATATTAGCGACGACGGTACAGTTTCTATTTATGCTTCAGATAAGGAAAAATTAAAAATTGCGATGGATAAAGTCAAATCAATTGCTATTGAACCTGAGATTGGCGAAATATTTAATGGCACTGTAGTAAAAGTATTAGATTCTGGAGCGTTTATTAACTATCTCGGTAGCAAAGATGGCTTTGTACATATTAGTGAAATTTCTGAAGAAAGAGTTGAATCGGTAGCTAGTGTTTTAAAATACGGTGATATAGTAAAAGTTAAACTTATCGGCTTTGATAATAAAGGTAAAGCAAAATTAACGATAAAAAATGCTGAAGCTTTAAAACAAGCAGTAAAAGTTGACACAAAGCCAAAAAGCAGTTTTAAAGAAAATTCAGAGAATGATCGTGAGATCAATAAAAAACGCCCAAAAGATGAAGAAAATATTACTGAAGACGGCAAGGTGATTAAAGAACGTAAATATTTTAATTAAGTAAATATTTTGTTGTATACAACAATGCACTTTTTGTTATCCTGAATTTATTTCAGTATTTACTATAAGAGATGCAGCAAAAACCTTGTTTAATATGACAAAATAAGGCCTAGATTTCTTACCTGGAAGCAGAGATACGTCTAAACGTTATTGCGAGGAATTGCGATAGCAACGACATGGCAATCTGAAGAAGATTACTAAATATGCTAAAAGTTTATTATTTTCTAGGCTCTGTGAACAAAATTTTAATTATTTATAATTTTAAGGTGTTTTTATCTCAACCGTCATGGCTCACGACTGAAAGGAGCGCGGCAATCTAGAAATAATAATTTCATAGCATTTTTTGCTATTTTTTCCCGGCTTTTAGCTTTATCATTAGATTGCCACGTCGCTAACGCTTCTCGCAATGACGGTAGAACACCTTGTGGCGTCATTCCCGCGAAAGCGGGAATCCAGTCTTTTTTAATTATTTTCTGGATACCGTGGTCAAGCCACGGTATGACAATCCAAAGAGCTGGATTCCGCACCAGAGCAGGATTTCGATTTACACAAACAACCTATTCTCTTGATTACGTTTTTAGTACAGCATATTTCAGATAGCTTGATACAAGCGAATTTTTTAGGTCTCGCCTGTGCTCACATACTTGTAGTACGCGTAGCTAGCTCGCCTTTAAATTCATCTTGTCTGAAGCTATCTGAAATGTGCTGTATCCAAACAATGACACCAAATTTTTGTAAAAGTTACAAATAATATAAGATTAATAAAAATTAATCTTCACGTGATATAAAAATTGCTATTTTTTTAATAAAAATAACTTTTATGTATTAATAAACAAATAAAAGAAATATTGAAATGAAAACATAGGATATATCATAATAATACCCTACCCGATAATATACCCAAAAATGATTTAGGAAATTTAGAGGGAGTAATTAGGGGCACAGAACCTAGATAAATGTTAAGAGAGCGGATAAAAATAATTGGTTCATATAACTTGATGGCAAATAGAAATCGTCTTTATAATTTTTGTACCAATCACTTTTCGGGCTCAAATTTATCTTTTGGAATTGATGATATTTGTGAGGTTAGTATAAAGTGGGAATTCGCAACAAGACGATAGCGTTTTATAGATCAATTCTGTAATATTTTCATGAGCAAATTTATTTCTTCACGTAGCTCTATATCTGTTTCCGATAATTTTTCTATCTGCTTTATAGCATGCATAACGGTTGTGTGATCTTTCTTACCGAATTTTTTACCAATATCGGCAAGACTTTTAGGGGTAAGAGCTTTACTAAGATACATGGCAATTTGCCTAGGCCTTGCCACCGAGCGTTGCCTTGTTACCGAAGACATATCGGAAAATTTAATATTATAACGGCTTGCCACCTTTTTTTGAATATCTTCAATGGTAATTATTCTTTCATTGGAACGTAACAAATCTCGCAAAATATTTTGCGTATTTTCTAAAGTTATTTCCTTGCTGACAAGATTGGAATGAGCAATAACTTTATTCAAAGCTCCTTCTAACTCTCTGACATTTGAGATTATTTTAGCAGCAAGAAATTCAATAACATTTTTTGGAATATGAATATTCATTTGTTCAAGCTTAGACTCTAAAATACCTAAGCGTAATTCATAAGTAGTACTGTGTACATCTGCAACAAGCCCCCACCCTAGACGTGATTTAATTCTATCTTCAATATTATCCAAATCTGATGGCGATCTATCGCAAGAAATAACCATTTGACGATTATTATCGATCAAAGTATTAAAAGTATGGAAAAACTCTTCTTGCGTACTATCTTTTCCGCAAATGAATTGAATGTCATCTATCATTAATACATCAACAGAGCGAAATTTTTCTTTGAAAGACATTACATCTTTATTACGCAAAGACTTAACAAATTGATACATAAATTTTTCCGCCGACATATATATAACTTTACGGTTCGGGTTATTTTGCTTTATATACCAACTAATAGCATGCATTAAATGTGTTTTTCCAAGCCCTACCCCGCCATATAAAAAAAGTGGATTCGACTCGGACACTACATTACTCGATTCGGCAACGGCTCTTGCTGCCGCATAGGCTAATTCATTAGGCGCTCCAACAACAAAATTATCGAAAGTAAAACGAACATCTAGTGTTGAAAAAATATTTTCTGAATTAAGGTCATTCGTTTCTAAACTTGCAAAAGATTTGGTAGGTAATTCTAAAGTAGTTTTTTCTAATAATGGTAATTCTTTGGTAATTATTTCTATCGATTTTATTTTTTCGTTATAATGCTGAAATAATTGTAATATAACAACAGAATATTTTGATCTTACCCAGTCTCGAATAAAATTTGTCGGTGCACAGAGTATAACATTGTTAACAGAAAATTCTATGAAATTGATTTTGCTAAACCAACTATTATAAAGTGCTTCACCATAATATTTATAAAGATCCTGAGCTACCTGCCCCCAAATATTTATAAAATTATCAGGATGATTTTCTAAAATTATCTGACTTTGATTAGTATTCACTTAAAGTTGCCATGGTAAGTTATTTTGTTTCCAGCCGATATCACGGTTATTTCCTTCAAATCCATCAATAATATTATAACAATTTTTATATCCCCCGTTTTCACAGTTTACTTGAGCTATAAAAGTTGCTGCCGAAAGTGATCTGTAGCCAGAACGACATAAAAAAAATATATTACTCTTAGTATTTTTAATAGATGAGATAAACTGCGGTTCAAAATCTTTATTTAATAACATATTAGGGGCTAATTGCCAACTTAAAAAAACTACTTTATTATTATCGCTTAAACAGGGCACACCTGTTGTTTTCCACTCTTCTTGAGTTCTAACATCTATAAGAACAGCATCTTTATCGGCCATAATTAAACTATAAGCTACTAAAGAATTTATATTTTTAACATTCATAATTATATATATTTTGATCTTTCTAATTTCAATTTTATCCCTGCAAAAGCATCGTTGCAAACGATTTGAAGGAGCATGGCAATTTACGATTAGAGCCACATCGTTTGCCATCGTAAATCCTTGCAATGACGGTGTAAAATCGTTTTACGCAACAATGCTGTACTAAAATAACATCAAGAATTATCTTGGTATTTTATAACTTTTATAATATTATTATAAAAAATTTTTGCAAGATTAGTTTATGAATAAATTAAATAAAAAAGATTTTCAAAAAAAACTTTTTTATCGAAGCAAAAATCGAGGTTGTAGGGAAACGGATTATATATTTAGCAAATTTACCGAACAATTTCTATTTAAACTAGACGAAAAAAACCTTGAGGATTTTGCTTTAATACTTGATCAGGATGATAACGATCTTTATAATTGGCTTACTGGCAAAGCTCTTGTTCCCTTTTATTTAAATATTAAAATAATAAATTTATTACGTGAATTTTCAAAAAGTTAAAAATCAATAATGTTGACGCAAAAATTTCCATCGGTGGCAAAAAGTTTTTTTGCTAATCGGTATTCTATAAGCAACCCACGTAAAAATATTATTTTACTGGCGAGTAATGAAGAAGAAGCAATAAAACTATATAAACAGGCTTTGTTTTTTTCTTCTACTGATAATATATTATATTTTCCTTCTACAGATACTCTTCCTTATGACCATATCTCGCCCAATCAAAATATTTTATCGACTAGAGCAAATATTTTAACCAGGTTAGTAACAAATGACAATAAGAATATAATTATTACTCAAGCTACTAATTTGCTAGATAAATTACCTCCCCCGGATTTTTTTGTCAAATCATCTTTAAAACTTTCTCTTAAAATGGAAATTACTACCGCTTCACTTGCCGATTTTTTAGTAAGTAATAGTTTTACCAGAAATGCCAGTGCGGTCGATAGCGGTGAGTTTGCAGTGAGAGGTGAAATTATTGATGTAATTTTATCAGGCCCTAAAGCTTACAGAATTAATTTTAGCTGGGATCATATTGAATCGATTAAGGAATTTGATATTGATAGCCAAATCTCTACTAAATCTCATACGGAATTAATGATCAGTCCCGCAAGTGAAATAATCTTAAATTCTGAAACAATCAGTAATTTTAAAGATAATTACTTACGAAATTTCGGCGTAAATCATACAAACCTTCCATTATACGAAGCAATAATGGAAGGGCGAAAATTTCCGGGTTATGAGCAGTTATTACCACTATTCTATGATTCCTGTTATAATTTAATCGATTATTTAGACAACTCAATAATTATTTTTGATAACTTATCCAAACAGGCTATTTTAGAATTTGAACATAGCTATAATGATTTCTATCAGGCAAGAATAGAATCTAATAAGCTTAAATTTAATAATTTCTACCCTGCTCCTGAACCTTCACAATTATACTTTACCTCTGCTGAAGTAATAAAATTACTTGCACAGGAAGAAAATATTTTATTCATTTCAGAAAATTCTGATCAGGCCGGTTTACTTGAGAATATCACTTCTACTAGCTTTACCGAGAAAAAAACAGTTTTTGATAAATTATTTGAAATAGTAACTGCTAATTATTCTAAAATTCCCATAATATGCTGTTCTTCAGTTAGTGGTTTAGAAAGATTAAAAAGTATAATAGAAAGTTACGATCATAAATATAATGAAGTTAGCGGACTGAATGATGCAAAAACCGGGCTCATAAACCTTGCTCGCATTCCTCTTAATTATAGTTTTTATACCGAGCAATATTTATTTATCGCCGCTAGTGACGTACTTGAAAAAAAATTAGTTAATAACTCCCCCTCAGATACAAATCGTAAGCTTAAAAATATCTTACTGGAACTGGATAATTTAACTGAAGAAGAGTTTGTTGTTCATAAAGATCATGGAATAGGGCAATTTTTAAAAGTTGAAACCCTGGAGATTAGAGGTAAAGCGCATGATTTCCTAAAAATCTTATATGCTGGTAATGATAAGTTATATATCCCTGTTGAAAATATTGAAGTTATAAAAAAATATGGCAATAGCAACGCTGAGCTTGATAAGCTTGGAAGTTCTTCATGGCAAAGAAATAAGGCTAAATTAAAAAACCGTATTAAGGAAATTGCTCTGCAATTACTACAAATAGCCGCTAAAAGAAAGCTTAATCTTTCGTCTGCAATAGAATTTGATCTTGATGAATATAATAAATTTTGTAATAAATTTCCCTTCACTGAAACTGAAGATCAATTAAATGCTATAAATGATATTAAAAACGATTTAAGCTCCGGAATATTAATGGATAGGCTAATATGCGGCGATGTTGGTTTTGGGAAAACGGAAGTTGCATTGCGTGCTACCTTTATGGTAGCGAAATCTCTAAACGAGCATCTACCTCAAATCGCTGTGGTAGTACCTACAACTATTTTATGCAGTCAACATCATTTAAGGTTTTTAGAAAGATTTAAAGATTTAGAGCTAAATATCAAACAGTTATCTAGTGTTGTTAATACGAAAGAAGCTAAAATTGTCAGACAGCAAATTGAAAATGGAGAAATAAATATAATAATTGGTACTCACTCATTATTACATAAAAATATCAAATATCATAATCTCAAATTATTAATAATCGATGAAGAACAACATTTCGGCGTTAGCCAAAAAGAATTTTTAAAGGAGCTAAAATCCTCTGTACATGTCTTAGCAATGTCGGCAACGCCGATTCCTCGAACTTTACAAATGTCGATGAACGGCCTTAAAGAGCTGAGCATTATAGCCACGCCGCCAATGAATAGGCTAGAAGTTCGCACCGCTGTTATGCCTTTTGATCCCGTTATTGTTAGAGACGCCTTACTGCGTGAGCATTTCCGAGGCGGTAGAAGTTTCTACGTAGTACCACGAATCAATGATATTCCAGAAGTTGAAAAGCAATTAATACAAATTGTGCCTGAGCTAAGATATAAGGTAGCTCACGGCAAAATGGCAGCGAATAAAATTGATGAAATTATGAGTGAGTTTTATCTCGGTAAATTTGATATACTGATTTCGACAACAATAATTGAATCGGGTATTGATATAGCCGACGCAAATACTATGATTATTCACAGGGCGGATATGTTAGGGCTTAGTCAATTATATCAGTTAAGGGGAAGAATCGGACGAAGTAAAGTTAGGGGATATGCTTATTTAACGGTAGGTGGTAATAAAAAAATAACCAAACATAGCTTAAGGCGTTTAGAAATTATCCAAAATAGTTGCGCTTTAGGATCAGGCTTTACAATTGCTAGCCATGATATGGATTTACGTGGTTTCGGTAACTTAATTGGGGAAGAACAATCGGGGCAAATTAAGGAAGTTGGCACGGAGCTTTATCAGGAAATGCTAGAAGAGCAAATAGCTATTTTAAAAAATGAGCCGCAGAATTTAGAACAAAATTTTATACCGACAATAAATTTAGGGCTACCGGTATTTATTCCGGACAGCTATATATCGGATTCTGTTCTTAAACTTGGGTTGTATAGAAGGATAGGCAGCTTAAGCGATAATACAGAAATAGAAAAATTTAAAGATGAAATGATTGATAGGTTTGGTTTGATCCCTACTGAATTTAATAATTTACTTGATATAGTAAAAATAAAATTGGTATGCTTTAAGCTAAATATCGAAAATTTGGATTCAGGTGAGAATGGTTTTGTAATAAGATTTTATAAAAATGCCGATATGGCAGAAAAGGTTATAAAATTCGTAAGCCAATATCCACAGCAAACTAAAATAAAACCTGATAACAAGTTGATATTCACCAAGAAATTAACGGACAAAAATATTATTACGGAAACGAATCAATTACTGGAGAGATTATTAATGGTTTAAAGACACTGTCATTCTGTACCTACGTTGTTGCATGGCCCCAATGTCATTCCCGCGGAGGCAAGAATCCAGAAAAATAACAGTCATCCTGAATTTATTTCAGGATCTACTAAAAAAGATGCTGAAATAAGTTCAGCATGACAAAAAAAGCCTAGATTCCCGCCTCCGCGGGAATGATATAAAAAATGCAAGAATGATATCAAAAAATAAAAAACTATATGCCCCACTCCTCGTTATCACAGAAATTACAAATATTATTTAAACAACATAATATTGCCAGCTTATCTGTTGATTCTCGCAGCGTTAAAGAGAACGAAGCTTTTTTTGCTACCAAGGGAGAAAATTATGACGGAAATAAATTTATTTCCGATGCTCTAAATAATAAAGCGGGGCTTATTATCACCGATAATAAAGAAAGCTTAGCAATTGATCTTAAAAAAATAATATATGTAGCAGATGTAAAAGCAGCTTTATATGAGTCTATAGAATATTTTTATCCTAACACACCTAAAATTATGATAGCAGCAACCGGTACTAACGGTAAAAGCTCAGTAGTATCATATATTGCTCAATTATATTCTTTACTTGGAGAAAATGCTGCATCTATTGGTACTCTAGGCGTAGAAATTTTTGGGTATAATAAATTTATACATGAAGAAGTACCTAAGTTAACTACGCCGGATTATTTAACATTTCGAAAAATCGTTCATAAACTAGCAGAGAATGAAATAGAATGTTTAGCATTTGAAGCTTCTAGTCACGGACTAGACCAGAATAGACTTGGAACAATAAAAGTGCAGGTAGCATGTTTCACCAGCTTTAGTCAGGATCATTTAGATTATCATCAGACAAAAGAGGCTTATTTGCTTGCTAAATTAAAATTATTTACTGACAATCTACTACCGCAAGGGATAGCAGTACTAAATTCTGATATAGCAGAAATAGATTTTATTAAGGATTATTTAAAGAAATATAATATTAAATCTATAACAATAGGCTCAAGCGGATCTTTGAAAATAAATAAAATCATTAGTTCTATTCAGGGACAGAATATTAATTTTACTTTTAATGATAAGGATTATGAATTTAATACCGAGATAATCGGTAGCTTTCAGGCAAGTAATTTATTAATAGCTGCAATAGCCGTGCATAATACCGGTTTTGCTTTTGATAAAGTTATAAGCGCTTTGGCAAAAGTTAACCCGGTGAAAGGTAGGATGGAGCGTATAGAAAACACTAATATATTCATTGATTATGCTCATACTCCCGATGCGTTAGAAAAAACTTTAAGCGAGTTAAAAAATATTAAATTAAAAGGGAGCAAACTAATTGTAATTTTCGGCTGCGGTGGTAACAGGGATAAGACTAAAAGAAGTTTAATGGGAGAAATATCAGCAGGAATTGCCGATAAGGTAATTATTACCAACGATAATCCACGAAATGAAAATCCTGGCGATATTAGAAAAGATATTATAAGTAGTATAAGTAATACAAGTTATATTGAAATAGCCGACAGAGAAGAAGCAATTAAATACGGAATAAATAATTTGGGTGAAGATGATATTTTATTAATAGCCGGTAAAGGACATGAAAATTATCAAATTATAGGTGATAAAAAATTACCTTTTGACGATATTGAAATTGCAAAGAAATATTTATGATATGGAATTCTGAAACTCTAAGTAAAGCACTCGGTGTAGTGGTCCCCTCCTCTATTGAGGCTAATGAAGTACAATTCAATTCTAACGATGTACGGCCAGGTGATTTATTTATTGCTTTAAAAGGCAATAGAGACGGTCACGATTATGTAACTCATGCAATTGAGCAAGGCGCAGGTGCAGTAATTATTAATAGAAATATCCCGGAGGTACCAAGGCATAAGACTATTATAGTAGATGACACATTTGTTGCTCTACAGAAAATGGCAAAATATAAACGGGAAAATTCAAAAGCGATATTTATCGGGATTACTGGCAGCGTCGGTAAAACTTCTACTAAAGAAGCGCTTAAAATTATACTAAGCATGGATAACGTTTTTGCTAGTAGAGGGAATTTTAACAATTATCTTGGAGTATTGTTAAATCTCGCTTCCATGCCTGATGATGTAAAATACGCTATTTTTGAGCTTGGTATGAATCATGTGAGGGAGATAAGGGAAATAACTAAAATACTACCTCTTGATATTGCAATTATTACTAATATATCAGAAGCACATTTAGAGTTTTTTAGTTCATTAGAAGAAATTACAGAAGCTAAATGTGAAATTTTTGAAGGATTGAAAAAGGAGGGAGTAGCGATTGTTAATAAAGATACTCTATATTACAATAATATTTTAGCAAACCTTAAAAAACTATCTGTTAATAATGTATATAGCTTCGGCGATGTTGCTAATGTAAATGCAAAATTAATATCATATGAACATCAAGGAGATACAGTCCATTTAAGCTATTTAATAAACAATAATAAAGTGGGAGTAACTGTATCTTTCATCCCTGAGCATTATGCCAAAAATTTTGCTGCTGTTCTTTTAGTAGCTTCGCTGCTCGGTAAAAATTTAGAAGAAGCCTCAGAACAACTTGCAAATATCCCTTTAACTAAAGGACGTGGAGAAATAATTACCGCACAAATCGGTGCAAATAGCCATCACATAATGTGTGACTATTATAATGCAAGCCCGGAATCCATGAAAGCCGGTTTAAAATATTTAAAACAACTGCCTAGTAATAGTAAAATTGCTATAATAGGAGAAATGTTAGAGCTTGGACAAAATTCTAAGCAGCTACATCAAGATTTAATACCCTATATTTTAGATGCTCGTTGCTCTAAAGTTTTTATAGTCGGTACTCATGCTAAATGTATTTACGACTTATTACCAAAAGAAATAACTAAAGCTTATTTTGAAAATGTTGATGACTTAATAAAAGATTTACCAAATTTATTAGACAGGGACGAGCTTATATTAATAAAAGGCTCAAGAGGAATAAGACTTGATAAAATTATTACCTATTTTAAAGGATAACCATGCTATATAATCTTTTACTACCATACATACATAATTCGCATATTGCTAACTTATTTCATTATATTACTTTTCGGAGTGGCCTGGCTATCCTTATTAGCTTAACCATTTGCTTCTTAACAGGGCCACGACTTATCAGGTTTTTACATGTTCTACAAAAATACGGGCAACCGATTCGTCTTGATGGACCTAAATCCCATCAAATGAAAGCAGGCACTCCTACTATGGGTGGGATAATGATTATTTTATCTAGCTGCCTTACTACTCTATTACTCGCGGATATTACCAACAAATACATTTGGATATCTTTATTTGGCTTTATCAGCTTCGGTATTATCGGTTTCCTGGACGATTATGCAAAGATAACAAAAAATAACCATAAGGGTATCAAAGGTAAAAGCAAACTCTTACTGCAAATGTTTATTAGCCTAATTATATGTCTTTCATTACAATATACCGATCATCCTGGAGGTAATCAACTAGCTATCCCATTTTTTAAAAATTTACTTATTAATCTAGGATATTTTTATATACCTTTTGCGATATTTGTTATAGTCGGTGCTTCTAATGCGGTTAACTTAACTGACGGTCTTGATGGCCTTGCTACTGTTCCGATTGCCCTTACTGCTAGCTCTTTTGCTTTAATAAGTTATTTAGCAGGTAACCATATTTATGCCAATTATTTGCAGATAATATATATTCCCAATAGCGGTGAGTTAACTATTTTTTGCGCCTCACTTGTTGGAGCAAGCCTCGGATTTTTATGGTTTAATGCTCAGCCGGCGGAGATTTTTATGGGCGATACCGGCAGTTTAAGCCTTGGTGGCGTCCTTGGCACTGTAAGTATCATTACCAAGCATGAGCTAGCCCTTGGTATTATCGGCGGGTTATTTGTTGTTGAAACTATTTCAGTTATTTTGCAGGTATATTATTTTAAAACTACTAAAGGTAAAAGAATTTTTAAAATGGCCCCATTACACCACCATTTTGAAAAAAATGGTTGGGCTGAGTCAAAAGTAGTAATCAGATTTTGGATTATTGCCGTTATATTTGCTCTTATAGGTTTGTCTTCCTTAAAATTACGTTAATAACTAAAAATTATATTAAGCAATTAGAAATACTACTAAATTTTTCTTGAATATATAAAAAAATACGATAGAATTTATTAAATTTTATTAATAGGTTTTATATGTCAAAAGAAGATAACTATACTACTCCAGAAGAAAAAAAAGCAAATCAAGTTTTAATTTCAGAGAAAAAAAATTTAGAACAAATTCTAAATAATATTGATAACCTTATAGAAAATAATAAACAATTAGAAGATTTTAGAGAGGTACAAAAACAAATAACCGAACTGAAAAAAGAACAAAACCTCTCTATTCCATGGTTTAAAAAACTTATCAAAATTATTTCTAACGTAAAATACGTAGTTGTCAAAAGTGAATCACAATTAACAGAAGAAGCTATAAAAAATATTAATAAAACCTTACAAAGCGTTGATAATAATTTACACTTAATAGCAGAAAAGTCTGCTCCTTTAAAAGAGACTATGAAGAAAGAAATTAGGAAAAACCTAGAGGGCTTATCAGGAAAGAATTTATCAAAAGAGCAGCAAGATAAGTTAGAAAATTTAGAGTTGAATCCTTTACTTTTGACAAAGCTTTCAGAAAACAATAATATTGAAAACGCTTTATTTAATATAAAAAACAACATACTTACACTTTTAGATGAAAATAAAAATATTACAGAGCTTACACAAATAAAACAACAAATAAAGGAGATTAAGTCAGAAACACCACTTACATTTTTTGAGAAGCTAAGTAAATCATTCCAAAAAATAAAAAGCATTTTTGTTGATACGCCAGAACAAGTTTTTCAAGGAAGTAAACAAAAAACTATCGAAAAATTAGGGCATATTGAGAAAGCGTTAGATAGTATTGATAAAAATATAAAAAACTTATCCCAAGACATACGATCAAAAACACTAATAAAAGCAGATAATATATCACCCAATAAGTTACCAGAGGCTATAAATAAATTAAGCCCTACTGTATTTGTTGTTCCAGAAAATCTACATGACAATTTACTTCCATCACTTAATGATGATCTAAATCAAGATACCCCTTTTCCTCCTCCACCAATTAAAAATGAAGGTTTTTCTACTTTTAAAGAACGAGCAGGCGCTCCAACTATTCCATATCCTTTAGCAAAGAGTATAGATACAAATCCAGTGATAAAAAGGGCTCAAGCTTTATCTTCTACAGAATCAGCTTCTTCTAATAACTTTGCCGGTGTAAAAAGAAATAGAGGACAAAAAATGTCTAATAAACTTCCAACACATTAGAATAAGAAATTTCTGATTATATTTTCTTCTTATTGTTATCTAAAACCCTAATCAAGTAAAATGATAAGGTGCAACCGATGCTTAGGCATAAGAACAATAAAGCAAAATTATTTATTGTTTCACTATGTAGTTTTGAAACGATAAAAGTTATTAATGCTACTAATATATAATATAATGAACCGAAAATCGAGCCGGCTGTACCGGTAACTTTGGCATAATCTTCTAGAGCGTAACGTAACGTCATAGGTATTAGGAGATTATGCCCAATCATATGCAGCATTATCGGAATAAATATTATGGCTATAGCAAAATTATTGTTGATCTGATTATTGCTTAATAAAAAAGCTGCGGTTATTAGCATAGTGCAGCCGAATAAGCTAAATCCGAGTCCTAAAATCATTATTTTTTTGTCGTCCACTTGGCGTTTTTTTATTAAATACCCACCAAGTAAGCCGCCAAAAATATTAGCTAAACATAGTAAAAACGCTAATTTACCGTAAAAAGAAGGCGATAATCCCATATTTTCAATAAAAATAAAAGGAGCTTCGATAAAAAAACCGTAAGTCATGCCGTTAAATGCACCGATAATAAAAGCATAAAGCCAAAGGATTTTATCTTTTACTACTATTTTAAAAACCTTAAAATATTTACTCGTTTGCGAAATGTCCATATACGGATTTGTTTCGGGTAAAATTTTGCAGTATAAAATAAGTAATATAGTAACCATTGAACTTGAAAAGATGAAGACATAACGCCAATCTGAATACTCAACGATATAACCACCAACCGATGAACCAAGCGATGGAATGAATGCCAGCCACACTGATAGACTAGCATAAATATAGGATAGCTCACTCCCTTGATATGAGTCTCTAGCCATCGCCTGCCCTATTACGGAGCCAACACTTGCACCAAAAGCTTGAGCAAAACGTGCTATCATTAACATTTCTATATTAACTGCTAAGGTACTAGTAATAGATGATATAATATAGATTAAGAGCCCTAAAAGAACTATTGGTCTTCTGCCGTAAATGTCTGATAATCTCCCCAAAGACAATATACCAAAAGCAAAACCCAAAAAATATAAGGTAGAAGTAATTTGCGCCGTGCTGCCGCTAATATTAAAAAAAGCGGATAGACTAGGCAGCCCCGCTGTATACATTGTTTCTGATGTAGGAGATAAAACGAATAAGTAAAGAAGCATCCAAGGCGGGATTTTAGCGATTATTTTCATAAGTTTTATAATACTACATTTTTATATCATTCCGTTGATCGCAGGAATCCAGGCTAAAAAGCCTTAGCTTGCAAGGCTTTTTTCTATATAATTGTAAGTTATCGTTACATCTTTAGTTTAATTTTTCTGGATTCCTGCGATCAATGGAATGACATGCTGCTGCTTTTATCGATCCATGCAACAACGCCCACCTAAAACAGGAATGACATAAAAAACACTGCTGCTTTTACTGATTAATCCGTTCCAAACAAATTCGTTCTGTAATGTTTTTTAATTTTTCTACTCTTTCAATCAAATAAAGCAATTGTTCTTTGCTAATTCTATAATTTTTATCGTATCTCGCTTTTACATAAGCATCTCGAAGTAATTTAAAACATTCTTTTTGTTCTAGAGTTGCTTGCGGAAATACTTTAAGTAGTTCAGCGTTATAATTTGCACAATATCCGCCTAGCTTTCTTATATCGTGTAATTTCGGTTTATGACGAGAAAAAACTAATAAAATTGTATTGTAAAAACTCTCGGTAGCTTGGTGTAACTCAAAAGCACATTTATTAAAATATTCTTTTTCTAACGAATATTTGCAATCCAAAAACTCTTTACCCTGCTCAAACCATTGTTCATAATCTTCTTTTGCAATTTCTTTTAACGAACTCCAAGGTAAATCTTTAGCTTCTGCAAGCTGAAACTCGCCGCTATCATATAAAAGAATTCCTTCTTTCTTAATATCAGTATAAAAGTAACGTCCTTTTTCAAGTTGGGTATTTACCTCATTTATTGACTCACATATTATAGATATCGAAGGTTCTAGCGACAAAATTTTAGCTTTCCTTAAGCCTGTTTGTTCTAATCTTTTTTCTATTTTAGATTCCACTCTTAAAGTAGCATGCTGCTTAAATTTACCTTTTTTTAATATTACTAAGAAGTCCAAGTCACTTATATAACTATAAGTAATATGACCTTCAGTATACACATCTCGCACCCAGTTGCCTCTAGCATAAGAGCCGTATAAAATAATCATGGCTATTTTATCCTTGGCAACATCTAAAATTTGCTGAACTATATAATCAAGTCTGTCTTGAACTTCAATAGAGCGTTTAGGTAAAGTAGTTTTCATAATATTATTTTTTATTTCTAGGTCATTATGACTATTACAAGTATGGTGTCATCTAGTTCCTTGATTACGGTATTCAGAAAATTTTAGTAAAAAAGACTGGATGCTGTGGTCGTAGCTACGGCATGACACCGAACGCTTTGCAAAAATTGGTACCATGTAATAAAAGCTATACTCTAAATATTCAAACATTAAATCTAAAATGTACTATGTCACCATCTTGCATTTTATACTCCTTTCCTTCTAGTCGCATCTTCCCAACTTCTTTAGCTCTTGCTTCGCTACCTAAATTTATATAATCTTCATAGCCGATAACTTCTGCACGGATAAAGCCTTTTTCAAAATCTGTATGAATTATTCCGGCGCCTCTAGGTGCAAGAATACCATTTTTGAAAGTCCAGCTATGCGCCTCTTTTGGTCCAATAGTGAAAAAGCTTTTAAGATTTAACAGATTATATGCCTCTTTAATAACTTTACTTAACCCCGTTTCTTCAAGCCCGATATCTTTCAAAAATTCGGTTTTCTCCTCGTGACTTTCAAGAAGAGCAATATCCGCTTCTATTTTTGATGAAATAATCACGCATTTGGCATCTTCCTTTGTTGCTCGCTCAGCTACTAATTTTGTTAATGCGTTACCTACTGAAGCGTCTTTCTCAAGCACATTACAAATATATAAAGTCGGTTTTGAGGTTAATAATTGCAGCTGTTTTATATCTTCCGGATCATAAATATTATTAAGCACTCGTGCAGGCTGGCCGTTAGCTAGTACCTTATATATTTCCTTTAATAATTCTACTTGATCTTTTAGTGCTTTATCACTGGTTTTTAAGCGTTTTTCACTAGTGGCTAAACGTTTTTCTACCGATTCTATATCGGCAAGTATTAATTCAGTTTCTATAATTTCCAAATCATGTATCGGATCAACCTTATCATGAACATGGGTAATATCTGTATCTTCAAAACAGCGCAGCACATGCAAAATTGCATCTACCTCCCTTATATGAGCTAGAAATTTATTACCGAGTCCTTCGCCTTTACTTGCTCCCTTAACAAGCCCAGCAATATCAACAAATTCTATATAAGACGGGATAAGTTTTGCACTACCTGCAAGATTTGCTAGCTTCTGTAAACGCTCGTCAGGTACTGAGACTATACCGCTATTCGGCTCAATCGTACAAAACGGATAATTCGCCGCATCCGCCGATTGGCTGGCCGTTAGCGCATTAAATAACGTTGACTTACCGACATTCGGCAACCCAACAATTCCACATTTTAATGTCATAAATTTTTCCTTAATAAATACATAACTGAATCTTTTTCATAACCGCATTTTGTAAATTCAACTTTGTATCCTAATTTTTCATAAAACGGTTTTGCCTGAAAATCCATAGTCGATAAATAAATAAAATTGCATCCACGCTCAAATGCTAATTCCTCAGCTTTCTTCATTAATGAAGTTCCGTAATTTCGGTTTCTAAAATTCTCATTTACGAATAGTGAACTAATATGTAACCCGCCCCAAAAACTTACTCCTTGCATTCCAGCAATAAAATTTTTATTTTGATCTAAACAAGAAAATGAAAAAGTTTTTAAATCTCCTGTTAAACCTTTTTTTTCTCTAGCATCTTTATTAAAAGCTTCAACAATTATAGATCCGTGATCTTTATCCATTTCATCAGCATAGATAATTTCAAAAGGTAATTCTTCTTTCATAATGTTATATTTTTTTAAATTTTTTGATGTCATCCCCGCACAGGCGTTGTTGCGTGGATACCCAAAACGTTAGTATGTCATTCCCGTGAAAACGGGAATCCAGGCTTTGCTTTGTCATGCTGAATTTGTTTCAGCATCTCTTGTAAAAGATCCTGAAACGAGTTCAGGATGACTTAAAGGTATTTTTTCTGGATTCCCGTTTTCACGGGAATGACAACAAAAGTTTGATTCCCCAGCAATGCTTTTGCAGGAACTATATAGAGTAATATAGTTCTCTTTGATATTGCTAAATTACTTTATTTTTAAATTCTTCTAATTTTCCTTCCAGTAATAAATCAAAATTATTAGTTATTTTATTTATCGCCTGCTCTATTATATTATATTCTGCCTTAAAAAAATTATGAAGCACATAATCAGCCACTTCTTCACTATTTTCCGGCCTGCTTATCCCAATCCTTATACGATGATAATTATTACCTATAGTTTGGTCGAGCGATTTTAAACCGTTATGCCCGCCGTTGCCTCCTCCCTGTTTATATTTTATTCTGCCGACGGCTAAATCAATATCATCATGAATAACATAAATATTTTCAAGTTTAATATTATAGTAAGACTTTATTGCTGATACTGCATTACCCGACAAATTCATATAGGTCATCGGTTTTATCAGCAATAACTTATAAGTTCCTACATTCCCTTCAGCGATGTCAGCATTAAATTTTTTCTTTACGTTAAAAGATAAATTATACTGTTTTGCTAACTTATCTACTGCAATAAAACCGATATTATGCCTCGTATACTGATATTCTTTTCCCGGGTTACCGAGACCTATAACAAAAATCATAATATTACCTTGAATAGAGAGAAATTATAGTTAACTGATATGAGACCTAAAATCTGGAAGTTGATGAAGGAAATATATAGAGAAGGATTTTTGCGGGATTTATCGTTGTATAGAGTTACCAGAATTGTCATTATGAGGAGGCATTTTCCTATGTTATTTCCGTGAAAACAGGAATCCAGAAAATTATAGTCATCCTGAATTTATTTCATGATCTATTACAAAAGATGCTGAAACAAGTTCAGCATGACAAAAACAGTCTAGATTCCTGCCGCAGCTAGAAATGACATCGGAAACTCCATACACTTTGAGTCAAGCCACGGTATG
This sequence comes from Rickettsia endosymbiont of Halotydeus destructor, assembly GCF_049278075.1. Taxonomy (NCBI): domain Bacteria; kingdom Pseudomonadati; phylum Pseudomonadota; class Alphaproteobacteria; order Rickettsiales; family Rickettsiaceae; genus Rickettsia; species Rickettsia endosymbiont of Halotydeus destructor. Next base: position 65,447 of record NZ_JAPNPB010000004.1, read on the forward strand.
ACGCCTCACACTACTTCGCTGCCGCTTCAGCAGGTGTTGCACCCTCTTCTGCCTCAGTTTTTCCTCTACGTCCTATTATCGTTGCAAGAACAAATTCTTTTTTAGTTGCAAATTGACATCCTTCAGGCAATTTTACATTCGAAGATTTTATAGAAGTAGCAATCGGCATATTAGTAACATCAATAGTAATATTCCGGGGAATATTATTAACATCACATAACATGGGAATAGTTCTTTTTATTATATTAAAATACCCTCCCCTTTTAACTCCAAGTGCTCTTTCCTTACCTTCATATACTACCGGCACTGCCATTTTTTGAGTTTTTTCTTCTAAAAACACAAAATCAACATGACGTACTATATCTGTAACAGGATGTAGTTCTACTGCTTTTGGCAGTACTTTATATTGTGTTTCACCAACATTAATATTGATTAACCCTGATATAAAAGCTGGTTTCCGATAATATTTTGTTATTTCTTTTTCTTCAATTGAAATAGCAACAGGCGTTTTATTTGCGCCGTAAATAATAGCCGGAACTCTTCCCGTTCTTCTTAATTCTCTTGCTGCACCGGTGCCGAATTCTGATCGTACTTCTGCAGCAAGTTCTAATATCTCACTCATCTTAATATATCTCCCTAAGCCTTTAAACTTTAAAGCAGGTAATACTAACTGCAAATTATTAAAAATTCAAGTTATAATTATAATTTTTTACTTTTTATTCAATGCCCAAATATTTATGCGTTTGCAGAGATAATCTATAACCTAATTCTAAAGCAAGCTTAACGGCTAATTTATTATTATCGTCGTTAAGTTGTGAGTCATTTTGATCCATTGGTTGAATAAAAACCGGTATATTATAACGGGTTTGTCCAACTTCAGGGACGAAGCTATATTCAGCCACATTTTTAGCAACTATAAATTTTATTGCATTAATATATGGTAATAAATCTTCTCTGATTTTAGAATAACCGTTTTTTCCGGCTTTCGGCGAACATATTATTGAAATTTCTTTCGGTAAGGCTCGATATAACGTACCGTTAGTCTCAATTTGTATTTGAAATCCTTTCTCTAATAATTTCCTACATAGCAATTCAATAGGTTGACGCAACGGCTCACCGCCGGTTATTACAACGAGTGTAATAGATTTTTTCCCTTCAGAGTTTTTACTAAGAGAACTAACCTCACTAATAATATCAGTGACATTAATTAAGTTATATTCTTCAAAATCCGTGTCACAAAAATTACACGCAAGATTACATCCGCCAAGCCTTATAAAAACAGCAGGCACACCGACAAAAATTCCTTCCCCTTGAATGGTCTTAAAAATCGCCTTAACTTCTAATTTTGTCCCGTCACCGTTTAAAATTCCCCTTTTAGGATTTTCTCCAAACATTGATTTTACTTATGAATAAATGATTTATAACCCGCATTGTAGCACAAAATTTAAAAAATATCTTGCAATAATTCATTAATAACATTATTGTGTAGTTTCATCAGTGACATGGCTTTGGTATGCCTATATTTACTGACAAAATCTTAAAATACCAATTTAAAGGAATAATCATGCCTAAATTAAAAACAAAATCCGCTGTAAAAAAGCGTTTTAAACTTACGGCTAGCGGTAAAGTTATCGCATCTCAAGCAGGCAAAAAGCATTTTATGCGTCGTCGTACTAAAGCTCAACTTCGTAATCTTCGAGGTACTACAATTCTTTGTGCTCAAGATGGATATAATGTAAAAAAATATTTTCTTCCATACGGCATTAATTAATTAGGAGCTAAAAAATGACACGCGCAAAATCAGGAAAAATTTCCAAAAATCGACATAAAAAAATCCTCAAACTTGCTAAAGGTTATAGAGGTCGTGCTAACAGTTGTTTTAGAGTAGCCGTTGAAAAAGTAGAAAAAGCACTTCAATATGCTTATAGAGATCGTAGAAATCGTAAACGTGATTTTAGAGGTTTATGGATTCAAAGAATAAATGCAGCTGTACGTGAGCATGGTTTAGTATATTCTCAATTTATTGGTGGTCTTAAAAAAGCTGCAATTGATATAGATCGTAAAGTACTTGCCGAGCTTGCAGTAAATAACAGTGAAGGTTTTTCTCATATCGTTGAGCAAGTAAAAGCTCATATTTAATTTGGTATGATGTCATTCCCTAGGTTCTGTGCACCTAATTGAATTATTATAATTTTGAGTTAATTTTTAGTGAAAATTAATAAGATTTTTGTAGGAATAGTTATTCATATTTCAAAAAAATCTTATAATTTGCAACAAAAAAGAACCAAAATTAGATTTATTTTAATTAGCTGCACAGAGCCTAGGAAGTAATGTTCAAGGTGCTTCGCAATGACGACTTTATCAACCCATGAGACAAAAACCTTGAGCAGTTTGTAGTAAATGGTTTTAGATAATTTTATTCTTCCTAAATCAACACCGACTTGATCGCAGTATACACGCAATAAAAAACTTATTTTAATTTATAAAATAATTTAATCTTTGGAAGAAATTTGCAAAGGGTGACGCATAAGAGCTTTTTTTAAATGATTGGTTTGAATATGAGTATATATTTGCGTTGTACTGATATCAGCGTGACCGAGTAGCTCTTGAATAACCCTTAAATCTGCCCCGCCCTCCAGTAAGTGACTGGCAAAACTATGGCGCAATATATGAGGTGAGATACTTTCATGGTTAAGCCCGGCTTTTATTGCTACCTGTTTAAGAAGAATAGCAAAATTTTGCCTGGTCATATAGCCGCTACCAGAAGTAGAAGGAAATAAATAAATTATACTTTTAGGATATTTTTTATTGATAAAATTATTTCTAATTTTTAAATACTCTGTAATATTTGCAACAGCCTGTTCGTTTATTACTATCATCCTTTCCTTATTGCCTTTCCCTAACACAGAAAATATTTTTTTTACTTCAGATGAAAGTCTGTTAACTAAAATATTACTAAGTTGCAGGCTAACAAGCTCAGAAACACGAAGCCCGCTGGCATATAATAAATGAATCATGGCTTTAAGCCGCAAGCCTTCAGGAGTTTGATTATTTTCACAATAATCAAGTAAGGTTTTGATTTCTAGAATTGATAAGGTAGTAGGGAGTTTATCCTGATATTTTGGTAAATCTACCATTAATACAGGATTATAATTTGTATGATTTTCACTAATTAAAAATTCGTAATAGCTTTTGATAGTTGATATTTTCCGATTAATTGAGCGTGCTTGTAAGCCGTTATTTGCTAAATACTCAATCCAGCTCCTAACATTTTCGGTAGTTGTATTTGATTCTAATATTTTTTGTCTGGTCAAAAAGTTTTGAAAATCCAGTAAATCACGCTTATAGCTAAGTAATGAGTTTTTTGATATAGCCCGTTCAGCCGACATCATCTCAAGGAACTGTTCAATAAATTCCATATTATATTACTCGTCTTTCAAGAGCCGAATACTGTAATTTTTATCATCTTTTGCAAAGCGTGTAAGAGGTCATACCGTGGCTTGTCCACGATATCCAGTTTTTTTGTATTAAGGCTTTTGGATACCGTGCATAATCAATTCCAGTAACCACACGATAATTAAGTGGAGGCCAGGGCCGGAATCGAACCGGCGCATAGAAGATTTGCAGTCAACCGCATTACCACTTTGCTACCTAGCCTAAAACCTTGCGGAATTTTAACCGCATTTCAATAAAAAAGCAACTTATTTTGTGGTTATTATTGCCCAACTGTGGTTATTAATATCCCAAATATTTAGTATTCTCATCTTTTACTAACTGCACTAACTGCTCTATGGTCAAAACTTCCTGAGCTTCTACGCCTAGCCTTCTGATCGTTATCGTATTATTTTCCATTTCCTGCTTACCTAGTACAGCGATTAATGGCACTTTTTGATTAGAAAACTCACGTATCTTATAATTAATTTTATCTGGTGATATATTAATATCCGTTCTTACGCCATTCTCAATTAAAGCTTTTTGTACTTTTAAAGCATAGTCATTTAAATCGCTGGTAATGGTTGCAATAGCAACTTGAATAGGTGCAAGCCATAAAGGAAAACGACCCGCATATTCTTCAATTAAAATACCGATAAATCGCTCAAGTGAACCGAGGATTGCTCGATGAAGCATAACCGGTCTTTTCTTTTCACCACTTGCGGCAATATAATTAGCATCCAAACGCTCCGGTAATACAAAATCAACTTGCAAAGTACCGCATTGCCATTCACGACCAATTGCGTCAGTTAAGACAAATTCAAGCTTCGGGCCATAAAATGCTCCATCCCCCGGATTTAGAGTATATGAGTAGTGCGCCTCTTTTACCGCTTCTTTTAAAGCATTTTCTGCTTTGTCCCAAACTTCATCACTACCGGCACGAACTGCAGGACGATCCGAAAATTTAATTTTAAATTCGGTGAAACCGAAATCTTTATAAACTTCGGTTAGTAACTTACAAAAACTTACTGTTTCACTAGTAATTTGCTCCTCAGTACAAAAAATATGAGCATCATCTTGTACTAAGGCTCGAACTCTCATAAGTCCGTGCAAAGCTCCAGATGCTTCATTCCTATGACACAAACCGAACTCCGACATACGCAAAGGTAAATCACGATAGCTTTTAATACCCTGCTTAAAAATTTGTACGTGGCAAGGGCAATTCATCGGCTTTAAAGCTAAAGTTTTATCTTCTACTTCTAAAGCAAACATATCTTCTCTAAATTTCTCCCAATGTCCGGAAGCTTCCCATAGGCTCTTATCAACTAAAACAGGAGTTTTTACTTCAGTATAGCCGTTTTTACGAATCTTTTTTCTAATATATTCTTCAACGCTCCGGTATATACTCCAACCTTTATCATGCCAGAATACCATTCCTTGCGCTTCTTCTTGAAAATGAAATAAATTTAACTCTTTCCCTAGCTTTCTATGATCGCGCTTTTCTGCCTCTTCCAGCATATAAAGATAGCTATCTAGCTGTTCTTTTGTTGCCCACGCAGTGCCGTAAATACGCTGTAACATCGGATTACGACTATCACCGCGCCAATAAGCCCCTGCCACCTTCATTAACTTAAAATGCTTGACAAAACCCGTTGAAGGAGCATGCGGACCACGACATAAATCAATAAAATTACCTTGCTTATAAAGACTTATAGGTTCATCACTTGGAATTGAAGCAATAATTTCTGCTTTATAATCCTCACCTATTGATTTAAAAAACTCTACTGCCTTATCGCGATCCCATAGCTCACGAACAACAGGCTCATTCCTTTTAACAATTTCTTGCATTTTAGCTTCTATTTTTATCAGGTCTTCCGTAGTAAACGGTTTATCTCTAGCAAAATCATAATAAAAACCATTTTCTATGGCAGGACCGATAGTTACTTCAGTTTCCGGAAATAATTCCTTTACCGCTTCAGCTGTTAAATGCGCTGCATCGTGCCTTATTATCTCAAGACATTCAGGATCTTTAACAGTCAAAATTCTTACTTTACAGTCAGTATTGATTATAGTACTTAAATCTTTTAGCTCATTATCTATTTCGACAATCATTGCCTGTTTTGCTAAAGAAGTAGAAATTTTATTTGCCACTTCAAAAGCACTAATATTTTTTTCAAATTGCCTAGAATTTCCATCAGGAAAGGTAATATTAATCATTATTTTATAACTTATAATTTTTTATTTAATGCCATTTATAAATGACTCTATGAATTATAATATAATTTATATTTATTTAAAAGAATTAAGGTAGATAATTTAGAAATTTATAGAATGTTTTGATAGTAGTATCGTCCTTATAAGGAGTTATTACTTGTGTAAGAAATAGTTAAGCATATTCGCTGTCATTCCCGTGAAAACGGGAATCCAGTCTCTCTTTGTCATGTTGAACTTGATTCAGCATCTTCTGTAAAATATTCTAAAATAAATTCAAGAAGATTATAATTTTCTGGATTCCCGCGGAGGCGGGAATGACATTGGAAGCGTTTTTACCAATCTACGCAACAAGGCGCCTCCCCGGGAATAACATAGAACATAACCTATCTATGCAATCATGCTGAACAAGAATAACATCAAGTATATTCCTATCAATACAAAAATAATTTATTTGAGTTTTTATTGGCATTTTTGTTATTATTAGCGTTTTGGTAATGTGTATTAGTATCTAGTGATTTTAAATATTTATTCATTGCGGCCGTAAATTCATCGGTTTTATAACGAAAAAAATGGTCTGCTCCAGTTATTATTTTATAATCAACCTTTATATGTGATTGTTGCTTAGATAATTTATTTGCTAATTTACGTACTTCATCAACCGACACGATACTATCATTATCGCCTTGTAATATAAAACCCGGAATAGGACACGGCGATAAAAAAGAAAAATCATATTTATTTACTGGGGGTGATATGGCAATAAAATAATTTATTTCAGGGCGACGCATTACTAATTGCATAGCTATCCATGCACCGAATGAAAACCCTAATATTAAATTAACACCGCTATTAGGGTTATTTTGCTGAAGCCAATCAAGAGCGGTTGCGGCATCAATTACCTCACCTACTCCATTATCAAATTTACCCTGGGAACGCCCCACCCCTCTAAAATTAATTCGTAGTACCGTAAAACCGTTATCGGCTAAAATTCTGTATGAGTTATAAACTATTTTATTATTCATAGTTCCCTCATATAACGGATGAGGATGTAAAACCAAAGCAAGGGGAGCCGCCGGATCTGCAGACTTAGTATAGACTCCTTCAATTCTTCCAGCAGGCCCGTTAAAATAAATTTGTGGCATAATTAATTTATGATAAATTTTTATAAGTTAAAACATAACATACTAATTAACCTCAATCAAGGAAAGTAAATAGGCATTATTCAAAAAAAATGTTGGCATATTAAGTATCTTCAGGTTTATAGTTCTCGCTATTTTCCTGATTATTGTTAGATTTAACTAGCTGCTGAACACGACGAGTAGTTAAACTTAACGCTTTAGCTATATCGGATAGTTTGTAGTTAATAAGGCTCACGGTCTAAGGAAAAGTGGCATTTTGCCATTATGCTTTGTAGAAAAAATTTAAGCTGGTTCAGCTGTAGCTTCAACTATTTCACCTACTAACTTAGGTTTCCAGTTTTCAATTTCATTTATTAACTGATCAGGTAAGTTTTTATCATGTATGTAGTCTTTACTATATTTAGGGTTTTTAATAATATTAGATATCAGTAAACTTTTTAAAGTATCATAAGAAGCTATATGATTATTTAATTTTTGAATGTTATCATCTATAAGTATAATATCATTTTCTATGAGATCTTTTTCACTTTTTTTCCCATTGCTACTTATATGTATAGCAAGCCTAGAATTTAAATTTTCGTATTTAGCTTTTAGAGATTCTCTAAAACTACCTAATTTATTTAAATGGGTGGAAAAAAATCTAGAATTTTCAGGGGTTATTGATAACTGCCAATCTACAAATTCTTTTATACAGCTCCTAAACGTATAATCTTTTATTATACAAAAATCATTACATTTATATGCTTCCATAAGCTTCAGTAAAATTTGTACTTTAGTTTTATTTGCTAATCCTTGTAAATTTTTTGAATATGAAAAAACTTTATTAATAGGAGTGATTACTTCAGTATTTGCTCCATATTGTGTCAGTAATTTTACTATTTTAGTGTATCCATATTTAGTAGCTACTTGAATAGGGGTCAAACCCGATTCACTTTTAAATTCTGTTGAAGCACCATATTTAAGTAAAAGATTTATAACATCAACGTTTTCTACAGAAGAGTTAGCTGTAGCTAATTGACATAAAATACTATGACCAAGATTAGGATTGGCTCCTTTCTCTAGTAAAAATTGTACTATCTCAACTGCAGAATTTGAACAAGCATATTCTAGAAAAGTTTTACCTATAAAATTTGGAGTATTAGAGTCAATACCTTGATCAAGAGCTTTTTCTAGAAGTAACTTTATTTTGCCAGTTTTATTATAGTTTTTAAAGTTGTAAAATACAGGAAATATATCGTCTGCTGTCATAGGCGAGGTTGAATTTAAAATATCGTCCAGATAATCTGAATTTTGATTTATTTGAGTATTATTTTCTGGAAGCATTAAGGTACTTATATTTATATAAAATATGAATACATCACAAATTATTAATAATCAAGTTAATATTTTAGAATTTTCTTAAGAATTATATTGGTAATACTATAATCTTCAACCCATTGCAATAAAAAATAGTTTACTTATTAATTTATTAGTAGTATTTATAATTTAGCAAATTTAAATTCAAAGGTTACTTATGAGACCATTAGAATTATTAAGGGACTTAGTTTATTTTATTGATTCCCAGAAAGATCAACTTAAAAATATTTTTACTGAAGAATTACTTGATAATGTTATAAGCTATAAACTACTTGATAATATAACTTCACTTAGTTTAGATGAAATAAAAGAATATTTTGTTAATAACAAAATAAACATACAAGCTCAAGATGAATGTGGAATAGGGTTTATACAACATGCTTTACATAATCCAAATTTCAAAGAAGTTATTCCATATTTAATTAAGCAAGGAGCAAATATTGATCAGCAAAATAATTACGGTTATACTGCTTTACATAGCGCTGCATCTAGAAGTCCATATAATTTTATAGAATGTATAGATAAGATGAAAGTATTATTAGATAATGGTGCATCTCGTAATATAGAAAATTCTAGAGGTGAACAACCGCAAAATATGCAATATGTTTCTCAGGAAGCGAAAGATTTTTTAATTTCATATCAGGTAAGCTCTAATCAAGATAGCATTGCTTTAGGAAAGCATAATGAATATGCTCAATAGTTTGAAGTTTAATCGCTTTATACTTCTATGCTACTGCAAAATAAGGTAGTAGCATATTTCGCTTTTTGCTCTTATCGGTTAAGTTAGAATCCCTATACCTATAGCCTTTCCAGGCTCATAATTCTCAAAACGAAGCAAAATGCTTTAAAAATTCCTATCGCTAGGGAAGGTATGGAGGGCGTTACCCACGATAGCGTTATCCAGGAAGTACCTTTTAAATTATATTAAGCACATAAATTTTAACCCTACAAACGCCAGGTAAGGATAATAGAAATCTGATACTTATATGGGATACAAGCCATTAATCATGACGAGTTTGGTAAGCCTAAAACAACGTTTGTATACTTCTTGATTATATCGAATTATTTATATCATTCCCGTTTGAACTAGCACGATATAAATTCGGCAAAATTGAAAGATATTTTTCCTTTGAAAGTTCGTTATAAAGTACTGGATCGATATTACCGCCGGATATTAATACTAATATTTTCTTCTGACTTCCCTGAGTTTTTAACCATTCTACTACTCCTACCATATTTATTGCACTTGACGGCTCGCATACAACTTTTAGTAAATGATTGAGCCAGGCAGTCCAGTAATATATTCCGTATTCATCGGCTAAAAATAATTTATCGATCTTTTTTAAATAAGTAAAAGTACGCGGCGAAATACTTAAGGTTCTAAGACCATCAGCAATAGTATTAGGCGATTCAGCAAATTTATATATTGAGTTATTTTCAAGTGATAGGAAAGCATCCTTTGCTTCCTTGGGCTCAGAACCGATAATTAAACTCGAGGGTGAGAGCAATTCTTTGGCCAGGTATGAACCGGCTATTAATCCCCCTCCTCCGCAAGAAGCAAAAATAGCATCAGGAGCAAAACCTAATTGCTGCAAAGCTTCGTAACACATGGTACCTGCACCAGCAATAGTTGAATCACTATCTGAAGGATGCAAATAATAAAAACCGTTTTTTATATCTTCTTTTGCCCTCTCTTCCGCTTCTTGTCTTGTTTTCGTAAATATTACTTCCCCGCCATAATGCTTTGCCGCTTGTTGCTTAACTTTTGAAGTATTTTGCGGTAAATAAATTCTAGCTTGCACGTTAAGTAATTGTGCTACCCAAGCAAGCCCTATTCCGTGATTACCGGTACTATACCCTACTATTTTACCTGGTAATTTCCCCTGATCCTTTAATTCTAATAAATGATTTAATACTCCTCTAACTTTAAAAGCGCCCGTTTTCTGTAGTGATTCAATTTTAAAAAAAATATCATGTCCAAGCATTTCATTTAAAGTTTCCGACTGAATTATTGGCGTTAAATGCAGATATTGTTTTACTCTATTATGCGCTATTGCTATTGTTTCAGGAGAAAGTAATAAATTCATATATTAATGTTCCGTAGCTTGAAATGAAAGTGACACTATATTATATACTTAACAACCAACTTAAACTCTATAAAAATTTAAGGTTTTAAATAATGAGTAAAAAAACTCTGCCGTTAATGGCGTTACGAGATATAGTAATATTCCCCGGAATTATCGCTCCTGTTTTTGTAGGAAGACAAAAATCTCTTCAGGCTTTATCTAACACTACGATTGCCGAAGAAGATAATAGTAAATATATTTTATTATCTCTTCAGAAAAAGACCGACCAAGCTGTGCCAGATAAAAGAGACCTTCATAATATAGGGGTGCTTGCCAAAGTTATTCAAGTGGTAAAATTACCAAATAATACAGCAAAAATTCTTATTGAAGCAATTGCCAGAGTAAAATTATCTAATATCTTTGGTGAGGAGGCATTTGAAGCCGATTATAAAATTATGCCTGATGAAGAAATATTTGATGCCACTAATATGCGGGAACTAGTAGATAACGCCGTTCGTTTATTTACTCAATATGCCGTTACTAATAAAAAAATTAATACTGAAATTATTGAGGCAATAAGTAAAGAGATAAAAGATAGCTCTAATTTTCTTAATATAATTAATATTTTAGCTTCGCATCTAATTACTTCACTTGACGCCAAGCAAAGTTTACTAGAAGAAATAAGTCCTTTTAAACGTATTACCACGATTATAGGAATACTTAGTTCTAATTTAGTACATTCAGAAACTGAGCAGGCATTGCAACAACGAGTAAAAAAACAAATTGAAAAAACTCAGCGCGATTATTATTTGCACGAGCAAATGAAAGCAATTCAAAAAGAGTTAGACGAAGATAAATCGGAACTTTCACAAATTGAAAAGAAAATTAAAGTTTTAAAACTTTCCAAAGAAGCAAAAGAAAAAGCCGAAGCTGAATTAAAAAAATTAAAGATGATGAATCAAATGTCCGCTGAATCTTCGGTAACACGAAATTACCTGGATATTTTACTTAGTTTACCTTGGGGGAAATACGATCAAACTAAAATTAATATTAATCAGGCGGTAAAAATTTTAGATCGCGATCATTTCGGGCTTGAAAAAGTTAAAGAACGAATTATTGAATATCTGGCGGTACTTGAGCGTTCCCAAAAAATTAAAGGACCAATATTATGTTTAATAGGGCCGCCTGGAGTCGGCAAAACTTCGTTAGTAAAATCTATCGCTGAAGGAATGAATAGAAAATACACTAAACTTGCTTTAGGCGGTGTTAGAGATGAAGCGGAAATTAGAGGACACCGGAAAACATATCTCGGCTCCATGCCTGGTAAACCGATTAATTTAATAAAAAAAGTTAAAACCAGTAATCCAGTAATGTTATTAGATGAAATTGATAAAATGGGTTCTGATTTTAGAGGCGATCCGGCATCTGCTTTACTCGAGCTATTAGATCCTGAGCAAAACAGTCATTTTGTCGATCACTATCTAGAAGTAGAATATGACCTTTCAAATGTTATGTTTATTGCTACTGCCAATTCTTATAATTTGCCAAGAGCTTTAAGAGATAGAATGGAGATTATTGATATTTCCGGTTATGTAGAAGAAGAAAAAATACAAATTGCTAAAAATTACTTGATACCTAAACAATTTAAAATGCATAAAATTAAGAAAGATGAAATTAACATCACCGATGAAGTTATTTTAGATTTAATTAGATATTACACTAAAGAATCCGGTGTAAGAGCTTTAGAGAGAGAAATAGGAGCATTGACTCGAAAAGCCCTTAAACAAATTTTATCTGATAAAACTATTAAACATGTAGATATAAATAAAGTAAATCTTGAAGAATATCTAGGGGTTAGAAAATATAATTTTGGGCTCGCTGAAAAGGAAAATCAAATAGGAGCTACTACTGGCCTTGCCTATACTGAAGTGGGGGGTGAACTTTTAACCATAGAAGCGTTAGCATTTCCAGGAAAAGGCGAAGTTAAAACTACAGGTAAGCTTGGGGATGTAATGAAAGAATCAGCCTCAGCTGCTTATAGTTGCTTTCGTAGTCGAGCAGACAGTTTTGGTTTAAAATATGAAGACTATAAAGATTTAGATATTCATATTCATGTTCCGGCCGGTGCTATTCCTAAAGACGGGCCATCGGCAGGCTGTGCTTTATTTACCACTATCGTATCGTTAATGACTAAAATACCCGTTCACCGTACTGTTGCAATGACGGGAGAAATTACTTTAAGAGGAAATGTTTTGCCGATTGGAGGACTTAAAGAAAAATTACTTGCTGCTAGCCGCGGAGGTATTACTACCGTATTAATTCCGGAAGAAAATGTTAAAGATTTAAAAGATATTCCACAAAACATAAAAAACAGTCTTAAGATTTTACCAGTTTCTAATATTGATCAAGTATTAAAATTTGCTTTAGTAAGTAATGCTAATTCAGTTGCTACAAATATTGCTGTTTAAAAAAACAATTACCAAGCGAGGATTATAAGTATTTTGTCATCTAATTCTTTGATCCCCTACTGTATGAACGTTGTAATAATGTCATTCCCGTGAAAACGGGAATCCAGTCTTTTTCTTTGACATTAATCCACTTGTTTTAGGATATTTTGTATGAAATACTGGATCAAGTTCAACATGACTTAAAAGTATTTTTCTGGATTCCCGCCTGCGCGGGAATGACATCGTAATACTCATGCGGGTAGCCTTACTGTCAAGAGAAAAATCTGCTATAATCTTAAATATTTATATTGAATAAAATACCATTCTCGTGTCTACTAAGGGTATATTTTTGTATTAAAATTTTCGATGTTATCTTTACGAAAACAGAGCGTTATCGCAGGCACTGGAAACGCTAGTAAAAAACATTGTCATTGCGAGCAAAGCGAAGCAATCCAGCCAACTTCAATAAGATTGCCGCGTCGGCACGATGTGCCTCCTCGCAATGACAATTCCGGTAACCATGCAACAATAAATAAAAACAAAAATATATAATCTCTATTACTAAATTTAATCAATATATCTTAAGTACATATAATGACCACACCCGCAAAAGCTAAATTTCTTATAAATATTGACCTTAATAACGATAATCTGCTTACTCCTTTCGGTAAAGCCGTTTTAAAAGATCGCTATCTTTTGAAAGGTGAAAATTTTCAAGATTTGTTTGCCAGAGTTGCAAGTTATTATGCTGCAAATAAAGAACATGCTCAGCAATTATACGGTTATATGAGTCGGATGTGGTTTATGCCAGCAACACCAATTTTGAGTAACGGCGGAACGGATAGAGGATTACCTATTTCATGCTTTTTAAATGAAACGGATGATAGTTTAGACGATATAGTAGATTTATGGACGGAAAATGTTTGGCTAGCATCACGCGGCGGCGGGATCGGTAGTTACTGGGGAAATGTTCGCTCTATTAATGAAGTTATTAGTGGTAAAGGTAACTCTTCAGGAATTATACCATTTATTAAAGTTATGGACTCTATGACTCTTGCTATTTCGCAAGGCTCTATTAGACGTGGTTCATCTGCAGTATATTTACCTATTAATCATCCTGAAATTGAGGAGTTTATTGATATAAGACGCCCAACTGGTGGTGATATTAATCGTAAAGCTCTCAATATTCATCACGGTATAGCCGTAACCGATGAGTTTATGAAAGCTGTTGAGCATGATAAGGATTTTGAGCTTATTAGCCCTGCTACTAAAAAGGTTGTCAACAAAGTTAGAGCTAGGGATTTATGGATTAAATTATTAACTACCAGAATAGAAACCGGTGAACCGTATTTATTATTTATCGATAGTGTTAATAAGTCTATACCGGAACATCATAAAAAGTTAGGACTACAAGTTAAGATGTCGAATCTTTGTAGTGAAATTACTTTACCGACGGGAATTGATCATTTAGGGAAAGCTAGAACTGCAGTTTGTTGTCTATCATCATTAAATTTAGAATATTTTGAAGAATGGAAAGATGATAAAGAATTTATCCCGGCTATTATGCTATTTCTTGATAATGTTTTAGAAGATTTTATAAATAAAGCTCCAACCACCATGGCACGAGCAAAATATTCAGCGCAGCGTGAACGTAGCGTTGGGCTAGGTGTGATGGGATTTCATTCCTTTTTACAATTAAAAAAGGTACCGATCGAGTCAGTAATGGCAAAAGTCTGGAATAAAAAAATATTTGAGCATATAGGTAAGGAAGCAGATAAAGCCTCAATAGCACTCGGAGAAGAAAAAGGAGCTTGCCCTGATGCGAAGGAGGTAGGGAGTAAAGAACGATTTAGTAATAAAACAGCAATCGCGCCAACTGCTTCAATTTCGGTGATTGCCGGTAATGCTTCTCCTGGAATTGAACCATTTGCCGCTAATAGCTTTATTCAAAAAACTTTAACCGGTTCTTTTAATGTGCGTAATAAGCATTTAGAAAAGCTCCTAATAGAAAAAAGTTTTAATAATGAACAGGTTTGGTCTTCAATTGCCACGCATGAAGGATCAGTGCAGCATTTAACATTTTTATCAGATGAAGAAAAAGAAGTTTTTAAAACTGCATATGAGATAGATCAGAATTGGCTTATTGAGTTAGCCGCAGATAGAACGCCGCACATTTCACAAGCTCAGTCTTTAAATGTGTTTCTTCCCGGTAACGTTAGTAAACATTATTTAAATAATATTCATTTTAAAGCCTGGAAAAAAGGTGTAAAAAGTTTATATTATTGCCGTTCAACTTCAATCCAAAGAGCAGATAAGGTTTCACACAGCGTGCTTAAAGTTGACTTTAAAGATATTGAAAAGGATAATAAAAAAATTAAAGAAGAAGCGGATAAATATGACGAATGTTTAGCTTGTCAGTAATAGACTTCAAAAATTAGCGTTGCTTTGTTAAATCCTGCGGTAAATTATACGCTTCACTCTTCGGATTAAAGGCACTCTGTTCTTTACTGAAATTAGTTCTTCGTGCACAACTCTTCATTTTATAATAGTATATAAAAATAACTATATGCAAAGATATTTAGATCCAACAAATGATATAGCATTTAAAAAACTGTTTAGCGATAGCGCTCGTTTAATGAGCTTTTTAAATAGTATTATGAGATTGCCAGATAATTTAAAAATCATCGGGCTTGAATATATTTCAAATGAGCAGGTACCGGATTTAGGTCAAAATAAAAGAAGTATTGTAGATGTCAAAGTAAGAGATAGTTCAGGTAATGTCTATATCGTTGAAATGCAAAATGGCTATGCTGACGCTTTTTTAGCAAGAGTTCAGTTTTATGGTTGTGTAGCATTTTCTTCACAATTAAAAAGAGGTAAAGAATATGCCGATTTGGCGCCGGTAGTGATGGTAGTCATTACTTCCGGATTTCAGGCATTACCAGAAGAAAAAGAATGTATTAGTTATCACCAGACTATTAATGTGGGTAATGGTCAAAATCAACTCAAATGCCTATCATACGTATTTGTCGAATTAGATAAATTTACCAAGGAAGCAGAGGAACTTGAAACAATAGAAGATGATTGGCTATATATGATGGCTAAATTTGATAGAGCAAAAGAACCACCAAAACATACGAAAGATGAAATCGTACTTTCGGCTTATACAACTATTGAACAATTTAACTGGAGTGAAGGCGAATATGATAGCTATATTAAAGCAATGTTATTTGCTCAAACAGAGGAGTTAAATCAAAGAAATAAGTATAAAGAGGGGAAAGAAGAGGGGAAAGTTGAAGGAAAAATTGAAGGGAAAGCAGAATTAATAGGAATGATGATAAAACAAGGTAAATCTGTCAAACAAATAGCAGAATTTACAGGATTATCTACAGAAGAAATAGAGAAACTCCAAGATTAGATATATGAAACAATACATAGATTTGCCTCTCTCAAGAGAACATAAAAGTAGTTATTACTAAGAAAAAAAAGAGAGAGGCAGAAAAGTAACAAGAAACTTATTACCTGAAGATATAGATATAATATCAGGAACTACAAAACAAATAGAAAAATTAAAGAACAAATAAAAGGAAATATATGTCATTACTTGATGCAAGCCCGATTTACAAGCCATTTTCCTACCCGTGGGCATATGAAGCCTGGCATACTCAGCAAAAAATCCACTGGTTGCCTGAAGAAGTACCGCTTGCCGATGACGTTAAGGATTGGAAATATAATTTAACTCCGGGTGAGAAGCATTTATTAACTCAGATATTTCGCTTTTTTACGCAGGCAGATATTGAAGTAAATAACTGTTATATGAAGCACTACTCAAGAGTATTTCAGCCGACGGAAGTATTAATGATGTTATCGGCTTTTTCTAACATGGAAACGGTTCATATAGCTGCTTATTCTCACTTGCTTGATACGGTAGGTATGCCGGAAGTTGAATATTCGGCTTTTCTTAAATATAAGGAAATGAAAGACAAGTATGATTATATGCAACGTTTCGGCGTTGAAACTAAGGAAGATATTGCGGCTACTTTAGCGGTATTCGGAGCTTTTACCGAAGGCTTGCAGTTATTTGCATCATTTGCCATTATGCTAAATTTTCCACGTTTTAATAAAATGAAAGGTATGGGACAAATTATTGCGTGGTCGGTGAGAGATGAAACTTTACACACCAATTCCATTATTATGTTGTTTAAAACTTTTGTTAGGGAAAATCCGGAAGTTTGGACCGAAGAACTTCGCAGCCGTCTTTATGAGGCCTGCGCTACAATTGTGCATTTTGAAGATGCCTTTATCGAGCTTGCTTTTGAGGTAGGGGGCATTGAAGGATTAACGGCGAGAGAAGTAAGGCAATATATTCGTTATATTGCTGATCGCAGGCTAATGCAGCTTGGTCTTAAGGAAATATATTTAGTTGATCATAATCCTTTGCCTTGGCTTGATGAAATGTTAAACGGCGTTGAGCATACTAATTTTTTTGAAAATAGATCAACTGAATATTCCAAAGCAGCAACTACCGGCTCTTGGGAAGAGGTATTCGCTGAAATGGATAAATAGCCTTATATTCTTTAAGAACAAAATTTAAGTGAAAGGCGTTTGTTCAAAAAATATTTTGGCTAGGTGAATATAAATATCAAGCGTCTCTTTTTCGTCTTTATTAAAAATATAAGGCGCCTTTACATAAATAAGGTTTTTTTTATTAAGTTGATTTTTATTACTAAGTAAATGTATATATAACCGATTAGAAGAATCGGATTCTTTACTTAATATGTGATATAAAGTTGTTATTTCTTTTTTAGATAATAATATAATATCTTCTAATTCTTTTTTAAATAACACACTTAATTCTTTATCTTTTTGTAATTCTTCTTGTGAAATTATTCTAATATCCTCTAGATTAAAATAAAATTTAATATTTTTCAAAAATTCCTCAGCGTATTTTTGAGGTGAAAAATGTTCAATATTTTTAACAAGATGGTTAAGAAGAAATTTTTTATCTAGATAAAATTGAATTATCCTTAAGTTTTTTTCCTTTAAAATTTTTTCATATCGCCATAATTTTACAACGCCTATTGCAATAAAAAAAATAAAAATACTAACTAGCAGTAGGTTTAAAATATTAATTTGATTAAACATTATTATAATTAATTTATAATTTCAAAAACACACCTATAGTAGTAAATTTTATTTTAATTTCAATTATTTATTTATATGGTTGTAATATATTATAAACATTGTTGCGTAGATACTGGAATTATTATTTTAGAATGAGCATAATTTTTCTTCATTAATATCTTTACTAAAAACTTTAAAAAATAAATAAAAAACAGCAATAGCATTATAAATAATGCTATGCGTTTGGCCAATATCCTTTTTTATTTTGCTTATATTCATTGCAACAAAATAAATAATAAATTATATGAACGACTGGAAAAGGAGTAGGGCATTCTGAAGTTCATCGCTATACAAGAAAGCATTGTTATATGAATTATTAAAAACGCTGATGACTATATTTTTCTGAATTTTCGTCGTTGCTGGCATGAAATTGATAACGTTTTTATTGATTTATACAATACACTTCATAATGATAAATTTTTAATGATCTTTTCTAATTGTATTTTAGTAGTAGAACTTGCTAAAGTTAAAGGTAGCCGTATATCCTCACCGCATAAACCTAAATAATAAACAGCATATTTTACTGGGATTGGATTGGATTCAGCAGATACTGCTTTATACAAGGGTAACAGCTGCCTATGAATTGCAAGCGCACCTAAAGCATCTCCATTAATCCATTTATTTTGTAATTCTTTACATAAGTTAGGTATTATATTCGATACTACCGATACACACCCTACTCCGCCTTGAGCATTATATGCAAGGCTTAAATCGTCATTACCGCATAATAGATTAAAATCTTTTTTTATTAATCCTTTAATTCTTAATGGTCTTTCCAAATCTATACCTGCATCTTTTAAAGCTACAATCCGAGATAGCCTAGCAAGGTTGAATATTATTTCATCAGTAAAATCCATACCTGTTCTACTCGGCACCGAATATAACATAATTGGTAAATTACTTGCCTCATGGATAGCTTCAAAATGTTTATAAATTCCTTCTTGTGTAGGTTTTAAGTAAGAGGGCGGGCTAGCCATAAAACCGTCGACTCCAATTTTTGTAGCTTCAGCAGCAAGCTCTACAGCATAAGCAGTATTATTTGAAGAGCAACCGGCTATTACTGGGATACGCTTATTAATGATATCCTTACTAGTGTGTAGCAATAATTTATATTCTTCAAAACTTAAACTACTGCCCTCACCCGTCGAGCCTGCCACTACTATTCCATCAACACTACTATCTATTTGATATTTAAGAATTTTCTCCAGCGATGTTAAATCTAATTTATTGTTTTTAAAAGGAGTTATAACTGCCGTAATTAACCTTTTAAATATATTATCCATTTTATTTATTTTTATTTAGTTTATTATTAAGTGCGATGTCATACCGTGGCTTGACCACGGCATCCAGTCTTTTTATTAAATGTTTTTTCTGGATATCGTGGTCAAGCCACGGTATGACATTATGCTGGATGCTAATCACTCACGTACTAATTTATCATATTCTTTTTTTAAAGAATCGGTAATTTGATGATCTTTAAAAGTTATTTTTTTATTTCCCAAATCTATAGAACGAATTTTTTGCATTTCAATAGCCGTGCCTGTAGCAAAACATTCGATAAAATTTTCTACATTCTCTAATTTTATATATTCTTCTTTAGTTTCTATCCCTAATTTTTTAGCAATTTCTATAATAGTCTGGCGAGTTATACCGTTTAAAAATGTATCGGCTATAGGAGTGTATAGCGTATTATCTTTAACGAAAAAAACATTGCTACTGATAAATTCAGCAATATATCCACGAAAGTCCAGTAAAATTGCATCATCATAGCCAAAAGTAGTAGCTTCTCTTTTACTCACTATTGCCATATTATAATGCCCAGCTCCTTTGCATTGTGGCGGCAGGCTATCCGGAGGCGCTTTACGCCAACGACTAATATGTACATTTATTCCTTCTACCGAAAAGTGCGATGTAGAAGGGATAGCAACAATCATCACATTAACACTTAAACTTTCATGACTAATGTTCATTGACTCACTCCCAGACCAGATAAGCGGCCTTATATAAGCATCCTTGATATTATTCTTTTCAATAACTAATTTGTGCCCTTCTATAATTTCATCAACACTATAAGGAACTTGTAATTTTAACGCTTCTGCTGATTTTATTAGCCTTATCGTATGTTCTCTTAACTTAAAAACTTTTCCGTTATAAGCTCTTTCTCCTTCAAATACGGCTCCTGAATAATGTAAACTATGCGTTAAAACATTAATTTTGGCATCAAGGCAGGAAATTAACTTACCATTAATCCATATATAACCGGCAGATTGTTCCAGATAAACAGGTTGCTTTTGTAGAATTGTCATTGTCAATAAACGCTAATTAGATTAAACTCAAAAAAATTAAACCCTATAATATTTTAATTATGAAAGAATATAAAGCTCACATTTTAATTGTCGATGATGATAACAGAATATTAGCGCTTTTGAAGAAATTTTTACATAAAAATGACTTTTTAGTATCAACGGCAGAATCCGCTATTGAAGCTAAAAATTTACTTGCGCGTTCTAATTATGATTTAATCATTCTTGATGTAATGTTACCAGAGATAACAGGGCTTGATTTCGCCGAAACTATAAGGGATGCCGGGAATGCTGTACCAATCGTTATGCTAACCGCTTTATCTGAGCCTGACGACCGAGTTAAGGGGCTAGAAGCCGGTGCGTCAGATTATTTAACAAAACCTTTTGAGCCGAGAGAGTTATTATTGCGGATCAATAATTTAATTAATAATTATAAAAAAGAAAAAAACATAAAAAAATTCGGTAATAATTATTATAACTTTGATTCCAAAGAATTTATTAAAGATACGCAGTCGATACCGCTTAGTTCAACTGAACAAAAATTACTTGAAATACTAATAGAGCGTACGGGAAAAGCAATATCACGAGATGAGTTATCCAAAATAATGGGCAGGCTTAGTTTACGATCTATTGACGTGCAAATTACTAGGATAAGAAGTAAAATTGAAGATAATCCTAAGGAACCTAAATATTTAAAAACCGTGCGGAATGAGGGCTATGCTTTTTATACGTAAATTATTGCCTAAAACATTATTCGCTCGCTTTGTTTTAATTATAATTATTCCGATTTTAATAGGCCAGCTCTTAGCAATATTTTTATTTTATGACCGTCATTGGTATAATGTCTCATATTATACCAGCACGATTATTATTAATGAAATGGAGTCTTTAATTAAAAAACATAAAAACGGAGATAGACAAAAGACAAACTCATGGGAAAATTATCTTAATTTATCTTACCAATTTCAGCCAAATATTAAACTATCTTCAAAACAACCGAAATTAAATGAATCGTTAGAAATTTTTAAAAATATTTTAAACACTAAAATTACTGAAAAAAATATTGTTAAATTAAATAACGATCACAAAATAGAGGCATCATTTCAATTAGCTGAAGGTGTATTACAAATTACTTTTCCGGCAAAATTATTACTTAACCCGACCGTGTATATTTTTGTTTTATGGCTTATATTTCTAACCATTATATTACTCACTGTTTCTATAATTTTTTCTAAAAATCAAATAAAATCGATTTTAGCTTTAGCCGATGCAGCTGATGAATTCGGCCGTGGAATTCAAAAAGCTAGAAATTTCAAGCCCTCGGGAGCTTTAGAGATAAGAAAAGCCGGGCTTGCTTTTTTAAAAATGAAAAAACGCTTGGAAAAACAAATTACTAAAAGAACTAATATGCTAGCTATGATTTCCCACGATTTACGCACCCCTTTAACTCGAATGAAATTACAATTAGAGCTAATGGAAACTTCGGAAGAAGCAGAAGGGTTAAAGCTAGATATATTAACCATGCAACAAATGATTAATTCCTATCTTGACTTTGCGCAAGGCGAAAATACTGAAGAATTTGAAGTAGTTGTTATTTATTCGTGGGTTGCATCCTTTTTAAATAAATGGTCACATGTAGATATAGAATTAATAAATTTAGATAATATAACTAACGCACAAGTACAGATTAAACAACATTCGTTTGAAAGAGCCTTGTCTAATTTAATAAGTAACGCTATAAAATACTCAAATAAAATAAAAATTTCAGTACAAACTAATAATTCTTACGTAATAATAAATATTGAAGATAATGGCCTCGGCATAAGTGACAAAGAAAAACTATCTGTTTTTAAGCCTTTTTATCGTTCTGATAAGGCAAGGCATCTTGAGGATTCTGGTAGCGTCGGGCTTGGGCTCGCTATTACTAAAGAAATAATAAATGATCATAAGGGATTTATTTATCTGGAAGATAGCAAGGATTTAGGGGGATTGGCTGTTAGAATCAAAATGCCGGTATATAGCTTGAACTATTAAGGTTTATATATTAAATTTAGCAAGCTTCGCTTGTGTTCACATAATAAATATACGCTGCGCAATTTTGTTTTTAAACTTTACATTTATATCTTAATAATCGGAGTTATATCATTAAAATTAGTTAAAAATATAAATTACAATGGTTATAAACATAAAACACCTAGCAATAATAATGGACGGAAATGCTCGTTGGGCAGAAAGACATAATTTGCCGAAGGCAGAAGGTCACCGAGTCGGAGCCAATAAAATTCGCGAGTTATTGCCAGAGCTTATTAACCTTAGGGTGCCTTATGTAACCTTATATACTTTTTCTTCAGAAAATTGGCAACGATCAAAATCTGAGATATCTTTTTTAATGAAATTATTAACTGGGTATTTAACAGAAGAAATAGCTTCTCTTCATAAAAATGGAGTCAGAATAAAAGTAATAGGCCGGCTTGAACGTCTAAGTTCGGATTTGCAAGCCCAGATAAAAGATGCAATAGAATTAACGAAATACAATAATAAAATAACGGTATGTATAGCTTTTAGCTATGGTAGTCGTGATGAGATAATCGATGCCTGTCAAAAACTTATAGTTAACGGTAAAAAAGAAATCACCGAAAATGATTTTAAAAATGCTCTTTATGATCCCGCAATGCCTGATGTAGATTTATTATTACGCCCAGGCGGAGTTTTTCGTATTAGTAATTTTTTACTGTGGCAAGCCGCTTACGCTGAATTATATTTTTCTCCTAAATATTGGCCTGATTTCAATAGAGATGATATAGTAGAGGCATTAAATGACTATTCACAAAGAAAAAGGACTTTTGGCAAAAGATGAAACCATAACGGCATCGTCATTGCGAGGAGGCATTTATGCCGACGAAGCAATCTTATGAAATTTAAGAGAGATTGCCACGTCGGGACTACGTCCCTCCTCGCAATGACGGGGTTTTTCCTAAAATACTAAACAAATATTACTATGTTATTAAGAATTTTATCTGCACTGGTTCTAGGACCAGTATTTATTATTGCTATATTATGGCTAAAACCGTTATTTTATGTTTTAATGGTATTAGTTGCCATAGGTATGCTATGCGAGTGGTATGATATGACGAAATCATCACTGACATATTTGTTAATGGGGCTAATAATTATTCCCTTGCCTATTATTTCGCTGACATTATTACAAGCTAAAGGTAATAATGAATATTTGATATTACTTTTTTTTGTTATTATTTGGTCGGTTGATACCTTTGCCATGATCGGGGGTAAAACTATTAAAGGCGCAAAGTTAGCTCCTAAAATTAGTCCTAATAAAACATGGAGCGGTCTAATTGGCGGGGTAATATCAGCAGGAACTATTACTGTGCTTGTCAGTGTAGCCTTTGGTTTTCATATTAAGAATTTATTTATAATAAGCTGCGCTTTAGCATTAACGGCGCAATTAAGTGATCTATTTGTTTCGTATTTTAAACGAAAATTTAATATTAAGGACAGCGGCATTATAATACCTGGGCATGGGGGTGTGTTAGACCGCTTTGATAGTATAATTTTAACAAGCCCAATATTATTGTTTTTACATATTTATGACTATTTTTAATTTTATATTAAATAATAACTCCAAAAAATTGATATTTAATATATCGTTAGCCTTATTACTTGGCTATTTTGTTTTTCACTCAATTTATGGTAATAAAGGTATTATTGCTTATTTAAGGGTGAATCAGCAACTTGAAAAGGCATATACAGAGTTAAAGGCCTTAAGAGCTGAAAGAGTCGAAATTGAACATAACGTAAAATTATTAAGACCCGAATCACTGGATAAAGACATGCTGGATGAACAAGCAAGAAAGGTTTTAGGTATAGCCTCTCCTAATGAAAAAGTATTTACAACAAAAAATTGAAAGGAATTATGGCTATTACGATTTATCAACACGACCTTCCAGATGATTTTCATCTTGAGGGAGATTTAGCAATAGATACCGAAACTATGGGATTAAATCTTCATAGAGATAATTTATGTTTATTACAGTTAAGTAATGGCAACGGTGATGCTCATCTTATAAATTTTATTAATAAAAATTATGCTGCTCCTAATTTAAAAAAATTATTATTAGATAAAAATAGATGTAAAATATTTCATTTTGCCAGATTTGATTTGGCAGCAATAAAGAAATATTTACAAATTGATCTAGAGAATATTTTTTGCACTAAAATATCGTCAAAATTGGTAAGAACTTATACCGAAAGTCATGGCCTCAAAGACCTATGCCGAGAGCTACTTTCTCTACAACTTTCTAAACAGCAACAATCTTCATATTGGGGGGCTGAACAGTTATCTAATGAGCAAAAAGAATATGCCGCTAAAGACGTGCTTTACTTACATCAATTAAGAGATATTTTACAAAAAATGCTCATCGCCGAGAATAGACTTGAAATAGCTAAAAATATCTTTAATTTTCTACCAACTAGAGCAAATTTAGATTTATTAGGCTGGAGCGAGATCGATATTTTTGCACATTAAGATTATGTATTCCTAGGCTCTGTGAACAAAATTTAAGTTATTTATATTTTAAGAGATTTTTTAGTAAAAATTAATAAGATTTTTGTAGGAATAGTTATTCATATTTCAAAAAAATCTTATAATTTGCAGCAAAAAAGAACTAAAATAGATTAATTTAAATTTTGTTCACAGAGCCTACTCATTACAAAAAATATCCTCATTGCGAGAAGAGACGTAGTCTCGACGCGGCAATCTAGACAAAAAATGTCATAAGGTTATTATTTTTAGATTGCCACGCACTCTTCGAGTGCTCGCAATGACACAGGGGGGTTAGGAAATATAATTATTATCCCCGTTCTCTATTATTTCCTGTTGTACCTTTTGTATTAGGAGTAATGGATGGATGAGAGATCGGTATTTCACCTGTTTTCTTTACTGCCTCTTCCTGCTTATGAGACGGTGGACTAAATAATACTTTATCAAATCCAACAGGATTAACTTTACGAAGCTCTGCACGTTCTTTTGAATTAATTTCTTTAGAAGGTTTTGACGTAATAATCTCTAAATCTTTTAATTTATCCTTATTTTGTTCAATAAATTTTGATAACCCTACTCCTAATTGTTTTTCTGATATAGCATTTGAAAAAATTTTATCATTAATTTCTGTCTCAGCATATTTATCACTTTTTAAAACATGCTCACTAGCAATTTTCGCTAGCTTTTCTGCCAAATAATCTTTTCGCGTAAAAATTGATTTAAACTTTTCCCACCGTGAAGTTCCCTGAGCATTTACTGTTTTTAATTCCTTTGCTATCACCGCATTATTCTCAGATAAATAGGCAGTATCCAAGGTAGCTAATACCGGCATTAAAGTTTTAGTAACTTTTTTATTATCTATTTTGGATTTGTTTATTATAGTAACACATTGTTCTAAGGTTTTTCCTATTTCTTTATTTATATTTAGTTTTTCAATGATTTGATCTGTGGTTTTGGTAACAGCTTTTCTAAGTTCTTCTAACTTTTCTAATGGTATTTCATCTGTATTTAATTTTGATTTTTTACTTTTATCCCCTAGAGTAATATATTTTTCATATTCTGCTAGCTTTTCTAGAGAAAAAGCGGGTTTATTATCTTTAAGAATCTTCATAGCTATTTTAATTATTTCTTTAGCATATTGATCTTTTGGTATATTTTTGCCGTTTACTTCAACTAAAGCTTTTTTAACAGCTGCTACAGGAATACTTAAAATTTCTGCTTTATCTACTACTCCTTCATAACCTAAGTCATCATAAGGTCCACCTGCACTCAGAGGTAGTATAAAACCTTTCAACGCTGCTTCTGTTTTTGATAAATTCAGTTTAAGTTTACCTTTTTCTTCTTCGTTAACCTCTAGTTTAATAGATTGTTCTAAACTATTATTTATATTATTAACCAGTTTTTGAATTTTATCATTTGATAATATTTTATTAATTGTAGAGGCCCCTAATCCTTCAATTGTACTAATAATATAGTCATTAGAGCGAATATGCTTTTCAATAAGATCATTAATGAATTCTGTATTTTTAATTAAAGTATTTATTCTTCCAGGCAGATTTTTTATATCCTGTATTTGGCCTTCAATTTTAGCAATGTTCTTATTATCTAGCATATTATTTTCCTTAGCTTATAATTAATATTACCTTATTATACAAATCAAAAGTTAAAAAGAAAATTTATTATGATAAGGATAATATTTTTTTGTTGAGGAAGTTCGGATAATGATTTCTTCAGGGATTTCAGCAAGGAATCTGGATGGTGATGATCTAACTATTTCAAAGAATATTTTTCGGCTTTCGGCAAAGGTAATATATAACTCTTTTTTTGCTCTGGTAATACCAACATAAGCAATGCGGCGCTCTTCTTCAACCCCTTTTTCACCGTCTTCATTAAGTGTTCTTTGATGAGGGAATACTCCTTCCTCCCAGCCCGGTAAAAATACTACATCAAACTCTAAACCTTTAGCAGAATGAAGAGTCATTATAGTTACAGAACCACCAAAATTGGTTTCTAGTACTTCATTTTCCATTACTAAACTAGAATGTTCGATAAAATCATGAATATCGTTAAAGTCTGCTATGGCTCTTAGCATTTCATTGATATTTTCAATGCGCCCTAGAGCTTCGTCGGTTTTTTCCTCTTTCAGCATATCAAGATAGCCTGATTCTTCCAATATAGCTTTCGTAACATCTAGAGGGCTTTCCGCATTATATCTTGCTTGCCAGTGTTCTATCTTGTTAACTAGATCGTTTAAACTATCATATAATTTAGCTTTAAACTCTCCATTTTGTAACATTTCTTTAATAGCCGTGAAAACAGAAATGTTAAGGTCTATAGCATAAGTTTTTATACGGCTTACTGTTGTTGCTCCAATTGATCGCCTTGGAACATTAATAATACGCTCTAAAGCTAAATTATCATTATGATTTAACGTAATTCTTATATAAGCGAGCAAATCTCGTATTTCCATCCGTTCATAAAATCTAAGGCCGCCGATAATTTTATACGGCATCGCACTATTTATAAATGCTTCTTCAAAACTACGAGTTTGAAAGCCGGCACGAACCAATATTGCTACGTTACTGGCGTTGTATTTTCCTTCTCTAATCAATTTATCTATTTCAGAAGCAATAAATCTTGATTCCTCTTTATCGCTCCAACATGAGACGACTTTAATTTTTTCTCCGCTATCTTTATCAGTCCATAGCGTTTTACTATGACGATTTTTATTATTGTTAATAACATTAGAAGCTGCAGCAAGAATCGGCAAAGTTGAACGATAATTTTGCTCTAATTTAATAATTGTGGCATTAGAAAAATCTTTTTCAAAACGTAATATATTCCCCACTTCCGCGCCGCGCCAGCCATAAATAGATTGATCGTCATCGCCGACACAACAAATATTTTTAGAATGACTCGCAAGCATCCGCGCCCATAAATACTGCACTACGTTAGTATCTTGATACTCATCAATTAGAATATATTTATATTTATCTTGATAATATCTTAATATATCAGGGTTTTTTATAAAAAGTTCATTATTGTAAAGTAATAAATCACCGAAATCTACCACATTTGAAAGAAGTAAGCCCCGTTGATATTCTTCATAGACAAGCTTCGCTACTCGTTGAATAGGAAGAGTGACATCCGAAGTTGATAATTTAGAAGGTAATAACCCTTGATCTTTCCAGCGTGAAATTATGACATGCAAGAGCTTAGGAGCATATTTTTTTACGTCAATATCTTTTTGTTTAACGATATCCTTAACTAATTTCATCTGATCATCATGATTGATAATCGTAAATCTACTAGTTAAAGATAAATTTAAATGCTCTGCTTGCTCCCGAAGTATTTTTGCCGCCATCGAATGAAAAGTACCGATATTAAGACCATAACAGCTAATTAAACTGTTAACTCGCTCAGCCATTTCTTTAGCAGCTTTATTAGTAAAAGTAACGGCTAAAATATTTTGCGGTTCTGCTAGATTCTTATAAACAATATTAGCTATCCGAGAGGTTAATACTTTCGTCTTCCCCGTCCCTGCCCCGGCAAGTAGAAGAAGTGGCCCTTCGGTATGAAGAGCCGCTTTACGTTGCTGTTCGTTAAGAGAATCGAGAAAATTGTGTTTGTCGAACATCCTTGACGTTATTCCTGTAAATTTATATATTTTGTATTCAGATATTCAAATATTCCTTCAAATGAGCCTTCTACGCCAAAACCAGAGGCTTTACGTCCGGCAAAAGGCGCTTTAGCGCTTGCGGGCAGTGGTGCATTAATTGATACCATACCAAAATCTAGCCTAGAAGCAACTATATTTGCCTGACTTATATCTTTTAAATATATATAGCTCTGTAAACCATACTCGGTGCTATTAGCTCTTTCTATAACTTCTGCCTCGGTATGAAATTTATAACACGCAACTACTGGCCCAAATATCTCGGTTTTAAAAATATCCATATCATCAGAACAATTAACAATAATAGTAGGCTCTAAAAAATTTCCTTCATCTTTCCCACCGCAAAATAATTTAGCTCCTTTAGCTTGCGCATTTTCCAGTAAACTTTGAATTTTGTCAATAGCAGCTTTATTAATTAAAGGTCCAATATCTGATTGCTCGTTTAAACCATCTCCAGCTTTAAGCTTAGCAAATTTAGCGGTAAAAATTTCTATAAACTGATCATATATTTTTTCTTCAATAAATATTCTATTTGGTGCAGTACAAGATTGTCCACTATTTCTAGTTTTAGCAATTACTAAATCATTCGCTGTTTGTTCTAAATCCGTATCCGCAAATATAATAAAAGGTGCATTACCACCAAGCTCTAAAGAGATACGTTTAACTGTCTGTGCTGAATTTTTATAAAGAATTTTGCCAACATTTGTTGAGCCGGTAAAAGATAATTTGCGGATCCTAAAATCGTCACAAAATATTTTGCCGATAATATCGGAATCACCGGTAATTACATTAAATACTCCCGAAGGTAAACCGGCATCACTTCCAAGCTTTGCCAGTAGCAAGGCAGAAAAAGGCGTGAGACTTGAGGGTTTCAATATCACACTACAACCTGCTGCTATTGCCGGAATAACTTTACGAGTTATCATGGCGTTTGGAAAATTCCATGGAGTAATACATGCAACGGGCCCTATAGGTTCACGTTCGGTAATAATTTTATGATTTTTATTATTACCGGGTTTTATAGTTCCTTGAATGTTATGAATAATATTTGCATACCACTCAACGAATGAAGCACCGTATAAAATTTCATTTTTTGCTTCTTGAAGTATTTTTCCTTGTTCTAAAGTTAATATATAAGCCAGTTCATCAATATTTTCGAGTATTAAACTATGCCATTTTCTTAATATCGATATTCTCTGCTCAAAAGAACTTTGTGACCATAATTTAAAAGTTTCTACAGTATTGTTAATAGCATTATTAATGTCAGGCAAAGCTAAATTTGGTACTGAGCTGATTTGTTGCAAAGTTGAAGGATTAATAACCGGTATTTGCTTTGTAGAAGTTAGCCACTCGCCGTTGATATAGTTTTTTCCTGTAATAGATTCAAGTAAATGCATAGAAACTCCTATTTTATTACCTTGGATTATCGTAAGACATTGTTTATGTCATTCCCGCGAAGGCGGGAATCCATCCTTGCTTGCGTCATGCTGAACTTGTTTCAGCATCTATAATATTTGATCCTAAAACAAATTCAGGAAGACTTTTTGTATTTTTCTAGATTCCCGCCTGCGCGGGAATGACATAAAACAAGTCATATAACAACGGTTTTCAATTCTCGAAAGATGAGTAGTATTATACGCTAAATGATTTTCCACAACCACATTCTGCTTTCTGATTCGGATTAGTAAAGACAAATCCTGATTTAAATTGGCTCTCTACATAATCCATTTCGGTATTTATAAGATACATTAATGCTTTCGGATCGATCAGTATTTTTACGCCTTTGTCTTCAACTATCTCATCAAATTGGTTCTTATCATCGGCATATTCGACATAATAAGAATGTCCAGCACAACCGCCTGATTTTACCCCAACTCTAACACCAAAAGACGGCTTGCTTCGTTTCTCAAGCAATAATTTAACTTGTTTTGCTGCTGCTTCAGTTAATGCAATAACATTTTTACCCATTATTTTTTTTATTTTTATAATCAGCTATAGCCGCTTTTATTGCATCTTCGGCAAGTAGTGAGCAGTGGAGTTTTACAGGCGGCAACGATAATTCTTTTGCTATTTCAGTATTTTTAATAGTCTCTGCTTCGTCAACTGATCTACCTTTAATCCATTCAGTTACCAAAGAGCTTGAAGAAATAGCAGCTGTACAACCAAATGTTTTAAATTTGGCATCTTCAATAATACCGTTTTCATCAACTTTAATTTGTAATTTCATTACATCTCCGCAAGCCGGCGCACCGACAAGCCCCGTACCGACATTTTTATCTCCTTTATCAAGAGCACCGACATTACGGGGATTTTCATAATGATCAATCACTTTCGGGCTATATGCCATTGTTATTCTCCTTTATAATTCAAATTTTATAGGATACTCGAATGATTTTGAAAATTGAATTTTATTTTGAGGGGTGAGTGAGCGGAGAGTACACTTACGTACGTGAGCACACGAATCCCTAATAAAATGAAAGAGCAATTTTTAAAAGCAGAAAAGTATCAATGTGTTGCCCATTTTATTTTAGCTAAATCCACCCCCTCCTGCATCATTTCCCAAAGAGGGCTTAGCTCCCGTAACTTACTGATTTTTTCGGTTATTAACTTTACTGCATAATCAACTTCTTCTTCAGTTGTAAATCTTCCTATACCAAACCTGATAGAAGTATGGGCCAGTTCTTCACCGATTCCCATAGATCTTAAAACATATGACGGCTCCAGGGAAGCTGAAGTACAGGCAGAACCTGAAGAAACCGCTAAATCCTTAATACCGACTATAGTAGATTCACCTTCAACTCCTGCAAAACTTAAATTTAAATTACCTTTATATCTTTTATCTTTATCGCCGTTCAAATGCACATCCGAAATATTTTTATTTATATTATTTAAAAATCTTTCAAATAAATAATTTACATGTTCAAGGTCTTTATGCATTTCATTTAACGCTATTTCCGCAGCAACGCCAAGCCCGACAATTAACGGCGTCGGAAGTGTTCCGGAACGCATGCCTCTTTCTTGCCCACCGCCATTTATTAGCGGTGTTAACCTTACTCGTGGCTTTTTCCTAACATATAACGCTCCGATACCTTTGGGCCCATAAATTTTATGCCCGGAAATACTTGCAAGGTCAATATTACATTCATTAACGTCAATCGGAATTTTACCAAACCCTTGGGCGATATCCGAGTGAAAAAATATACCTTTTTCTCGACAAATTGCCCCTATTTCCTTTAAGGGCTGAATAACACCAATCTCGTTATTAACTGCCATTACTGATATTAATACAGTTTGATCAGTAATATTATTTTTTAACACTTCTAAATCTATTAAGCCATTTGTTTGAATCGGTAAATAGGTAACTTTAATCCCTTCCTGCTCTAAATGCCTACAGGCATCAAGAACGCATTTATGTTCGCTGGCAACAGTAATAATATGATTTTTCTTGCCGCCATAAAACTTAGCAATACCTTTGATAGCTAAATTATTAGATTCGGTTGCACCAGAAGTAAAAATAATTTCCTTAGCCTCACCTCCTATAAGCGTTGCTACCTGCTTTCTTGCATTTTCTATAGCTTCCTCAGCTTCCCAACCAAAAGAATGACTACGTGAATGAGGATTGCCGAATTTAGTAGTAAAATAAGGAATCATTGCCTCCATTACCCTTGGATCTATCGGGGTAGTAGCCTGATAATCCATATAAATTAGACTTTTTGTATAACTTGCTTCTAAGGGTAATTTGTATGTCAAGCCGGTACTCGCATCCTCACGTACACTAGAGTACGCTGCGGTGCTGCGTTCCGTGTTTCCTTCAAATTCCTCCTTATTAGCTACGCTATGCAAGAAGTCTATTGTCGATTTTCCTGTTTCGCTCATATTAATTCCTGGTTGTAAATTTCTTCAAATGCTTCAATAAAAATTTTAATGTCTTGTTGTGTTTGGTTATGGCTTAATGATATTCTAATAGAAGAGCTTATTTCATCCTCGTTTAAACCCATAGCATTTAGAACATGCGATTTAGATACCTTACCTGATGAGCAAGCAGAGCCGGAACTAACATAAACACCTCTTAAATCAAAAGCTATTAATTTTGTTTGTGCATCGGTTTTAGGTACTATAATTAATGAGGTATTAGGTAACCTTAAGACACTTTGCCCTATTATTTTTACGTTTTTATATTTACTTAAGTATTTCTCTAGTAACTCCTGTAACTCTTTCATTTTCTTACATCTATCTGCTATTTCAGTTGTTACTATTTCGGCAGCAAGACCAAAACAAGCGATTGCTAAAACATTTTCTGTACCGGAACGCATATTTTTCTCTTGCCCACCACCGATTGTTAGCGGAGTTAGTGAATTTTTCGAGCTAGCAATTAATGCACTACTACCAAATCCTGCTCCTATTTTATGTCCTGAAATTGTACAAAAATCGAGCCCTAAGCTTTTGATATTTATAGGTATCCTGCCTAATCCTTGCACGCAGTCACTATGTAAAGCAGCACCGTATTTCTTAGTAATCTTGCTTATGGCGGCTATATCCTGAATAACACCAGTCTCATTGTTAGCAAGCATTATTGAAACGAGTTTTTTATTATTATTACTTTGAGATAACAGCTTTTCCAGCTCTTCTAAATTAATAATACCTTCATTGTCAACCTTTATTATTTTAATATTAGGAGCATATTTTATATGAGTATAAATTGATAAATGTTCAATAGCGGCAATAAAAATATCCCCGTCATAATAATTTTTCATTATTAAATTATTGCTTTCTGTACCTGAAGAAGTAAAAATAATTTCATATTCTCTTAAGTTTATCACTATCCCGACAGAGTTTGCTATTTGCTCTCGCGCTTTTTCTATTATTTTTTTTCCTAATCGCCCTTGTGTATGAATAGAGGAAGGATTTAAACCTCCTTCCATTAAACTCAACATTAATTCTTTAACTTTCGGCTCGGTAAAACTGGTAGCGTTATGGTCTAAATATAACATAATTATTTAATTACAGCATCATTCAAAAAGCTTGATACAAGCGAATTTTCGGTATTCACCTATGCTCACGTACAACTAGTACGCTGCGCAGACTCTCCCTTAAATTCATCTTGCCTGAAGCTTTCTAAATTTAGCTGAACATCCTTTATTGATATATTTTCAAGATAATCACGAATATGATTGGTAAGTCCTTTCCATAATTTATGCGAATTACATTTTATTGTATTAGGCACACAACTTTTAACTGATTTTTTATAACATGTAGTCATTATAATATTTTCATTAACAGCATCCATGATATCAAAAATTTTTATTTCATGTAAATTACCAGCTAGAATATATCCTCCTTTCGGTCCTTTAATTGACTTTACTAAATTAGCTTTTTTAAGCTTGGCAAAAATTTGCTCTAAATAACTAACCGGTATATTCTGCTTTAAAGAAATCTCGGCTAGAGTAATCGGCTTATCGGTTAACCTTGATGCCATATCCAAAATAGCCATTACTGCATATCTGCCTTTTGTTGTTAGCATCATATACTGCTCTTCTTTTAAAAGTTATTTTTATCTTAAACTATAATACCATAGTAATTTAGTCAAGTATTTTGATATAAATCTATTTACTAAAAATCTTATAATTAGAAGTATAGAAAAAACTAAAATAGACTAATTTAAATTTTGTTCACAGAACCTGAATTACTTTTAAAATTAAGTTTGTTAATAGTCTCTACTATAAATAACTTTTAAAAACTCCTTTTTTATAATAGGATATTATTATATACGTATATCTTTTTAATATTTTTCAGAGTAAATAATCAATGTCCGCTCAAATAATCGAGTTATTAATTTTTGCAGGTATCGCTTTTTTTATTATTAATAAGCTAATTACTACGCTGGGTTCTACTTCCGATGACGATCCCACTAAACATAAATCATATTTTGGGGAGCCGACTGTTAAAGACGTCACTTCTACTTCAAGCAATTCAAATGATTCTGCTAGGAAAAACCAACCCGTCATTAAGGATTTAAAAGCGTTAGAAGGCTTGATAGTCGAGCAAAATCTAACACCGGTTTTCGAGGGTCTGGAAATGCTACAAAAACGTCTTAGATCATTTCAGCCGATTAGTTTTATAAATAATGCTAAAGCAGCATTTCAAATGATTATTGAAGCAATAACTAACAAGCAAAAAGAAGAGTTAGGACAATTGATAGATAAAAGATTTTTAGAAAAATTTGAAGAAATAGCACCTGATTACGGGGATTTTATAGATTCTACAAGTTTAAATGCTCAATTTTCTGAAATTTATATGTTCGGTAATAATGTTTTTATTAAATTATTGTTTCAGGGGAAAAATGTTGTTGATAAACTTGAAAATCTTAAAGAAGAATGGACATTTACCCGTAGCATCAATACAAGCGACGTAGATTGGTTTTTAAGTAACGTCGAAAGGGTGTAGCTTTTGTCATCCGTGGCTTGAATCGGTGTTGCC
>NZ_JAPNPB010000005.1:0-90043 GCF_049278075.1 Rickettsia endosymbiont of Halotydeus destructor
AACAAAAAAGAACCAAAATTAGATTTATTTTAATTAGGTGTACAGAGCCTAATTGCTTTAACCATTTTTGATTTATTTAGTAAGGTTCGATTTAACCAAGACGCTATACAATAACTACGCTTCAACTAAACAATTTTCAGCAAGCCGAGCAAATAAAGTTTCAATCATAATCCACCCTTTTTTTTGCACTGCTAATAAAGAGGAGTCTGTAATATTCATTTTTCTTAGTAAATCTATGCCAATTTGTTCATGCTTGGGATCAAGCTCACAGTGAGTATTAAAATGTTTTTCTGCTTTATTACTATTTGAAAAAACAGGAACTAAATATTCGTAAAATATAGTAGCGCAGGACTCTATTACTAAATGAATCAGTACAGTGCGCCCACTATCACCGAGCGTTAACATTTTCATAATGAACCAGCTTGCTAATGCCTCAAAAATTGGGTCTTCAACTAGTACATAATCTTTGCGGCTATTTAAAAGCTGTAAATTATGACCAAATTCTTCTTCTAAATGATGCCAGGCGAGCTTGGAATAGTTTTGTTCTTCAGAAAAGACTACTCTTGCCAAAACTATTTTTTGAAATTCATTTGACCATATCTGGAAGTAATTAAGAAAAATTTCTTTTTGTACGTTGTTATTTAATTTGTTTTCCTTGACGATTTTGAACAGTTTATTCTGTCTAAAATTATCTTTATATATTTGATTATTTAAAAGTAATTGTTCTAATAAATTCATATAAATTTTAATAGTTGTTAATATTTACTTTACATAATATTAACAATCATTAGAATTTATGTCACCAAAATAATAGCAAGTTTTGATAATTATTTTTTATTATCCATTACCCATTTACTATTTAAATAATCATTATTATATTTATTCAAATATTCATCATATTTACCTTTAAAATCTATTATTGATTTTTGAGAAATGGCAATAACTCTAGTAGCAATATGGCTAGCAAAATCTCGATCATGAGTAACAAGGATTAAAGTGCCTGCATAGTTAACTAAAGCTTCCTTTAAAGTATTACGAGCTTCAATATCTAAGTGGTTGGTTGGTTCATCAAGTACCAGGACGTTACTTTTTTCCAGAATAATTTTAGCTAGTAATAATCTTGCTCCTTCACCACCGCTTAAACTTAAAATATTTTTATTTACTTCCTCCTGACGAAATAATACCTGCCCCAAAGTGCTTCGAATAGTTCGATCAGTCTCTGTTTCGGCCTGAGCCGTTAACCAATTAAGAATGCTGATATTCTCATTCAATAATTCATGATGATCTTGAGCAAAATAAGAAATTTGAGTTTCATACCCCCATTCATAACTGCCATTATCTGCTAATATTTTTTCAAGTAAAATTTTTAAAAGCGTTGATTTCCCAACACCGTTTGGGCCAATAATTATAATCTTCTCGCCTCTGGAAACCGTAAAATTTACCTTACTTAATACTATTTTATCAGTAAAGCTTTTGGAAATATCACTAACTTTTAATACTAATTTCCCTGACGGCCTGTTTTGCTGAAAATTAAAGACGGGGCTAATACGTGAAGATTTTTGTAAATCAGGTAGCTGTATTTTTTCAAGTTGTTTTTCTCTTGATGCACTTTGCCTTGCTCTCGTGCCGGCTCGGAACCTATCAATTCCTGCCTGCATTACAGCAATTTTTTTCTCTAAAAAAGCATGTTCATTAAGTTTTTGTTCGGCTACTAATTGTTTTTCTTTGACAAAATTATCGTAATTGCCTGTATAAGGTTTAATTTCACCGTAATCAATATCAAGAATATGAGTAGCAACATTATTAAGAAAAGTGAGATCGTGAGAAATAAAAACTAAAGTACCTTTAAATGAAGTTTTTAAATAATTCTCCAGCCAGTAAATAGAAACTATATCAAGATGATTGGTTGGCTCATCAAGTAATAATATATCAGGGTTATTAAATAACCCCTGAGCAAGTAACACACGCAGCTTGTAGCCGCCCGATAGTACCGAAAGCGGTTGAGAATGATGTTCTTCTTTTATACCGAGGCCGACTAACAATTCTGCAGCAAAAATTTCTGCCGTATAGCCATCATTATCGTAGATAATTTGTTCCAGTTCGCCGAGTCTGAAGCCTGTCTCTTCATCGCATTCTACTTTTTCAAGTAATTTATTTTTTTCCTGTAAAGCATTCCACAATTCTTCTTTGCCGGCAATTACGGTATCTATAATTAACGTATTTTCGTACCGAAATTGATCTTGTTTTAAACAGCCTATTTTAGAGTTTCTAGAAATATTAATTTCACCGAAAGCTGGTTCTTCCTCTCTTAATAAAACTTTAAAAAAAGTAGTTTTTCCTGCACCGTTAGCTCCGACAAGCCCGTATCTATTACCTTTTTTAATGTGAAGATTTACGTCGGTAAATAATATTTTTGCGCCATAGCTCATAGCTAGGTTATTTATAATGATCATGTGTATGTTTATATTGAGTTTGGTTAAAGATTTTAGGATGAGAGGGGCATACCTAGTTTAAGGAAGAATTATTGCATGGGTCAAATTTTCAATGTTATTCTCGCGCGGTATACCTCAACATCATTGCGAGGAGTTGCGATAGCAACGACGCGGCAATCTAGAAAATAAAATTTCATAGCATTTTTTGCTATTTTTTGTTTAGATTGCCATGTCGATTCTCCGAATCTCCTCGCAATGACAGCTAAAATTCGAGCCATGCGATAATACCGACTTGACTACTGAAGTAATTACTCCTTAATTTTATTACTACCCATTATATTATAACCGCAATCGACATAATGTATTTCACCGGTAACGCCTGAGGATAGATCGCTCAATAAATATACCGCTGCTCCTGCTACATCTTGCCCTGAAGTGTTGCGGCGTAACGGAGAAGTGGTTGCATGCGAGGTAAGCATGGAATTAAAATCGCCGATAACGCTACCTGAAAGCGTTTTAATCGGTCCAGCAGAGACTGCATTTACTCGGATGTTATTAACACCCATGTCGCTTGCTAAATATCTAACGCTAGATTCTAACGCAGCTTTTGCTACTCCCATAACGTTATAATTAGGAATAACTTTTTCAGCTCCGTAATAAGTTAACGTTATAATACTTCCGTCCTTATTCATTAAAGGCTCTGCATGTTTTGCTAACGTTGTTAAGGAGTAACAAGATATATTCATGGAATTCAAAAAATTTGCTAAACTTGTATCTATATAGCGCCCTTTTAACTCATTTCTATCGGAAAAAGCCATGCCGTGTACAAGGAAATCAAAGGTTCCCCATTTCTCTTTAATAGTTTCAAATAATTTGGTAACTGAATTTTCATCCGTAACGTCACACATTGCAACAAAATCACAATCTACTTCTTCTGCTAAAGGCATTATACGTTTTTCAAGGACTTCCGACTGATAAGTAAACCCAAGTCTAGCTCCATGCTTTTTAGCTAGCTGCGCAATGGCCCAGGATATTGACATATTATTTGCTATGCCGGTTATTAACCCTTTTTTTCCTGCTAATAATCCAGGTAAGTTAATTGACATTTATTACCTCTATTTAATAATTAAAAATCTTGCCCGAATGATAGCATGATGTATTATTTTGTAAATAAAATTATATATCGCTCGTCTTTTAAGAATTGTTGTTTCATTTTATCAGGGATTCACGTACTCACCTATTAAGTATAGGCTGCGTGCGTTCACCCTTCAAAATAAAATCCAATTCTTAAAATACTTCACGTATATTTCACTTCTACTTGACCTAAAATTAAATAATATGATCGGTTTAAAAACTATTACTTTACTACTCGGGATGCTTAGCGGGCTTGTATTCGCTCCAACTTTTTTTCTGCCTTTACTTTTTACTCTATCATATTTGTGCTATCAAGTAAAAATAGCCAAGAGCTGGCAGCAGGCAGCAATAGTTAGTTACATATTTGGCTTTGGGCATTTTTTAGTCGGCATGTATTGGATTAGCCTTGGGGTTAGTGTTTATATTGAAGAATTTTGGTGGGCTATTCCGTTTGCGTTGATAGGGTTGCCTCTTATCTTAGCGTGTTTTATTTCTGCTAGTTGTATAGGCAGTTTTTTTGCTCGAGATAATAAATATTATCAATTTATTTTTTGCTTACACTGGATATTATTTGAATGGATGCGGTCATGGATATTTACCGGTCTTCCCTGGAATCTTTTAGGCTATGCTTTTTCATTTTCAGATATATTAATTCAAGTTGTTAGTATAACAGGAATATACGGCCTTAGCTTTATCGTAGTTTATATTTCTACAAGTTTTTATCCTCTTCTTGCTAAACCCAAAAATGAAAAAGATTATAAACAGTTAAAAATATTATTGATCAACTCGGCTATTATGATAACAATAATTGCTGTTTACGGAAAAGTTAGATTAGATAATCATTCTACTCGTTTTTCCGCTATTCAAGTACGATTAATACAACCAAGTATTGCGCAAACTTCTAAATGGGATGCAAGCGAGTTTTGGAAAAATCTAATGCTACATATTAAATTATCCGAGGATTCGCCTGCTGACTTAATTATCTGGTCGGAAGCGGCATTAATAGTTCCTTTTAACCAACCGGAAATAAAATCAGAATTATCAAAAATGTTAAGATATTCGAAAGCAATTTTAATTACTGGTGGCGTAGATAGTAATGAGAAGCAGGGTGATGATTTTGAGCTTTATACTAGTATGTATGCAGTTGCAAAAAGCGGTAATAAATTATTTGAGTATCATAAATCTCATTTAGTGCCGTTTGGCGAATATATGCCTTTAAAAAATATATTGCCTTTCAAAAAATTAACACATGGATTTGTTGACTATACTGAAGGGAGGAGTGAATTAGTTTACCTTAAAAAGCTTAACCTTAAAATAAAACCGCTTATTTGTTATGAGTCAATTTTTCCTGATTTGGTTCGTACAAGCAATAAAATTGCTGATGTGATAATTAATATTACCAATGATGCCTGGTACGGCCAATCGAGTGGACCTTATCAGCATTTTCAGATTAGTCGCAGCAGAGCCGTAGAAAACGGTTTGCCCTTAATCAGGGTAGCAAATAATGGTATTTCTGCTGTAATAGATCCTTTGGGCCGCATAATAAAAAAATTAGATTTAAATGAAGTGGGTTATATAGATGCGCTCATTCCTCAAAAAATAAATGCTCCTACTATATACTCGCGGTATGGAAATATAGGCATTTTAATAATTATTATTTTTATATTATTAACTAATTATTTAATAAATCTTAAATTTCGAGGTTAAATTTCAATCAAAAAATTATTACTCTTTAAACAAGTTGCTTGATTCGAGAAAAAACTATCTTTATAATCACATCTAAAGTTGAAGAAAGTTTTTGATAATTAAATTAATTGTAAAGATGAGCGAATCAAAAAGATATATTGATAAAATAGCTAGTGAGCGTTTAAAGCAACGCCGCATAGCTTTAGGAATTAGTCAAAAAGATTTGGGTAAAGCTATTGATATAAGTGCCCAGCAAGTACAAAAATATGAAGAAGGATTAAGCATTATACCGGTAAGTAGGCTATATGTTTTTTCAAAAATTTTAAATGCTCCCTTAAGGTATTTTACAGAAAACTCAGAAAAGACAAAAGAAGAAACTGAATATTTATTTGAAGAATCAAAAAATAATTTAGTAAATGAGGTCGCTGAGGATAAGGAAGAATACACGGCTCATTTTAATTATAAAAAATTATCACGCTCTATGGAGAGAGAAGTAATAGCTCTTGTTAGAGCTTTTACCGAAATTCAAAGCCCAGATATTAGGAGAATAATAATCGAGCTTGTTAAATCTGTTACCACAGTTTCAAGTCTAGATAATTAAAATTCTGGTATTGTTAATTAAAGATAAATCTTGTTATTGTGAGCAGATACTGTTGCATATAGATAATCAGAAAATCAATAAGAGCTAAAAATTGGCATTGCTAACTAACGAGAGATTAGCTAAGAATTTACCGTCATTGCGAGGAAAATTACGAAGTAATGGACGAAGCAATCTAGTAAAAAAACGCTAAAATTAACACTTTTTTATTATTTTTATGGATTGCCGCAGCCACTTCGTGGCTTCGCAATGACGGTATCTCTCGTTAGTTAGCAATGCCTAAAAATTTCATAACGCCAGTATTTAAGTTAGCCTTTTTAAGGAACAGCAAACTTGATATCAACGGGTACAAGACGATTATAATGCTAAGCTAAATGGTAATATCGCCGAAACTATATCAGGTAATGTTTTTTAATAATAAATAGTTTTCAAAAATATTAAATAGGTTTGAGATTTGTAAAATATTTGTGTGTTGTTAAGCTTTGCAGCATAGATATTATTTATATCTCTTCATTGTAAAGAGCATTTATCGCGTGCATCAATTTTTTGTAAAACATTTAATGTCATCTAATTGCTTGACCACGGTATGACACTATACTTATAATAAATTATATATAGAGTAATCTATCCACGTAATAATATCCACTTACAATAGAGTTTTTAGCAGATGAACAATGTCTTTGCAAA
Source organism: Rickettsia endosymbiont of Halotydeus destructor (assembly GCF_049278075.1). Taxonomy (NCBI): domain Bacteria; kingdom Pseudomonadati; phylum Pseudomonadota; class Alphaproteobacteria; order Rickettsiales; family Rickettsiaceae; genus Rickettsia; species Rickettsia endosymbiont of Halotydeus destructor. Next base: position 6,538 of record NZ_JAPNPB010000005.1, read on the forward strand.
AATAATATGATTTAAATTTAAGCATCACAAATATTTTTAATAACATAAATAAGCAATGAATATAAGTCCTGATTATTTAATTGAAAGAAGACAAAAGAAAAAACAACTGTTAATTTGGAAATTAATTGCGGTTGTATTAATTATAGTTTTGGTCAGTGTTATCGGTAAAAAATTCATTTTACAAGATAAATTGCCGATGAATCAGGAATATATAGCTTCAATATTAATAGAAGGGATAATTCTAGAAGATGCAAAGCGCGATAAAAAACTTAAAGAAATAATTGATGATAAACAAATTAAAGCGTTGATAGTTAATATTAATTCTCCCGGAGGAACAGTAGTAGGATCCGAGAAAATTTATAATATTTTGCGAAAAATATCTGAGAAAAAACCGGTAGCAATAGTCATGGGGACAATGGCAGCAAGCGGCGGTTATTTAATATCGCTTGGGGGAGATTATATAGTTAGCCATAACGGTACGATTACTGGCTCAATCGGAGTAATATTACAAACTGCTGAAGTGACGGATTTAGCTGAAAAATTAGGAATTAAATTTACAAACTTTAAGTCGGGAGAATTGAAAGCCGCTCCAAACCCTACGGAAAAAGTTACGGAAATAGTACGTCTGGCTATAATGGAAAATATTTACGATAATTATGACTATTTTATTGAGCTTGTAGCGTTACGCCGAAAAATTCCGATAGCTGAGGTAAAGAAAATAGCGGACGGTCGAATATATTCGGGGCGCCAAGCTTTAAAACTAAACCTAATAGACAGTATAGGCTCGGAAGATACTGCATTAAAATGGTTATATGAAATTAAAAAAATTAATTCGCGGTTAGTAGTAAAAGAGTTTAAACTAAAACCAAAGCATAATTTATTTGAAATAATCTTTGAGGAATTTGATAGTATTATTCCTAACTTTTTTAAAAGCAATTTTCACGGTGCCAAAGCAATTTTAAATATTGGCAACTTTAAATATTAGCAATTCTCAATGCAAATTATTTTTAATAATGACTAATAAATCTTCTTCTAACTCTTATTTAATTGATAAAATACATAATGAACTGAATTATTTTTCTAAAGAAGATATTGCAGATTCATTAACTTTAGTTTTAAATTATTTAGGGGAATCGCTAAAAGAACAAGAGCGAATTGAAATAAGAGGATTCGGTAATTTTTCTATTAGACAACGTAAGTTTCCAAAAAGCGATTATTTTTATAAAACTATTTATTACAGAATGCCTAAGAATTTATTTAAAGATTGATTAGGCTCGGTGAACAAAGTTGTAATTATTTATATTTTTAGGTATTTTTATACGAAAATTAATAAGATTTTTGCAGAAATAGTTATTTCTATTTTAAAAAATCTTATAATTGGAAGTATAAAAAGAACCAAAATAGATTAATTAAAATTTTGTTCACAGAACCTAGATATATCGTATTTAGATATCATTCTAGGAGGTCTACGAGTTGTTATGGCAGCGTCGAATTCTTAATATCATTCCCGCGTAAGGCATTGCTCGCGTGGAACGATTTCACTTCGTCATTGCGAGAAAGCATTTATGTCCGATGTGGCAATTTAGAGAAAAAATAGCAAAAAATGCCATGAAATTTATCATTTCTAGATTACCGCGCCGCGTACAGCGGTGAGCCATGACGGTTGAGGTCCTAGATCACCACGTTGCTACGCTCCTTGAAATGATAAGTATAAATATTTTTTCTGGATTCTTCACCTAGGTTCTGTGAACAAAATTTAAGTTATTTATATTTTAAGATATTTTTTAGCGAAAATTAATAAGATTTTTGTAGGAATAGTTATTCATATTTCAAAAAAATCTTATAATTTGCAGCAAAAAAGAACTAAAATAGATTAATTTAAATTTTGTTCACAGAACCTAATGTAGAAATAACATTTGAAATTTATTGTTTCCTGAATCAACTATGAAAACTATTTTACCTGATCGCTCTCTTAAAATCCAAGTTAGGCTTAATTATATAGTGAGCCAGGTTTTAGATATTGCTCAAGATAAAATTACCATGATTATCTTGTATGGCTCGTTTGCAAGAGGCGATTGGGTACGTGATCTACCTAATGGCTATCATAGCGATACTGATATTTTAATAATTCTCAAAAAAGGTAAATATAAAGGACACGCTACCTTAAGATTAGAAGATAAAATATATAAAAGGTTAGAGAAGACGGGAATAATAAAAGATCAGATTATCCCATATGATTCAGAGATATCTATAATTCTTGAATCAATAGATGAGGTAAATACTCAGCTTGAAAAAGGACGTTATTTTTATACCGATATTAAAAAAGAGGGCATTCTTTTATATGATAGCGAAGAATTTACACTTAGTGAAGCTAAAGATTTACCTTGGGGTGAAGTAAGAAAAATTGCAAAAGATGATTATGAAGAGTGGTTTAGTAGAGGTGAAGATTTTTTAATAGGAGCTAACGATTTTTTAAAAAGAAATAAAAATGCTTTAACTGCATTTATGTTGCATCAAGCCACTGAAAGTTTTTACAGTAGCATTTTACTAGTTTTTTCTCGCTACAAACCAAAACTACACGACATAAAAAAATTAGGGAGCAGAGCAGCAAATTATAATAGTGAGTTATTGCAAGTTTTTTCCATAGCAGCTCCTGAACAAAAAGAGTGTTTTAAATTACTCCGAGATGCTTATGTTAAAGCGAGATACGATAAAAGTTATAGAATTAGTGAAGAGCAACTACTTTATCTAATTAAGAGAGTAGAAAAATTAAAAGAAATCACTGAAAGAATTTGTCTAAAACGGATTAATGGGTAAGCATTGTTTGCGTGAATACTTCAATCGTCTGAGTTGAACGACTTTCGTTCACGCCGCAATATAGGACTCTTGCGGTCATTACCAGGAGGTATTGCTCGCGTGTATATTAAAGCTGTCATTGCGAGAAGGGACGTAGTCCCGACGTGGTAATCTTATTATTAGATTGCTTCGCTTGCAATGACAAAGTTGTAGTTTTTTTTTAATTGCTGCGCCGCGTACAGCAGTGAGCCATGACGCGTGGGGTACAGCATATTTCAAATAGCCTTGGTACAAGCGAATTTTTCAGGTCTCGCCTGTGCTCACGTACTTTAAGTACGCATAGCAGCTCGCCTTTAAATTCATCTTGTCTGAAATATACTGTATATCCATGCGGGCGACACCTCCACAGGAATGACATAGAGAATAGCCTGAACTAATAGAATATGCTTTAACTTATCTCACGCAACAATATCTTGCGAGGAAAGACGCAGTCTCGACGTGGTATAATCTCCACCCCCCAACGTCATTGCTAGCGAACTGCGTGGCTGTGGCAATCTAAAAATAATACTTTTCTGTCATTACTTCATTTAGTTCAGTATCTTTTTAATAGATGCAGCAAACTTATTATGGGTATTAAGAAACAATAGTGAAATGTATTGAATTAGGTGAGGTTTATAAGAAATATTTTTTTAAGATATAGTGAATACCGCTAATGCTAACCCATTTACGGTATGAAATATATTTTTAAAAAATTAAAAGATGAAATAGAAATTGCACCTAATTCAATACATTTTACTATATATAATAAAGGACTATTATATGAGTCTATGCGGGTAATGCCATATTCCTGAGCTTGCAGAACGCCGGTTCAGCATGACAAAAAAAGCTGGGTTCCCGTTTTCACGGGAATGACAGCAAAAAGCATAAGAATAACAGCGTGTAGATTGGAAAAAAATACTTACGACAAATTTAAAAATGTGTTGAAAATTTTAAATGAAAAGTTTGAGTGTCATCATATTTCTTTTTCTTAATCGGGAATCCCCAATCCATTCTTATCGGAGCAAAACGTGTTACCCAAATAAATCCAAAACCTACCGAAGCTCTTAGTGATTTATCATTATAAAAACCGTTAGGTGATTGAAATTTTTTCTTATTTAAACCTACGCCCCACAAGCTTCCCAAATCCATAAAGACTGCGCCGGTTAAATTAAATTCTTCTGGTAAAGGAGTAGGGAAATTAAGTTCCGTAGAAAATGTATAGTATTTTTCGCCACCTAATCCTTTATTAGTAACCTTTTCACGAGGCCCAACCCCACCGCTAGCGAACCCTCTTAATGTATAATCTCCTAGATTAAAACGATCCGAAATACGAACAGTTTTGCCGGCGACACCTAAAATACTACCGCCAGCTGCCGATAATTTTAAAGTAAGCTTATTATTTATGAAGGATTTAAAATATTTACCATCAAGCTCATGTTTTAAATATTTATTATTTCCACCAACACCGGCAAATTCTTGCGTACCGCTTATTAGGTAACCGTTTTTTGGAATAATTCTACTATCTGTTTGATCATAGGTAATAGTATGCCCTATTGCCGAGGTAATAAATGTGCCCATTTGTTCGGGTAAAAATCCTGAATTTGACGGGCTTAAATCATTTAAAGTATCCTGCTTAATCAAATAATCAATTTTATGACTTAAATCTTCCATAATCTCATAACCGAGCGAAGTTTGAGAACCGATAGAGTGTGTTTTATAACTCTGATCACCTTGTGACATAAGAGTAGAGCCGCGACCGCTATAATTTCTAAATATATTTTCGCTAAGCGATAGATCTCGGTCTAAAAAGTGTGGTTCCGTTATACCGGCATAATAGCTAGCGCTACTTTTACCCATCTGTATGCCGGCATTTAATAATTTACCAGTACCAACTAAGTTACGTTCCGAAAAGGATAAACGCCCAAATATCCCGCCGGAGGTATTATACCCTAAGTCAAAGCCGATAGAGGAAGTAGATTTTTCATCAACGTCAATATTAAGGTCATATTTATCCTTTTCTTTTGTCGGGGTGACGGTAATAGCTACTTTTTCAAAATAATCTAAATTTCGAAGGTTACGCTCGCTTTTTTCTATATAAGTACGATTAAATATATCTCCTTCTTCAACTTTAAACTCTCGTCTTATAACCTTATCTTCAGTTTTTAAATTGTTATTAATATTAATTTTATTTATAAAAACTCTATCTGCTTTATCGATAATAAATTTAATATTAATAGTGTGATCTGAATTTTTATTTTCTATATCCGGATAAACATTTACTGCAGGGTAGCCCATGCTAGCAAAATAACCGGCAATTTTTTCAGCCGCATTATCTAAAGCTTTCATATTAAAAACGTCACCTTGTTTGACGGTAATAAATTTATTAATCTCTGATATATTAACATTCGGTAATTTATTATCGATTGTAATATTACCAAGTTTATATTTATCACCTTCATCAAGAGAATAGGTAAGGGTAAAATATTCTTTAGTAGGGCTTAGTGTTGCTGTTGCCGATATTAATCTAAAATCAGCAAAACCGACTGATTGATAAAACTCTTTTAATAGTTCTTTATCGTATTCTATACGATCAGGATCATAGGTGTCGTTAGTTTCTAGAAAACGAAACCATCTAGATTCTTTAGTTAAAATAACGGTTTTAAGCTCACCGTCACGATAATGCTCATTGCCGCTAAAATAAATATATTTTATACCGGTTTTCGGTCCTTCGGCGATATCAAATATAACCTTAACTCTGTTATTTTCTAAATTCTCAATTTTAGGTGTTACGATAGTTGCAAAACGTCCGGAACGTTTATACATTTCTAATATTTTTTTTACGTCCAATTCAATTTTTGCCTGACTAAGAGACTCACCGGCCATGGTATAAATTTCTTTAGCTAACATTCCGGTTTTTAGTTTAGAATTACCGCTAAATACTACGCTACTAATAAAAGGAGTTTCCGTAACGGTAACCACGAGATTACCCTTGTCTAGCAATTTAATATTTATGCTTTTAAAAAGCGAAGTAGCATATAAATTTTTAATCGCTTCATCTTCTTTTGACCCATTATAAACATCACCGACTTTAAGCTTCAAATAGCTCTCGACGGTTGAGCGTTCTACTCGATGATTTCCTTCAATAGTTACTTTTTGGATAACACCGTTTGCCAGGGAAAAATGATAGTAAAAAACAGTGATTGCTAAAATTGCTAATTTAACGATTGATCGAATTGTCACCTAAAACCTTCTTTATTTTTAGCTAAAATTAATAAAATATTTTTTACTATAGTAAATTATATTAATAAGCGCAAGTTAGATCATACATTAACTTATAATTTGACTATCAAAAAATTTTGATTGTGAGCAGGGGATGTAAAGAGATCGTATTTATTAAAAGTATGTCATATCGTATCCCCTCTTACGGTATCTAGAAAATTTTTGGTATAAAAAGACTAGAAGCCGTGATTAAGTCACGGTATGACAATATCTTAACAAGTTACAACTCATCAACCTAACAATAACCTCTCCTTAAGAAAACAAGCCTTTTATGTCATTTGAGATAGAAACTATTATAAGAAAAATTATTATTCCTGCTCCTAACTGTAGCAAAATATTTTTGATGCGATTATTCGGTAATTTACCGGTAATTGCTTCATAAGTTATAAATATTAAATGTCCACCATCAAGCACTGGTATAGGTAAAAGATTAAGCAAACCTAAATTAATTGACAACATTGCCATAAACCATAAGAAAGCATCTGCTCCTTGTGCAAGCGACTTACCTGATTCCTTAGCAATCTTTACAGGCCCTCCTATCTCATTAAGAGACCGCTGCCCTAGGATCATTTGAGCAAACGCTTTCAATGTTAAAATTGAAAAGTCTATAGTATCACTAGTAGCTTCCACAATACTTGAAAAAATATTTATTTTAATATGAATAGGTTCACCTTTAGCCATAATTCCAAGATAAAATCTTTTTATTTTGCTTGATTGTTTGGATGAGGAAGATATTTCTTCAGGTGTTATGCTAATATTAAGTTCTTCTTCTTTTCGCTGGATTAATAAATTTGCAGGACGATTTTGATTAATTAGTATTTCATTTTGTACATCGCTAAAATCTTTAACGATTTTATTATTAATCTTGATGATTTTATCATTCTCCTGTAAGCCTGCTTTTTCTGCTGGTGACGAAGTTACTATTTCTGCGATTACTGCCGGGATTTCAATTTTTCCTATGCAAAAATAGAAACCGGTAAATATTATAATGGCAAGTAAATAGTTAATCATCGGTCCAGCAGCAACGATTAAAAAGCGTGCCAAACAAGATTTAGCAAAAAAAGCTACCTCGTTATTAATAGCTTTGGTTTTATCAAGTAATGATTGGTCATAACCGTAAATTTTAACATAGCCTCCGAGCGGCAAGAGGCAGATTTTCCATCTTACGCCCCGCTTGTCCGTAATGCCTATTAACTCTTTACCGAATCCTATGGAAAACTCTTCAACTTTTACCCCAAAGAATCTTGCAGCTAAATAATGTCCTAGTTCATGAATAAATACCAGGATACTAATTGTTAGGATAAAGCCGAATATAGATAACATAAATAAATTTTATAAGTTTACTAATAAGATGTTTTGTTATATCCTGTCATTTCCTGCGCCATATAACAACGCTGGCCTGATTCGAAATCCCTGTTTTCTTCATCTATTTTTATATATTATGAGCTCAAACAAAATTAATAAAAAAACGATTGCCCGCATTGCGGCGGTACAGGCTATTTATCAGTATACGTTACAACCGGAGCAAGATATAGAGCAAATAATAGAAAAGATGATAACTTTTTATCAAGATGAAAAAACCAGCGATAATTCTGAAACCAACTCGCATGAGCATTTAAAAATATCATTAAACATAAGCCATTTTAAGACGTTGGTAAAGCGAGTAATTGAAAATTTTGATAAAATAGAGCAGATTATTTCTACGCATCTAACAAATACTAAAGATATTACTCATATGCCTGTTTTACTTTTGGCTTTATTACGTGTGAGTATCTGTGAATTGTTATTTTTTATTGATATACCACCTAAAGTAGTAATTAATGAATTTACTGATATCGCAAATGATATGTTAAATGAGCATGAAATCGGCTTTGTTAATTCAATGTTAGACACCATAGCCAAAGAAACTAGACCTCTTACATCACTCTACTTCTAAAGGTAATTTGTACGTCGCGCCGGTACTCGAATCCTCACGTACTAAGTGTACGCTACGGTTCTGCGTTCCGTGTCTCCTTCAAATTCCTCTTTATAAGCGAATTCTGTAAGGGTCTAGTAAGAATTAAATAAAAAACATTATATGTCAGATAATTTAAAAGGTTATAGAAGTAAGTTCGTCAGAGTTAAAACTTCTAAAAAACGAACTATTTCATCAAATAAATGGTTAAAACGTCAGTTAAACGATCCTTATGTTGCTAAAGCGCGGTTAGACGGCTATAGATCGAGAGCAGCATATAAATTGCTTGAGATTCATGAAAAGTTTAAATTATTTAAGCCGGGAATGAAAATAGTTGATTTGGGTGCTGCTCCCGGGGGCTGGAGCCAAATAGTAGCAACCCTAACCAAATCTACTGATAATAAATCAAACAGTAAAATAGTTTCCGTAGATTTATTAGAAATTGAACCGATAGCCGGGGTAGATTTTTTTCAAAAAGATTTTTTTGATGAAGAGGCAGAAGGGATGATTACGGAAGCTTTGAGCGGTAAAGCAGATATAGTAATGAGCGATATGGCGTCAAATACCACGGGGCATAGGGCTACTGATCATACTCGCACAATGTTTTTATGTGAACAAGCTTTTGATTTTGCCGTAAAAATTCTAAAACCTCAAGGACATTTTATCGCTAAAATCTTTCGTGGTGGCACTGAAACCGAGCTTTTAAATAAGGTAAAACTTCATTTCTCTTTAGTAAAACATTTTAAGCCGTCCTCTAGCAGAGCAGAATCTACAGAAATTTATTTAGTCGCTTTAAATAAGCGGAATAAGTAACTTGATGTCGTGCAGTGACTTGATCCTCTACTATACGAACGTTGAAGATGTCCTTCCCGCGTAGGCGGGAATCCAGAAAATTAAACTAAAAATCTATATAACTTACAATTATATAGAAAAAAGCCTTACAAGATAAGGCTTTTTAGTCTGGATTCCCGCCTTCGCGGGAATGACATTAAACCTATAATCAAGCCTAGCTTGGATTTTAAGAGAAAGAGCTGGTAAAGCGGTTTTCATAAATGCTTTTATTTCAAATTTTTAAAATATTATTTTCTTGATCTTCACTTTAAGTTTCTGGCCTTCAATTTCTATATCGCTTACATAATCGGCGGTGAAATTGTGGCTAAATTCACCTAAAGTTTGCTCCTGGATAAAATCACCATATTGTTTTAATATTTCAGATAGATCTAAATCACCGGTAATTTCGAGCATAATCCGATCGCTTATTGAAAAATCGGCATCTTTCCGGGTTTGTTGAATAGAACGCACTAAATCTCTTGCGATGCCTTCCTGGATTAATGCAGGTGTTAACTCTAAATCAAGTACCAATAAACCGGTATTATCAGCAAAAGCTTTTGCGCCTTTTATAGTTTGATGCGGCTCTAAAATTACACTAAACTCATCAGAATTTAATATTTCATCGCTAATTTTTAACCCTTCTTTTGTTAGTTCCCACTCATTCTTTTTAGACGCTGTTATGATATCTTTCATTTTATGCGGCAAACGTTTTCCGAGTATGGGGAAATTAATTGATAGTTTTTTAGTTGCATAACTTTCTAGATTATCATGATAAATTACTGATTTAACGTTGATTTCGTCTTTGATTAAATCTTCAAAATCTTTAAGTTCATTGTTGTTTTTACTAATAATCGTTATACTTGCCAGCGGCTGGCGTACTCTAATATTTTCAAGGCTTCTAACAAACAAACTATTGCTACAGATATCCAGCACCTTATCCATCGTGCTTACTAATTCATGATTTATTTCAAATTCTGAAAGGATAGGGAAATTGCATAGATGTACGGAAGGAGTACCGCTTATGTCATTCCCGCGTAGGCGGGAATCCAAGAATACAGGTTTTTCTGGATCCCCGCTTTCGCGAGGATGACAAAGACCCAAATAAATAGCTTCAGAAATCATAGGCACAAGCGAAGACATCGCAATAGCCATAGTCTCTAAACATAAATATAGCGTATTATAAGCGTTTTGCTTATCTTCGTCTTTTTCGCTTTTCCAAAACCTGGCGCGGCTACGGCGGATATACCAATTATTTAAAACTTCAAAGAAATCAGATATAGCATGATAAGCGGTTTGCGTATCAAAATTATCTAAACTTTCTGCGATTTTTTGCACAGCTATTTTAAGTTTTGATAATATATAAATATCCAGAACGTTATTGGAATTAAAATTTAATTCACCTTTGATTTGATCGGCATTGGCGTACATCGTAAAGAAATGATAAGCATTCCAAATAGGCTTAATAAATAAACGAAGCGTATCAAATACCATTTTGCCGTCTTTATCAATTAATAATTCCTGCCCCTTAACGACGTTTGAAGAGAGCATCGTAACCCTTAAAGCGTCCGAGCCGTACTTGTCAAATAATTCTAATGGGTCAGCATAGTTGTTGAGGCGTTTCGATAATTTTTGACCGGTAGCGTCTAAAATCACGCCATGACATATACAATTTAAAAATGGTGGACGATCAAATAAAGCGGTAGATAGCACCATTAAAGTATAGAACCAGCCACGAGTTTGAGCTGAATACTCAACTATAAAATCGGCAGGAAAATGATTCTCAAACCATTCCTTGTTTTCAAATGGATAATGAGCTTGCCCATATGGCATTGAGCCACTTTCAAACCAACAATCAAATACGTCTTCTATTCTTCGCATCGTGGATTTGCCTGTTGGATCCGACGGATTGGATCTTGTTAGCTCATCGATAAACGGACGATGTAAATCGGTGACCTTAACCCCAAAATCTTTCTCGAGCTCTTCTATAGAGCCATAAACATCTATGCGTGGATATTTTGGGTCATCTGATTTCCAGACAGGTAATGGCGTGCCCCAAAATCTATTACGGCTTATTGACCAATCACGAGCATTTTCAAGCCATTTACCAAATAAATTATCTTTTACATTGGTAGGTATCCAGTTAATTTGTTGGTTTAGCTCAACCATTCGGTCTCTAAACTGCGTAACTTTAACATACCATGATGGCACAGCTTTATATATAAGAGGCGTATCCGTCCGCCAGCAATGCGGATAATTATGAATATATTGCTCGGTTTTAAACCAATTTCCCTGATTTTTTAGTTTAATAATTATTTTGTCGTTAGCATCAAATACTTGTAACCCTTCAAAATCCGGAATTTCTTTGGTAAATTTCCCGCTATTATCAACCGGACAAACAAGCTCTATTCCTTTAGATTCGCAAAGTATTTGATCATCTTCACCAAATCCTGGAGCCATATGGACAACTCCTGTGCCGTCACCCTCAACAACAAAATTACCTGCAAATATTCTAAAGCTATTTGGATGATTTGCAAAATAATCAAATAATGGCTTGTATGTTAAACCTTCAAGCTCAGCCCCTTTAATTATCTCAAAATTTTCTTCACCGCTTAGTCCGAGCTCTTTAGCATATTTACCTAAAGACGATTTAGCTATAATGTAACAAATATTTTCTTTAGGAACTAGCGCATATTCGATATCGCTACCTACTGCTAACGCTAAATTAGATGGCAGAGTCCATGGCGTTGTTGTCCAGGCAAGGATTCTATATTCTATGTCATCCCCGCGAAGGCGGGGATCCAGTACTTTATAATTAGGGTTAAGTTGAGATTGTTCTATTTTTTCTTGGATTCCCGCTTTCGCGGGAATGACACCGTTGCGATTGTCCGGCCCCTGCAACAAGACCGTCTTTCCGCCAGGATGACACAACACAAAACTAACGGTTACTGCCTTATCAGCTCTTTCTCGATATGAATTATCAAGCCTTGTCTCAAAATTAGATAACGGTGTTTCGCAGGCCCAGGAATAAGGCATGACTCGCATCGATTCGTATAATAAACCTTTATTATATAACTCCTTAAATGCCCACAAAACGGATTCCATAAAATTCTTATCCATCGTTTTATAAGAATTTTTAAAATCCACCCATCTTGCCTGACGTGTTACATATTCTTCCCAATCACTCGCATATTTCATTACTGACGCTTTACAATGACTATTAAATTTCTCTATACCAAAATCAGTAATAGCAAGACGCCCTGAAATACCCAGCTCCTTCTCGGATTGCATTTCAGCCGGTAATCCGTGACAATCCCAACCAAAGCGCCTTTCAACTTTCTTACCTTTCGTAGTCTGGTAACGAGCATATACGTCTTTGATGAAACCAGTGAGCAAATGTCCATAATGCGGCAAGCCGTTTGCAAAAGGCGGACCATCATAAAAGATAAATTCAGATTCGTCACTTCTATTATCAATAGATTTTTGAAATATGTTATTTTCCTGCCAGTAATTTAAAATTTCTTTTTCTATGGCTGCAAAATCAGCATTTGAACTAACTTCAGGGTAATATTTTTTTGTCATTTTTTAAGATATTTAGTTTTTATAAAAAAGTTATTTGGTAATATTGTCATACCGTGGCTTGACCACGGTATCCAGTACTTATTTTTCTGGGCTCCGTGGTCAAGCTACGGAGTGACACAAAATCATACAAACAACCTAATAATCGGTATATTTGAAGGTTCGGCTAATTTACACAAATTCTTAAAATGTGTAAAACCATTTATTATATTTGTTAAAGACTCATCTATAAATTTATCCGTCTCAATGTAATTCTCTGATTCATCCTGGATATAATATAGAATTGCGGGTAGGTAAACAGTAAATAATAATCCTCTTTTAGTATAGTAATTATAGTCAAGGGATTTATCGCCGGCATAACGCCAAATGAGATCACAGCTACGCATAGCCAGGGTTGTAGCAAATAATACATTATTAGGCATTGCAAAATAAGCAGCGTTTTTACTGTGAATAATCGGCGTACAATTTTTAATTCTAGTTTTTAAAGCTAATGATAGCTTATCCCTTATTTTTTTTGGAGCTTCAACTGTGGCTAACTGCATTAGCATTTTATCATCTTGCTGCTTTTCAAAAAAGTCTATCACTTCTTGTAAGCCATTAGGAAAAAGTAGCGTATTATAATCGCTAGCAAACCCACAATGCTCTTCAGCTCCCGCAAGTAGCTTATTATTCCATTCATTAAACGGTAATAATGTTAATAAAGATTGCATAAAGCTTATCTTTTTGATATAATATTCTTGAGTAACATTCATATTAGGATACCTATATTTAGGCTTGACACATAAGTTTAGTATATAGATAATACGAATATTGTTCAAATAGATATATACAATTATTTAAGGAGAGTAATTTTAGTGATATTAGTAAATGTTCACGCCGGCAATTGTGATAACACTCTAAAAACTTTGAAAAAAAAGTCACAAAGAGAGCTTATTTTTCGTAAAATGAAAGAACAGCGTTATTATGAAACCCGCTCAGCAAAGCGTGTGCGCAAAGGTCAAGAAGCTGCAAGAAGAATAAGAAAAGTTGCGCGTAAGCAAATGTTTGATAATATGTAAAGGCTTCGCTGGCGCGAGAAGATTTTATGTCATTCCCGCGGAGGCGGGAATCCAGTTTTTTTGTCATGCTGAACTTGTTTCAGCATCTACTGAAAAAGATCCTGAAATAAATTCAGGGTGACTATAATTTTTCTGGATTCCCGCCTCCGCGGGAATGTGTAATAATCATACCATCCTTCCCCGCTTTGTTTCATTCACCCCCTCTTATATATTTTCTTAACATAAAACATCCCGTAAATAAACGTGCCTATTATAATCACTATCGGTGTAAAAGGAATGTCGAAGTAAAAGGAAGCAATAAATCCACAAAAATTTATAAATATTGAGACTATTATTGAATAGATTAGCATCTGTAAGGGGGTGCGGGAAATAAATCTTGCGGTCATAGCTGGAATTAATAAAATCGCCGTTACCATTAATGCGCCGACTATTTTAATAGTAGAAAATACCGAAAGAGAAAGAAGAAGCAAAAATAGTAATTCAATTGTTTTGACCTGTATTCCTTTTATTACCGCAATATCTCTATTGATAATAATCAGAATAATTTGATTATAAAAATATCCGATAAAACATATAATTAGTACTAATATTATAGATAATAATGTTAAGTCGCCGGGGGATACTAACAAGATATCCCCAAATAATAAGTTAGTAACATTATTTTGACTAGGGCTGAAGTAATTTATAATTAATGCTAGAGATAGCATAAAACTTGATATTAGGCTTATAACGGCATTTTTTCCAGAATAATTTTTTAAAATAAAAACAAAGATTGCAAAAATAACGGCGACTAACATACTGGAATATATTAACGGAAAGTTGGCAATAATACTGATGCTTGCCGCAAGAAAACTGGCATGAGCAAGCCCGTCACCGAAATAAACGTATTTCTTCCATAAAGCAATACAGCCAAGCGGGGCGAAGATCAGGCTAATTAAAATTAACGCTAGTATTATCAGAAGCATTTTAAATTAACATATGACAAAAGATAAAAAATAGCAGATAATAAAGCACTAATAAACCTTTAATCCGTGAATGCTAACAAAAAATATCTATTATGTCTTCAATTGATAAAAAAGAATTAGAGAAATTTGCTAAAATTTCGCATGAATGGTGGAATGAAAAAGGAGAATTTAGTATTTTGCACCAAATAAATCCTATTCGTTTGGATTATATAATAGATAAAATAACATCGCATTATGATATTAAAAAATCCCCTGTACAGCTAAATTCAGAAAGCTTCAGACAAGATGAATTTAAAGATGAGCCTGCGGAGCGTACTAAAGTACGTGAGCACAGGCGAGCTCTAAAAAATTCGCTTGTATCAAGCTTTCTGAATGATGCTGTATCTTTCTCGAAGTTAGACATTCTTGATGTCGGTTGCGGCGGCGGATTGATTAGCGTACCATTAAGTAAATCAGGTTTTAACATTACTGCCATTGATGCGTTAGAAGGTAACATTAAGACGGCAAACGAATATGCTAAAAAGAATAATTTAACAATAAATTACCTGCAATCAACGATAGAAGAATTACCGACTAATAAATTATATGATGTAATAATTTGCTTGGAAGTTATAGAGCATATTGATAATGTTCCGGCTTTTATGCTTAATCTGACAAAATTAGTAAAGCCAGGAGGTATGGCAATAATTTCAACGATTAACCGCACTAAAAAAGCCTATTTTTTGGCTATAATAGCAGCTGAATATATATTAAGCTGGGTGCCAAAAAACACGCATGATTATAGTAAATTCCTAAAACCGTCAGAGATTTATGAAATATTAAATCCTCTGGCTATAAATATAAAAGAACTCAAAGGTTTAGTATTTGACATTGCTCACAATAAATGGCAATTAAGTGATGATATCGATGTAAATTATTTTATGTATCTAATTAAACCCTAATAAAACAAAACCTTCATATTTAGAATTTCCCCCTCTCCAAGACTTTATAAATTTGTATAATTAATTTAAAACGCATTAAATTAAGCATACTTCACATATTGCAATATATTTCTTATCTGCTATAACCCATTCCTTAAAAAATAGTTTATCAATTAAGGAGTAAGTAACAAATATATGAAAAAAGAAACTTTTAGCTCAGATTCTTTTTCTAATAACTATGAAGAAGCAATAGAATTATTCAACGAACAACAAAATGAGGAAGCCCTTGTTTTATTTAAGAAGTCAATAACACAATCCCCTAATAACCCTAAGCAGCTTGCAGAAATATATTTTTATATGGGCCGAGCTTTTCTTAGAATAAAAAATAATGACGAAGCTCTAATACATTTTAAAAAATCTATTCAAGAACAGCCTGATGATATCAGAATAATAAACAAATTAGGAGAAACGTGTTTTAAATTAGGTCAATATGAAAAAGCTGCTAATTATTGTGATCAACTTATAGCATTAAATTATTCTCTACTAAAAAGTTACTATAACAAGGGTAATATATTATTAAACCTTGCTATTGATAATAACTTGAAAGATCAAGAAATAGGTAAACAAGCGATAGAATGTTATAAAAAAGTTTTGGAAATAGAGGGCAGCAATTATAAGAAAGATGCTGAGCAGATATACACAAATAAAGGCAACGAAATACCGGCTTTAAATCAAAAAAAGATTAAAGAATTAGATAAAGAAATTGCTGAAATAATAGCATGGAAAGGTGGGGTTGCTTTAGTGCAATTCAATGATATTGAAAAAGCTCTTGCAGATTATGATAAAGCTCTGGAGATTGATATTAACTGTTTAGGGGCCTTAGAAAATAAAGCAAAAATTTTAGTTGATTTTGAGCAATTTGATGAAGCACTAGAAATATATGAGAGTATTATTAAACTTGTGCCATCCACAGAAGTGTTAATAAATAAAATCATAATATTAATAGAGGCAAGTAGTGCTGGAGAAGGAGAAAAAAGCGAGGAATATTTTAATCAAGCTATTATAACTTTTAATACAATACCAAATGAAAAGAACATGACTTTTGAACAGTTTTATCAAAATGTTTTAGTTGAAGATGAGTATAAAGAAGGAAAAATATCAGAGGTAAATATGAAGATAGCTAATAAAAAATTAAGAGATAGTAATTTTGAGCCAAAATGTTTTGAATTATATAACTATAATGATCAAGATGAAGGGTATGCAAGCGATGAGCTACCGGTAGTAGGTTCCAGTAAGAATAATAGCGATAGTGAGTAGGGTTACTCGCATTGATGTCTTAAACGTCCTCGGTGTCATTCCCTCGAAAGAGGGAATCTACTTAACAATATAACAAAAGTGAGATACCAGCTTTCGCTGGTATGACATCAAAAATTCGTTTCACGCAACAATGCCTAATAAGTAAGGGGTAAAAAATTAGCGTGACAAAGCTAACTAAATTTGTATTAATTAAAAATATATAAATACATTTTTAGTTAGGTTTAAGTCATGTCAAAAGCTTTAAAATACTCACTTATTACGTTTTTAGTTATAATTGCTCTCTTAATTATAATACCTTTTTTTATTCCTTTAAATAGCTATAAAGGTTTAATAACGAGTAAAGTAAAGGAAGTAACGGGACGAGATTTAGAAATTAACGGCGATATAAAGCTTAGTCTTCTGCCAAATCCTGCAATTACTCTACAAGGAGTTAAATTATCCTCCATAGCAGGAGCAAAAGAGCCATCTTTACTTGATATAAAAGAGGCCAGGGCGGCTCTCAGCCTACTGCCACTTATTACAGGAAACATTGAAATAGCTAGTATTGAATTACAAGAGCCAACTATTAACTTAGAGATATTGGATAATGGTCAAAAAAATTGGGACATAGCTAAAGCTGAAAAAAGCAATAATGCTACTGCCAAAGGAAATGAAGTGGCCGTTATAGAGAATCAAACAGCAGAATTGCCTGTTTTTGTTAAGCATATTAAAATAGTAAATGGTAAATTAACCTATACTGCTAATAAAGAACAGAAAATATTTGATAATATAAATCTAGATACTAAAATTAATAGCATCAGGGGGCCGATAGATTTTACTTTGTCAGGGAACGGTTTAGATCAAAAAATTGTTATAGAAGGAAATATAGGAGAGTTTGAGAAAATTATTCCTGTGACTTCTTTAATTAATATTGCCGATGAGAAAATTAAAATTGAAGGAAAATTTGATACTGATAATAATTCCTTTGCAGGTAATGCCTCGATTAAAGGTAATAGCAAAAATTTTGGTGTTCCTGTTCAGTTGCAGGGTGATTATGAGTTAGTAACTTCAATCCTGGCCGATAATAAAGAGATAGTTATTAAAGATACAAAGCTTAATTTTAAAGATATTGAGCTGATAGCGAGCGGCAATTACAATATCGATCAGAATGATATTAAAGCGAATATAGTTTTAAATCCTGGTAATATTATAGTTGACGTAACTTCCAATATTGATAAATCTGCTATTTTTAATGGCAACATTAAACTACAAGCTCAAGCAATCGAGCCTTTACTTGCAGCTTTAAATATGAAACCGGCTAGCCCCCTGCCTATCGCTAATCAAAAATTAACATTTACTACTAATTTAATTTATAATCCTCAAGAAATAACCTTGCAAAATATCAATTTCATTGCTGCAAATACTAGCTTGCAAGGAATGGTTAAACTAAAAAATCTACAAAAAGATATTATTGTTTCTCATAATTTAAAAGTTAATAATGCTGATTCCTTTATGAATTTACTGGGGGTTAATGGTTCTAACTCTATAGGTGCTTTACAAATTAGCGGTGAAGTACAAAAAATCGGTAATGTTTTTCAGGTGAATGATAAAATAGGAATTTTTGGCACTGATATATTAGTTAAAGGCAACGTTAATTTAAGTAGTAACAAGCCGAATTTCACACTAAATTTACAAAGTAATTTAGTTAATTTGGATAAAATCGTTGCTTCCAATTCAGCTAGCCAATCACATGCCAGGGCTAGTGGGCAAAATATGACTAAAAATATTCCCGCCGGCGGTACTCCTTGGTCAAATGATCAAATAGATTTATCTTTTTTAAATTCCGTTGCAGGAAATGTTACTGCTTCTATAAATAAGCTTACACAAGGTTCTTTAGTTCTTGATAGTTTAAGGATAAAATTAAATATAGAAAATGGTAAATTAAGTATTAATTCACTCACTGGAAATATTTACGGTGGCCAGCTTAATGTAGCAGGTTATGTACAGGCAAATAAAGACCAAAACGCTTCTTTTAACATTGATTTAAAACATGCAAATTTAAGAAATATAATACCGCAATCGGGTAAAATCAAAATAACTGAAGGGCTGTTAAGCTTTAAAGCCGACCTTAATACTCATGGAAATAGCAGCTATAAATATGTGAGTAATCTAGGAGGGAAATTCAGTATGAATGCCTTGAAAGGTAAAGTAAGCGGTTTTGACTTAAATAAAATAGTTGATGCGGTAAATAACGTTAAAAATGCTGAAGGAATATTAAGGGTAATTAACTCCTCGTTTGCAGGCGGTGAAACTGCTTTTAATAATCTAGTCATAAATAGCAATATTGAAAGCGGGATTGTTAAATTAACTGAATGCCGTATTGATGCTTCTCCTGCTATTGGAAATGCTACCGGTCAAATTAATTTACCGCCATATATGATGGATGTAAATGCTAGTGTTACTATAGGAAGTTTGCCGCCTTTAGGGGTGAAGTTGTATGGATCCCTAAATAATCCACAGCACAAATTAGACCTTAAGGAACTACAAACGCATTTGGTTAAAAACGTAGTGAATAGTGTCGTAAAAGACTTAAAGAAAGGTAATGTTAAACCTGAAAATATTATTAAGAATGCGCTGGGAATTGGTAAAAAGAAGTCTGCCGAACCTTCAGACGCTCAGCCTACTAATAATCAAGAGAATAACGATAATAAAGCTAGCGATCCGGTTAATAAATTATTACAGAAGGGTTTGAAGAAGTTGTTTTGAGTGATGTTGTCATACCGTGGCCGCATTGTTATGTAGATCACAATTGTCATAAAACCTCGTCATTGCGAGGAGATGCGTAGCATCGACGCGGCAATCTAAAAAATAAAGCTAGATTACTTCGCTTTGCTCGCAATGACGGCGAGAGTCTTAGATTGCCACGTCGATTCTACGCATCTCCTCGCAATGACGTTTATAATACTTTTAAACTGCCGTTTTACAAAAATCTAACGCTAAAAATATAGCAAATAAATAAAATATTGAATAAGCAAAAAGCCTTTTTGCCTGTTTATAGTCAGGAGTGTCCCGAAATAACGAAACAGCATAATATAAAAATATTGAACTTAGTAATGTTGCAATTATTAAATATGTAAAGTTACTTATTTTTATGAAAAAAGGTATCAGGGAGGTAATAAATAATGCAATACTATAAAAAACTACTTGTTTTTTAGTATAATAAGCTCCTTTCACTGCCGGCATCATCGGTACATTACAATTTTTATAATCTTCATTACAGAAAAGAGCTAATGCCCAAGAATGGGGGGGCGTCCAGATAAAAATAATTAAAAATAAAATAAATGACTCGAGCGATATATCATTACTAACGGCAGCCCAGCCGATCATAGGAGGAAGAGCACCGGCAACTCCGCCGATAACAATATTTTGTACTGTAGAGCGTTTTAACCACATTGTGTAAATAAAAATATAGTAGAAAATAGTAAATAATAATAATGCGGCAGCAAGGAAATTAACGCACAAAGCCATAAAAAAGACTGAAAAAAACCCGGTTATTATTCCGAAAGACAAAGCCTCATCAGCTTCCATAACCTTAGTTACTAACGGTCTTTTTTGTGTCCGCTTCATTAGTCTATCTATATCCCTGTCATACCACATATTAATTGTTCCCGCACTCCCGGCACCCAGCGCAATACACAAGACTGCAATAAACCCAATAAAAGGATGAATAGAGGAGGGGGCAAGCCATAATCCTGAAAATCCCGTAAAGATTACCAAAGACATTACTCGTGGTTTCATAAGCGAAATATAGTCTTTAACGGTACTGCCGTTATGATTCTCCTTAGTAATAAGTGTTGTTGCAGGGATTATTGAATTCATGGAAATATTTTTTAAAAATTTGTTTTGAATATAATCAATTGACTATAAAAATCAAGGATTGACTTTAATGTGATAAATGTATATATTTTTTGTAATTAATACTACTCATCTTTCAAAAATTGGTCTTTCATTTTATCAAGGACTCGTGTGCTCACGTATTATAAGTACGCTCCGCTCACTCACCCATCAAAATAAAATCCAATTTTCGAAATACGAGCAGTATATGAACCAAATAATATAAGGGATATAATAGTGACAAAAATCGTTAAGTCTAAGTATAAAGCTAGTAGAAGACTGGGTGTTAGCCTATGGGGAGATAGTAAAGACGCCTTTAATACAAGAAATTATCGTCCCGGTCAACATGGGCAAAATACCATGATTAAAACTTCCGATTATGGTTTACACTTAAAAGCAAAGCAACGACTAAAATGTCATTACGGACGTATTAACGAAAAGCAATTTAGAAATATTTTTGCTCTTGCTCAAAAAATGAAAGGCAATACTGGTGAGAATTTTATCGGTTTATTAGAAAGCAGACTTGATGCAGTCGTATATAGAATGAATATCGTTTCGACAATCTTTGCCGCCAGACAATTAGTTTCACACGGTCACATCAAGATAAACGGCAGAAAAGCCGATATTGCAAGTATGAGATTGAAGGAAGGAGATGTTGTTGAGCTTAAAGATTCTACTAAACAAATGGCAGTTGTTTTGGAATCAGTATCAAAACAAGGTCAGGCTGCGCCTGGTTATTTATCGTTTGATGCTACTTCATTTTCTGGCAAGTTCATACGAGTCCCGGTACTTTCTGATGTGCCGTATCCTTTTGAGCCTGAAGTTAATTTAGTAATCGAGTTATATTCTCGTTAATTTGAGAATTATTGTTATCATGTGATGAGAAGGCTTGTCACCCTGTGGCTTGACCTATAGTACCGAACAATTTTTACTTTAGTCATTCCCGTGCGGCATTGCCTGCGTGGATATCCTAGGTATTTTCGGTGTCATTCCCTCGAAAGAGGGAATCTACTTAACAAAAGCGAGATACCAGCTTTCGCTGGTATGACACCAAAAAAACCGATTTACGCAACAATACCTACTCCTCGCAACGACGTTTTAAGTATCTTAATCCTCTTCAAAAAATTTCGGTTTAAATAATTTAAAGCTTTCCTCAGGTGATTTCGGTAGAGAAATTAAATTATATTGTTCATCAAAAGCATTACCATATATTTTGGTAATGTCATTAATATTTTCAGGAAATTGAAAACCTAATAATATTGACTTCAGAATAGTAAATATTGCTATATACGGGTCGGTAGAGGGAGAAGATAAACGATGCTCCAAACGTTTCGGCATGGAGTCAGGTATGCGCAAAGCAACCGTTCTATTATTTCCGCCGAATGATATGTTAGTCGGAGCCATAAAATTTTTATCCAAACGCAAATAATCCTGTTCATTAGGCATAAATATAAGGAAAGTATCGAGCATATAATGACATAGACTTTTAGCAATCATGTAGTCAAATGATCTCCCCTTGTCTACATCGTTACTCATCGGCTCACCTATTCTTATAGGCTCTACCCTCGACTCATTGTATCCAAATAGGGCTGATTTGACTACAATATCCTCTACATTATCATCAGCAATAAAATTTATATGAAAATGCATACTATTGCCGTAATCATTTAAAAACGGTTTAGGAGAAAAATTTATATCTCCTTTCAACTCGCTGGCGATATTTTCTAAAACAAGCTTAACTTTAGATATTTCATTAATATAATTTATTAAATCTGTTGAAGGTGGCAAGTCTACTTCATATTGATTATTGCCTCTTTCTTTTTTTATTTTTGAAATTTTTTGTTGTGCTAAATATTTACTTGTAAGAGTTTCAAATTTTGATATATCAATATTGGAGCTTAAATAAAATTCTATTTCTACACCTATAACTGGAATTAAGTTATAATCTTTCTGGAATCTTGTTATTATTTTCTCTAGTTGCTTGTTTCTTTGTAAATTATTTGCTAGGTTACTTACAAATTCATTATAGGATATTTGCATGGAAGAACTAATAAATGGTTTAGTTTATTATAAAATTTTTGACAAAAGCTACAAGGATTCCAGTCATGTTTATAGCAAAAAAAATGAATCTATTAATCTAGCAGAAATAGAAAAAAATAAAAAATCTATTATTAATTATTTTTCGGCGGCGGATATTTTAATTCTACGTCAGGTGCATAGCAATAAAATCATCGATGCGGACGTGGAGTCCGAAACTTTCGAGTCAGAAGCAGACGGCAGTGTAACTAGTAAAAAAAATTTAGTGTTGGCTATTCAAACAGCAGACTGTGTACCAGTACTGCTCGCAAGTGATGACGGAACAGTTATCGGTGCAGCGCATTGCGGATGGAAGAGCGCCAAAGCTAATATTATTAGCAATTTAGTTTCTTCTATGAAAGAAAAAGGCGCAAAAAATTTAATAGCGGTAATAGGTCCGGCTATTGCGCAAAGCTCATATGAAGTTGATAATAAATATTATACTGATTTTATTGCTGATTCGCCTAATAATTCAGTATTTTTTGTTGAGTCTAAAAGAGAAGGGCATTATATGTTTGATTTGCCTAAATATGTAGAGGCAAGACTTCAGGAAGCAGGAATAGAAAATATTAAAAATATTTCAGAAGATACCTACACAAACCCTTTAAAATATCCAAGCTACAGGCGTTCCTATCATTCAGGGGAGCCGTATAAGGAAAATATATTATCAACAATTATTATCAAAAATAAATTATAACTATGACTTTATCTTTTTTTCCAATAGTCTACGCACCGAACGATATTTTTAAAACACAAGCTGAAGAAATAGATGTCGTGGACGATAATATTCGTATTATCGTTGATAAGATGCTTAAAACGATGCAGGTAGAGCGAGCCGTTGGGCTTGGCGCTAATATGGTCGGGATATTGAAGCGTATAGCGGTCGTTGATTTGCATGAAAATAATAAATCTTCACCTATTATTTTGATTAATCCTGAAATAATTTATTTTTCTGAAGAGCAGCAAAGTTTTATAGAAAGGTCTTTATCATTTCCTGGGATAGAGGCAAATATTACTCGCTCAAAAACGATAAAAGTAAAATATCTTGATTATCAAGGGAATAAACAGGAGCTAGATGCCGATGGGTTTTTAGCTACAGTAATACAGCATGAAGTGGATTATTTAAACGGCAAAGTTTTTTTAGATTATCTTTCAAAACTAAAACGAGATACTTTGCTAAAGAAAATGGAGAAGCATTTAAAGCTCCATCCGCCACATGTTCACGGCTCAGGATGCCGGCATTAATATAGCTTCAAAGATTTTCCAATAACCGCTCAATAATATTATCAACCGCTATATCCTCTATCTCGCCAGATTTGCGGTTTTTTAATTCTACTATGTCATTTGCTGCTTTTTTAGGTCCAATTATGATTTGATAAGGCGAGCCTATTAGATCGTGCGTTGCGAATTTGCTACCTGCTCGCTCGTTAGTATCATCATATAACACTTCTACATTGTGA
The DNA here is from genome assembly GCF_049278075.1 of Rickettsia endosymbiont of Halotydeus destructor. Taxonomy (NCBI): domain Bacteria; kingdom Pseudomonadati; phylum Pseudomonadota; class Alphaproteobacteria; order Rickettsiales; family Rickettsiaceae; genus Rickettsia; species Rickettsia endosymbiont of Halotydeus destructor. The sequence goes on from NZ_JAPNPB010000005.1 coordinate 30,682, forward strand.
GAAGTAAGCTGATTATATAGTTGCTGCGCTATTTCGTGAGATTTGTTATCAAGAATATTTAAATTAATAAGGGAGACTTTAAAAGGTGCAATATTTGCCGGCCATATAATACCCTTTGCATCGTAATTTGCTTCTATTATTGCGGCAACAAGTCGTGATATCCCAATACCATAAGAACTCATTTGCACCGGTGCAAGTTTGCCGTTTTTGTCGTTTATCATTGCATTCATCGTAACAGAATATTTATCGCCGATATAAAAAATATGTCCGACTTCTATACCTTTACTGCTAACTATTTCTTCGTTTGGAGTTATTAATTTATCTGGGTCATGCTTTTCTTCGGCAGCTGCATACCAGGTTTTAAGTTCTTCTATATCGATTTCTGAATTTTCTTTTAATGTTTTAAATCTTTTATCGTAATAAATAGTACTTTCGCCGGTTTCGGCAATAATATGGAATTCATGACTTAAATTGCCACCGATCGGACCGTTATCGGCAATTACCGGTACGACGCTAACGCCGAGATCACGAAATGTATTGAGGTACGCCTTATACATATTATTATAAGTTTTTACGGCATTTTCTTCGTCTATATCAAATGAGTAAGCATCTTTCATTAAAAATTCCCGCCCTCTCATAACACCGAAACGAGGTCTGATTTCATCGCGAAATTTCCATTGAATATGATATAAATTTTTTGGTAAATCTTTATATGATTGGATATTATGTCTAAAAATATCGGTTATCATATCTTCATTAGTCGGACCGAATAATAAAGCATGGTCATGTCGATCCTGAAATTTCAGCATCTCCTTGCCGTAATTTTCAAACCGTCCGGACTCTATCCATAATGAAGCCGGTTGAATGCAGGGCATTAACACCTCAAGCGCCCCGGCTTTGTCCATATTAAGGCGAACGATATTTTCGATATTTTTAAGAACTTTCAGCCCCAAAGGAAGCCAGCTATAAATTCCTGCTGCCTGCTGTCTAATCATTCCGCTTCTAAGCATAAGCTTATGAGATATTATTTGTGCTTCTACAGGCTCTTCTTTTAATACTGGTAGGAAATATTTAGACAAGTGCATAATTTATCTTTCAACTGTTTATTAATTTTTATGAGGAAAAAGTACCGTCATTGCTAACGACCGAAGGAAGTAGGGTAATCTAAAATTCCACTCGTCATTGCGAGCGAAGCGAAGCAATCCAGCTATTTTTATTTAGATTGCCAAGTCGGGACTACGTCCCTTCTCGCAATGACGATAAGGCTGTTCTAAATTGCTGTACTTCCTTCGGTCGTTCGTAATGACGGATTTAGACATTATACTTTTGATTTTGTAACCAGTAAGGACCACAGGCAAAAAAATCTGCGTTAGTAAAATTCTTTTTACCGTAAGTAATTTCCTTACCGCTAGGGTCAAAAATATTACCTCCTCCCGCTTTAATTAAAGCATGACCGGCTGCTATGTCCCATTCCATGGTACGCCCAAATTTAGGATATATGTCAGCCTCTCCTTCTGCAATTAAGCACAATTTTATAGAACTTGCTATACTTTCTATTTTATTTATTAAATATTTCTCTAAAAAATCTGTAGTTGCTTTATTTGGATGACAGAAACTAATTACCGCATTAAAACCACTTTTCTTTAATTCTCTGTTGATCGGTATTTTTACTAAATTTTGCTCAATTTCTAAGTTACCGTTTGGGTCGGTATAATATAGTTTAGCATTTTCAGGCTGGTATATTAAGCCAATAGTCGGAATACCGTTTTTTATAAGCCCTATATTTATAGTGTAAGTATCTTTACCGCTTATATAACTTTTTGTCCCGTCAATCGGATCAACTAACCAAAATGTATCGCTACTTAATATCGGCAAAGGTTGTTCCTCACAAATTATCGTCACGCCCGGAGTTAAAGTTTGTAAATCTCGGTAAATAAGTTCGCTTATTTCTTTATCGGCGTTAGACACGGGAGAGTGATCGAGCTTATTCTCAACTATCAATCCTACTTTTTTGATATCTAAAGCAATTCGCCCCGCTTTAATTACTAAATCTTTTAAAGCGTTGATTAGATTATTATTCATAATATAGTCTTATCCACCCTGTTGTGGTTTTTTTAATAAACTCTCTGCTTCTTCATCTTCTACCCACTTATTAGTATTTAGAAGTATAGTTTGTTGCAATTTTGCTATTGTCTCATCAGGAGAACCTTCTATTTGTGACCAACCTAAATATTCTATACCATAATATTCTACATCAACCATCCTTAAGAAAGAATCTATATTTTTTAATTCTGCCTCGTTATTTTCAAAAATTACAATTTTAAGAGGGATAGAATCTATAATTTTTAAAAATTCAATAAGAGTTTGCACTTTGCTTGCATTACCGGTAAATAATATACCTTCATAAAAAACGGGCGCATTTCCATCATGATCGTCAAACCTAAACATTTCTTTATTGCTAATTTTATTTGTAAAATTAATATTAAATGCTTGTAGTTGACTATATTGCCACCCTTCATAATTATTAATTAAATTGTATACCGGCATTACTTTAGTAAAACCAAACACCTTCGCTCCTTGTGATTTCATTTTATTTATGAGGTTTGGCCAATTTTGTTCTACCAACATCATTTGCCTTTGCGTTATTAACGAAGCAATTGTCACATTAATTGCAGAATTAGACTTTGCTAAACTATTTAAGTTTTCAACAAATGCTATATAAGGATTATTATTATAACGAAATATTTTTGATCTCGGAGTAATAATAGTATTATTTATATTAACTAATACTAACGTATTAGCATCAATTTTCGGCAATAAATTTTTTATTGTTATGGAATCAATAGAATAAGTAGGAATTATTTGCCCGTTACTTATGAAAGGAATACATAGAAGAAATAATAATAAGTATAATTTATTGAGTTTTATCATAAGGATTTTTATTATTTTGCTTATTAGCTTTAGCTAATGGATTATTTCTTTGTACCTTATTTATCTTAATCACTAGGTCATTAAAAAATTTAGTATAAAATGCTAAATCTCTTTCATTGCGACTTTCTTTAGAAGTGCCGATATAATGATAACCTATATAATTGATATTAGAGCTGTAACTATTAAGCTGAGCCTCCACAGAACCTAGCAAGTCTTTATCACTACTAATTAGCATAAGAGTTTTTGGTATAAAATTTACTTCAATTAAAAAGCTGAGTATTAACGAACTTTGAGAGGTGTTATTACTACTTAATATACCTTTATAAAATACCGGATAAGTATTCTCAAAACTTTGTAAATTATTAAAGATGATATAGTTATTTTTAGAAAAACTACGGGAAAAATCAATATCAAAGTCTTTTTTTAAATAATCGGCTAACCATATTTCTAGTTTAGGAATATTATTGAAATTACCGGTAAAGCTATTATTGATGGCTATTATAGGTGTGCCGTTGTTATTAATTGTTTTTATAAAATTCGGTAAATCATGATCAAGTAACTCTTGCTTATAATCAACAAGAAGTAATTGATCCATATAAATTTCTTTTGACCGCGGTTTAATTTTTTGAAAAATGGGCAATATTTTAGAATAGTTATCCTGAGCAAATTCAGGCCTAGAGGGCAATAACGGGTTAAATATCAATTTTTCAAGTCCTATAACTACTAATATATCTTGCGGTAAATAGTCTTTATTATAAATTTCTATGAAATCCTGGTTTATTTTTTCCAGGCTCTCAACTTGAATAATTTCAGCTTGCGAAAAATGAGCACTTAGGAATATCAAAGCGATAAAACATTTTTTAATAGATAATTTTAATTTATATATTAACATAAATAATTACTTTTTAATGTCATTTCGTAAGGCATTTTAATGTTATAATATATGCGAGGCATGTTATACTATAAATTATAACAACGCAGAATACGATAATTATGATTTATAAAAATTCAGCTATTCTATCATTCAGTATATTTGCTAATTACCGAAAAAGCAACGCAAATAGGATAATCATGAGATATAGAAAGATGTATATTTACGGAAGTAAAACTCTTTAAGCAACGAGAAGCAATTTTAACAATAGGCTTACCGGAGCTATTGTTTAATAATATTATATCTTTAAAATTTATTCCTCTACCAATCCCGGTACCGAAAGCTTTACTAACAGCTTCCTTTGCAGCAAAATGTTTAGCTAAAAAACTGGGTTGTGCTTCCTCATCTAATGAAAAGAATTTTTGTAACTCAGTCGGTGCTAAAATTCGGTTAGCAAAAATCTCTTTATATAAAGAGAATATTTTTTCAATTCTAGGAATTTGCACTATATCTGTTCCAACTCCAACAATCATATACTACTCATAGTTTAAAATATGTTCTATGTCATTCCCGTGAAAACGGAAATTCAGAGAAAAATAGTCATCCTGAATTTATTTCAGGATCTTTTTCAATAGATGCTGAAACAAGTTCAGCATGACAAAAAAAGTCTGGATTCCCGTCTTCACGGGAATGACAGAGTTCTATCTGAGTATACTACTTCTTTTCATCTTCAAAACTATCTTCTTCAGTAAAGGTTTGATCATCCAAATCAGAATAATCTTCTCCTATATAAATATCCGATCCACCCGGAATATAGTCAAAATTTTCGTTCGTTTCTTCTATCTCACTATCACCATTATCGTAATTAATAGGTTCAACCCTACTTTTAGTACGTAAACGATTTATTAATTCTTCCTCTAAATGCGGTACCGATACCTGACCGGCAGCAATTTGACGTAATATACTTACGGTTGCTTTATCACGTTTGCCATCACTAGGGGTGGCTTCTCCTCGAGAATTTATATATTTAGCTCCCTGCGCAGCTAAGGCTACCAGCTTAAATTTATCCTTAACTTTTGGTGCACAATCTTCAACAGTAATCCTTGCCATACCTTAACTCCATTTATTAAATATTTATTATACTCTTATAATGTCTGCACCGCAATTATTTAGTTTTGCTTCAAGTGTTTGAAATCCACGATCTAAATGATAAATTCTATGAATTATTGTCTCTTCTGTAGTAGTAAGCCCTGCTAAAATCAGTGAAACTGATGCTCTAAGATCGCTTGCCATAACTTCTGCTCCCTTTAAAGCAGGCACTCCCCGCACTATTGCTTTATTACCGTGTACAGTAATATCTGCTCCCATTCTGCATAACTCAGGAATATGCATAAAACGATTTTCAAAAATATTTTCGGTAATTACGGAAACGCCATTACCAAGAGACATAAGGCTCATAAACTGAGCCTGCAAATCGGTTGAAAAACCTGGATACGGGTTAGTTTCAACATCTACCGAATTTAATTTATCCGTGTAAGTTACTTGTAACCCATTACTAACCGGCGTAACTTTTATTCCTGCTTCAATAAGTTTTAGAGCAATATTTTCAATAATATGGTAATCAATTCCGAGGATTTTTAAATCACCTTTAGTAATTGCCGCCGCAAACATATAAGTACCGGCCTCGATACGATCCGGCATTACTTTATAATTTGCTTTATTTAAAGAAACTTTACCATTAATAATTATTTCGCCAGTACCGATACCAGAAATATCGGCGCCCATTTTATTGAGACAATGACATAAATCAATAATTTCGGGTTCTTTTGCGCAATTAAAAAGTATAGTTTCTCCGTCGGCTAAAGTTGCAGCCATTATTGCATTAATCGTTGCTCCGACAGAAATTTTGTTAAAAGCAAAATGGGTAGCTTTTAAACGACCTTGGTTTGTTGCTTTTATATAGCCGTTCTCAATTTTAATTTTAGCCCCCATAGATTTTAAAACAGCAACATGTAAATCTACCTGCCGCGCGCCTATAGCACAACCGCCTGGTAAAGATACTTCTGCTTTTCCGTAGCGACTGAGTAACGGTCCAAGAACCCAAATAGAGGCTCGCATTTTACGAACTATATCATAGGAAGCCTTAAAATTATTGATGTTATTACAATTAATTGTTAATTCAAATTGATCAGGGTGCTCTACTATATCAATAATACTACCATGACTTTTCAATAACTCCTGCATAGTATATACATCAGTCAATTTGGGAACATTAGTGATATGTAGCTTATCGGTAAGTAAAGAAGCCGCCATAATAGGTAACACGGCATTTTTAGCACCGCTAATATTAATACTACCTTTAAGAGCTTTTCCTCCTCTAATTATTAATTTTTGCATAATATTGATTTTTAAGATTGTACATTTTTGCTGTAAAGCATTATTATGTGGATAGTTAAAATTAGCAGTATGTTATTCCTGCTGCTCTTTATGTCATTCCCGCGCAGGCGGGAATCCAGGCTTTTTATCATGCTGAACTTGTTTCAGTATCTATTAAAAAGATCCTGAAATAAATGAAGTAATGACTATTATTTTTCTGGATTCCCGCCTGCGCGGGAATGACATACCTCTAAGACCTAATAAGTTCTTTATAGTGTTTCGCCAAAACCTTTACCCCATACATCCAAACAATACACACAATAACAAAAACCACCATAAGCATTCCTGCTAGGTCGTTATGTACTGCATTTGGGAAAATACTAAAAGAAATAATTTGAATAATTGCTCCTATTGATTTACCTATTTTGGCTCCCATAACATCAACAGCAGCCTTACCTTTAGTTTTCATTTCGTTATCAAGAGGGATATAAGCCATCTCTTTTGTAGAGTCAAAAAGCGAGTATTTTACTCCTTTAGCTAGTACATGCCATAATCCGCCGATAAAAACCGTTACGATTAACGGCGAAACATAACCGAGCCCTAAAACAATATCTCCTAGATGATTCTCAAGCACTGTAAAAGAGAAAAACATAACTCCGGATATGAACATCATAACAGGCGTCGCGATAGCTCCCCAAAACCAACCAAATATCCTAATTAAACTACTGCCTAAAAAGGCGCTAATCAAAGTTAATATCCCTGTCCAAAATATTACTTCTCCTTGATAAGACATAAAGCTTTGCGCTGTCGGGTAAAGCTGTTTCGTTTTAGACATCCATAAGCCTTCAATCAAATTAATACTCATAGAATATGAGATCATTAATATACAAATAAGTCCTAAATATTTAGAAGTTAAAACTATTTTTGTACTATCTACTAGTCCCAATTTTAATATGTCGGTTCTTTTATTTTTAGATTTAATATTTTTATCCGACTCTACTATTTTAGAATCAATAAGTTTATGAAGCGCTAAACAGATTAATCCCGATAACAAAATAACTGTAGTGAAGGATTTTAAAAGAATTTCAGTTTTATCGCTTAAATGAGCAAATAACGGTAAAAAGAAATGATCGCCCTTAGCAAAATAGACTATTATTGTACCGGAAATTAACAAATTAGTTTGACCGAATAAAGTAAAAAAAGAATAAAATCGTGGCGCCTCTTCAACTTTGGTAATTTTATTTGCCAACTGCCAGTATAAAAGAGTAAAGACGATTACTGGCCATAATTCACCCATTATATAAAATAATACTAAACTCCATTGTCCCCAGATTACTATAAACCATTTTAAATGAGGCAATAACGTTATATAATGTTTAATTAATTCAGGATCGGGGTGAAAATATTCCCGGTAAGGAAATAAGATAAAAGCAAAAACGGCAAAAAAACCAAGAAAAACGCAAATTATTATTCTAAAAACCTGCTCCGTAGTCATGATATTACAGAGCTTGGAGTAAAGAATAACAAATAAAACTCCCATTGGCATCTCGCCCCAAAGTTTTATAAAGCTAATTACTTCAGAGCTAATTAGAGTAATAACCAAAGTATCTTTAATGCTACGTACTAAATTTTGATTAAGTAGAATAAAGAACATTAACAACGCCATTGGCGCGAATTTAGTTAATTCATACGATCTAATTGGCCATACAATATACCTAAATTTACTGTTTCTAACCTTATTCCAGAGTGTGAAATTAGAATTCACGGCATCCATTAATTACCTTTGAGCTTATTTTAAAGCAACCTAAATTATAAGAGAAATCCTGTCAAGATTTTTTAATATTTTTAAATCTTTGGATTAAAATTTAAATCGATTAACTACATTTTGCTATATTCTATTGATGCTCTAATAAAGTCAATAAATAAAGGATGAGGTTCAAATGGCTTAGATTTAAATTCTGGATGAAACTGAACTCCTACAAACCACATATGTGAAGGTATTTCAATTACTTCTACTAGTTTTTTATCTAAAGAAAAACCACTAAACTTAATTCCTATTTTTTTAAAACTATTTTTAAAATTATTATTAAATTTATAGCGATGACGATGTCTTTCATTAATTTTAAGAGTCTGATAGGCTTTAGCTACTAATGTATTTGCACATAGAATACAAGGAGTAGAACCAAGTTGCATAGTATTTTTTATATTGTCTTGTATAGGGGCGCTTTCATTTTCAAGTTTGTTTATTGCCTTTATAATTTTTGTGCCATTATTTGAAAATTCTTCTGAATTAGCATCTTTGATACCTAAAATATTGCGTGCTATTTCAATAAGAGCAAGCTGCATACCAAGACAAATACCTAAAAATGGTATATTATTAGTACGGGCATATTTGATTGCTAATATTTTTCCTTCTGTAGCTCGTGCTCCAAATCCGCCAGGCACTATAATTCCTACAGCTCCAAATAATTTTTTATGAATATTTTCCTCTTTTATATTATCGGAATTTATCCATATTAATCGGATTTTATGTTTATGATATATACCAGCATGATCAAGAGCTTCAATTACAGATTTATAAGCATCTTTTAATTTATGGTATTTAACAACCACAGCAATCGAAATTTGAGCGGTAGAATTTTTAAGGCACTCGATAATATTATACCATCTATCTAAATTAGGCAAAGAAGCATTAATACCAAAAAGTTTAAGAACTTTGTCATCTAGCCCCATATTGTGGTAAGCAATCGGTACTGCATAAATATTTTTTTGATCTATTGCCGGAATAACATATTCAACATCCAGATTACAAAATAAAGCTATTTTCTCCCTTTCTTTTTTATGAATATTTCGTTCTGCTCGACATAATAATATATCTGGAGAAATGCCTATAGAGCGAAGTTCTTTTACAGAATGCTGTGTTGGCTTTGTTTTGAGCTCACGAGCAGTAGCAACATAAGGTAGTAAGGTTAAATGAATAAAAAGCGTTTGTTTACTTTTTAACTCATTGCCTACTTGCCTTATAGCTTCAAAAAAAGGTAACCCTTCTATATCTCCGACGGTTCCTCCTATTTCACATAAAACAAAATCATAATTCTCAGTGCCAAGAGATATAAACTTTTTTATTATATTAGTAACATGAGGAATAACTTGAACCGTATGACCTAAATAACTACCTTCACGCTCTTTTTTGAGTAAGGAAGAATATATTGCGCCAGTAGTAATATTGTCCAATTTACAAGCAGAGATTCCGGTAAAACGCTCATAATGACCAAGATCTAAGTCTGTTTCTGCCCCGTCATTCGTAACATATACTTCTCCATGTTGATGGGGATTCATTGTACCAGGATCAATATTAAGATATGGATCCAATTTACGCAAACAAACTTTAAATCCTCTAGCTTGTAGTAACATAGCAAGTGAAGCAGAAGTTAAACCTTTCCCCAACGAAGAAACTACACCCCCTGTAATAAAAATAAAACGTACCATTAAATTATAACACTACTTTTCTTTGTTTCATAAAATTGTATAGCTTTTTTTAAATCTTCTTCCGTATCCACCGAAATAGGAATGTTATCAACTAGACATGTCCCAATACTCATGCCGTTTTCAAGCGCTCTTAGCTGCTCTAAACGTTCTGTTTTTTCCAATGATGTAGGCTCAAGTTTTACAAATCTTTCTAAAGAACTTTTTCGGAAAACATACAATCCTACATGGTATAAAAAATCCTTCGCACCGTTTGGAATTATACTGCGTGAGAAATATAACGCTTTACCTTTAAAATCCACTACTACATTTACATTACTGTGATCTTTTACAATATCAATACCGACTTTAACTACCGGTGTCATGATATCATAATCGCTTTTTTTTAGCTCTTCAATTGCTTTTATAATTGAACCAGGTTCAATAAAAGGCATATCTCCCTGAACATTAACAATGTAATTGATATTTGTGTTATCGGGAATTTGCTTAAAAGCTTTATATACTCGGTCAGTACCTGTAGGAATATCACTATCGGTAAATATTATTTTTCCTCCTAGCCTGGTAACTTTGTCAGCAATTTCCTGCGAATCAGTTGCAACATAAATATGCTCAAGATTTGTTTGCGCTACATTCGTAAATACACGCTCGATAATTGATAATGAACCGATAAGTCTTAAAGCTTTTTCAACTAGCCTAGTCGAGCCAAGCCTTGAAGGAATAATTATTGCGACGTCGGAATGCTGCATAAAAACACTATATTATTTGATTATTAAGGAAAATAATTGTTGACATACTAGCCTTTTTCCACGATAAAGTAAAACATAATTTGAATGTAGTTTTAGGTATTTTTACTTAAATTTTATATTCGAGCTCGTAGCTCAGTTGGTAGAGCACTTGACTTTTAATCAGGTTGTCCCGGGTTCGAGCCCCGGCGAGCTCACCATATTTTTAGTTGTCATATTTTAGTTATTTTATAAAATTAATCACCGAGTATACGTAAAGTATTTCAAGAATTGAATTTTATTTTGATGGGTGCCACTAAAATGAATAAATAGGCGCAGCTTATACTTAATAAGTGAGCATGTGAACCCCTGATAAAATGTAAAGAGCAATTATTGAAAGACAAGCAGTATACGGGTTTGTAGCTCAGTTGGTTAGAGCACACGCCTGATAAGCGTGAGGTCGGAAGTTCAAGTCTTCTCAAACCCACCATTTTGACTATCTGCTTTAGTCAATAATTTTTCCTCTTTCTTTCCTCTATTCCTGTTTATCATTTGTTATTTTATGATTTCTAAAAACATCATTGAGGAGTTACAAAATAATAAATTAACTCGTGACTGGCTTAAACTTGGCATAATATCTTTAGGGCTTGCCGGTTTATACTCGGTGATTTTAGTAATTCTTCGCACCCCTCAGCTATCTTGCTTCTTTCCAAATCCTGAAATTTTTAAATCTGCCTTAATTATCCATGTTAATTTATCGGTATTAGTTTGGCTATTATCTATCACGGCAAGTATTTGGAGTTATAGTATGTCATTCCCGCAAAAGCGGGAATCCAGGAAACTAGCAAAAAGTCATCCTGAATTTATTTCAGGATCTATTAATGAGATGCTGAAACAAGTTCAGCATGACGTTAGACTAGATTCCCGCTTTTGCGAGAATGACGTTGCTGTACTATCCCTAAACATCCACCCCAAACTTGCTTTCTTAGGCACCATGCTTATAGCTATTTCTCCGATAGCCGGACAAAATCCGGTAATGAATAATTATGTCCCGATGCTAGAGAATATTATATTTGTTTTAGGACTCGCTTTATTCGGCGTTGCAACATTATTATTTGCTCTAAACATCTTATATCTTTTTGATTGGAAAAATTGGACGAATTTAATGCGCTTTACCGTTTTATCCACGGCAATAATATTTATTTTAACTTGGCTATGCTTTACCTGCTCTTACTTCCAATTACAAAATGTTATCGAGGTCATTCCAATTGAAATAGAATTTTATTATGAACTGCTTTTTTGGAGTGGTGGGCATTTACTACAATTTATATATACGCAAATAGCAATATTTATTTGGGTTAGTTTGCTGCAAAAATTAGTGGGTCATGAATTAAAATTCCAAAAATTCTATTTTTTCTTACTTTGTTTAAATTTTATTTTTAGCGTGCTTATTGTCGCCGGACATTTTTTTTACGACATTATCGACGGTGAGTTTAAGGAATATTATACGAGTCATATGAAGTATTTTGGGGGAATTGCTCCTGTTGGCTGTTTAGTAGGGATGGTTTTAGAATTGTTTTTTCTGGATTCCCGCCTACGCGGGAATGACATAGAAACCGGGAATGACACAGAAGACAGGAGTGATAGCACTATCGCAAAAACAACTCTACTTTGCTCCGCTACTTTATTTTTGTTTGGGGGGTTAATTGCCATAAATATCTCCGGTATAAACGTGGTGATCCCCGCGCACTATCATGGTTCAATCGTTGGGATAAGCATAGCTTGTATGGGATATTGTTATTTGAGTATTGGGGTATGTCATAATGTACAATATGTCATTCCGTTGATCGCAGGAATCCAGGAAAAAACAAAGCAAGGCTGGATCCCGTGGGCAAGCCACGGGATGACATTTGCAATCTACCTCCTAACATTTGGACAAATTTTACATATTACAGGTCTGGCACTCGCCGGCGGTTACGGAGTTCTTCGCAAAGACCTAAATATGGAAATGGCTTTATCCGTCAAGCTATTAATGGGAATGATGGGAGGCGGTGGGCTTATTGCCATAGTAGGCGGCTTGATGTTTGTTTATATTTGTGGTAAAACTATCTTTTTTAGAAATAAATAGAATTATGACATTTGAAAAGCCGTCCGAAGAAGAAGCGCAAGAAGCAGTAAGAACATTATTAAAATTTATTGGTGAAGATCCAAACAGAGAAGGGTTACTTAAAACACCAAGCAGAGTAATTAATAGCTACAAGGAGATATTTTCCGGTTATGAAAAAGATATAGCTAAAATATTAAATACCAAATTTTACGATACTTGTAATTTTCAGGATTTTATCTCATTAGAAGGCATAAAATTTACCTCTTTTTGTGAACATCATATGTTACCTTTTAACGGTATGGTACATATAGCTTATATTCCTGATAATTGTATTGTCGGCATAAGTAAGTTAGCACGAATAGTAAATATTTTTGCTAGAAGGCTACAAATTCAAGAAAAAATGACAGTACAAATTGCTGAAAGCGTGCAAGATAATTTAAAACCACTCGGTGTTGCAGTTAAGATTTCGGCCTTACATAGCTGTATGTCAATGCGAGGAGTAATGCAAGATAATAGCATTATGAACACAATGCATTATACAGGGATATTTGCCGAGCAACAGAAATATCGCCATGAATTCCTTAACCTTACTTCAAAAAAGTAAAGTAAGGTTGTTTTACGTCATTGCGCGGAGATAGGGTTGCGTGGAGCCAAAGCGTTGCAAAAACACCGTCATTGTGAGAAGTTGCGATAGCAATGATGCGGCAATCTTATGATTAGATTACTTCGCTCCGCTCGCAATGACGAAGTTGTAGTTTTTTAGATTGCCACGCTCTTTTTAGTCGCTCGCAGTGATATTACCTTAAACTGTATATATTTCTTGCTTAATTCTACTAAAATTTTTAAAATCATCTTTTTATTTAGGAAAAACCATGACTGCACAGAATAATAAAATATCTTATGACGAAGTTCCATATTCACCGTTTTCTTTTGGTTATACTACACCTAACCATTTAAGAACTATCGGATTGTTGTTCGGATTAAATCCACCAAAGGTAGAAAAAGCGAGAATATTGGAAATGGGTTGCGGTGTTGGTAGCAATATGTTTAATTTTGCTGAAATGTACCCTAATTCTTATTCACTTGGGATTGACTTATCAAAAAAACAGATAGAGCAAGGTATTAAAGTAATTGAGAATTTAAAACTTAAAAATGTAGATTTAAAACATTTATCTATAATGGATTTAGATGAGTCTTACGGTAAATTTGACTATATAATTTGTCACGGCGTATTTTCTTGGGTACCAGACGAGGTAAAAGAAAAAATCCTTGAGGTTACTAACAAATTATTAAATCCAAATGGCATTGCATTTGTTAGTTACAATACTCTACCCGGCTGGAATATGCAAAAAACTATTAGGGAAATGATGATGTTCCACTCGGAAATTTTCCAGAATAATAATGATAAGTTACAACAAGCAAAATTACTATTAAGCTTTATTAACGAGTCATTAGGTAGCTCCTCTTCTTCCTATGCTAAATTTTTACAGGACGAAGCAAAAATTTTAGCTTTATATGATGATTCATATCTTTTACATGAATATTTAGGCGAAGAAAATACCGGGTTTTATTTTTATCAATTTATAGAAAAAGCACAAAAACATAAGCTTGCTTATCTTGGGGATACTTCTCCTGCTTCAATGTTTATCGGTAATTTACCGCCTAAAGCCGCGGAAAAATTACAAGGTGTTAATGATATCGTCCGCACCGAACAGTATATGGACTTTATCACTAATCGTAAATTCCGCTCTACTTTGCTATGTCATAATAACGTTCCTATAAATAGAAATATTGAATTTAATAAGTTAAAAAATTTCTATACCACTTTTAATATTAGACCGGTGACTAATCAACAAGATATTGATCTAACTAATGAACAAGAAAATATTGGCTTCTATTACGAAAATTCACGGGAACCTTTTATTTCTACTACTTCTCCAGTTATGAAAGCTATTTTATACGTATATAGTGAAAATATCGCAAATCCAATAAGTTTAGAGGAAGTTGCTAAAGCAGCATTTAAAAAGCTTGGAAAATTCCAATTACAGGATTTTTTAACAGCATTAGAAGCAAATTTTGTTAAATTTATATTTCAAGGTTTCATAAAAATATATGCTGAAAAGCCAAATGCTATAGCAAATATTGCCGCAAAACCGAAAGTTAGCGAATTTCTAAGATATCAGGTAAAATATGCACATATTAATTCAGCGAATAAACTCATAAGCGTGACAAATCGACTTAACGATATGATTGGTTTACAGATACAAGAAAAATATATTTTAGAGTTGCTAGACGGTACTAATACTATTGCGGATATTGAGCAAGCAATCCTGAAAAGATTTATCTCTAAAGAATTAACGGCTAACGATGAAAATGCAAAACCGGTAACGGATGAGAAATTACTTAAAGAATTTGTTAAGCACGTTGTTACGCTAACATTAGAAAAATTTAGAATTAATTATTTTTTGATTGGCTAGAGTTTGTATTTCAGAATTCTCATTGAAGAAAGGCATTGCTGCGTGGATACTCCAAGCGTCATTGCGAGCGACTAAAAGGAGCGCGGCAATCTTATGGAATTAGTTGGATTGCTTCGCTTCGCTCGCAATGACAGATGAGTATTGTAGATTGTCGGTGCTACGCATCTCCTCGCAATGATGGGGTAAGGCTGTGCTCCCGCTGGTCGATCGCAATGATGGAATAAAATCATTCTACCTAACAAAACCTTTCTAACGTGTTAATAAACTCTTTTTGCTGGGGGTACTGCCTTTACTTCATCTGTTAAAGTAGTAAGGGTTACCGGCTTATAGTCAAGAGTTATTTTGCCTGATTCGTCAATCCACGCCAGCGTATGTTTCATCCACTCTACGTCATTACGATCAGGGTAATCCTCTCTTGCATGTGCGCCGCGGCTTTCTTTTCTATTGGCAGCGGAGTGTACAGTAACTGCTGCCTGATCAAGTAAATTGTCTAGTTCAAGAGCCTCGACTAGATCACTATTCCAAATCAGGGATTTATCACTAACTGTAATATCTGTATATTGTGCTTTTGTCTGATCAATTAGCTGCACTCCTTCATCCAGGACCTCCTGAGTTCTGAATACCGATGCGTGGCTTTGCATGGCCCTTTGCATTTTAAGCCTTAAGTCAGCAACGGGGATAGGACCTTCACTATGCCGAATTTTATCAAATCTGCTTATTATTTTGTCTAATATTTCATCTGCAAGCGGTTTATGAGAAGCAGCTGGCTTGATAAGCTCCGCTGCCTTTAAAGCGGCGGCTCTTCCAAATACTACCAAGTCAAGTAAAGAATTTGACCCCAAGCGGTTTGCACCATGTACCGATACGCAAGCTGCTTCGCCGATAGCCATAAGTCCGTTAACAATTTTATTATGGTTTTCGCCGTCCTTAATTATTACTTGACCGTGATAGTTAGTCGGTATACCGCCCATATTATAATGCACTGTCGGTAAGACTGGAATCGGATCACGATTTACATCGACGCCGGCAAAAATTTTAGCAGTTTCTGAAATACCAGGAAGACGACTATGTAAAATTTCAGGAGATAAATGATTTAAATGTAAAAATACATGATCTTTATGTTCGCCGACTCCTCGCCCTTCCCGAATCTCTATCGTCATCGCTCTTGATACTACATCTCTTGAAGCAAGGTCTTTTGCGGATGGTGCGTATCGTTCCATAAATCTTTCGCCGTTAGCGTTTACTAAATATCCGCCTTCGCCTCTGGCACCTTCAGTAATTAAACAACCGGCCGAATAAATACCTGTCGGATGGAACTGTACAAATTCCATATCCTGCAACGGCAGGCCACTTCTGATTGCCATACCGCCGCCATCACCGGTGCAGGTATGAGCAGAGGTTGCTGAAAAATAAGCGCGCCCATACCCGCCGGTAGCTAATACTACGGTATGAGCATGGAAACAGTGTAAACTGCCATCATCAAGATTCCAGGCAACTAATCCCTTGCATTCGCCATTTTCCATTAGCAAATCAATAGCAAAATACTCAACAAAAAATTGTACTTTATGTTTTAGAGATTGCTGATATAAAGTATGAAGTATGGCATGACCCGTGCGATCCGCTGCTGCGCAAGTTCTTTGTGCTGCCTTACCTTTGCCATATTCCGTGGTCATGCCGCCGAAAGGACGCTGATAAATTTTACCTTCACCAGTTCTTGAAAACGGTACTCCATAATGTTCTAACTCTAAAATCGCATCGGCAGCATTTTTGCACATATATTCAATAGCATCCTGATCACCCAACCAATCAGAGCCTTTAATTGTATCATACATATGCCAACGCCAATCATCCTCTCCCATATTGCCAAGGGCAGCACTAATCCCGCCTTGCGCTGCTACTGTATGGCTACGAGTCGGGAATACTTTAGTAACGCAAGCGGTGTTTAAGCCTTCCTTTGCCATGCCGAACGCCGCTCTAAGACCTGCTCCGCCAGCCCCGACTACTACTACGTCGAATTTATGATGAGTTATATTATACGATTTTGTCATTAAGTTAATTTTTTAAGAATTGATATATTTGTCTTATTCTATGTCATCCCCGCAAAAGCGGGAATCCAGAAAAATACTTTTAAGTCATCCTGAACTTTATTTTAGAATATTTTTCAATAGATGTAACCAAACTTGTTCAGGTAGGACAAAGAAAAGTCTGGATTCCCGCCTGCGCGGGAATGGCATTAAATATCTTATATTTATTAACTATTTTTGTAAAATAATGCAACAATGAAAGCTACAATTGTTAAAATGCTAAATAGTTGTAACAATACGATTAAGCTAATACGCAATTTAATGCAGTTTATATAATCTTCAATAACTACCCGCATGCCTAGCATCGCATGATAGAAAGATGCAATTACTATAATCAATAAGGGAGTCACATTAAAAGATTTTTTTAGTTCTTCAATAATAATGTTTAAATCGTTATTTTTATTGATTAATATAAAATACATCAACCACAAAGAGCATAAGGCTAATATCATACCGGTAATTCTCTGCATTAACCAATGATGTGAACCGGTTTTTGCAGAGCCTAGCCCTTTAGCTTTGGCAATATCTGTTTTTAAATCATTAGACATTTTATACCCACAACAATATTGTCATTACTAGTGAAGCTATAACTACGCACCAGCCGGTAATATTAATTGCTTTTATGGAAAAGCCGTAACCGCTATCCCAAAATAAATGACGAATACCGTTACATAAATGATAGAACCAGGCAAAACTGACTAACATTAAACAGATTCTGATAATACTACTATTGGCAAGCTGCAAATAACTATTATCAAATGTACTAAGAATTAACCACCATACCAATATTGCTAGGGCAAAAAACAAACCTATTCCTGTCATGCGGTGCATAATTGATAAACTCGAGCTTATTTGCGGTTTATATATCGTTAAATGAGGAGAGGTTGGTCTGTTATTATAAATTTCCTGCTTTGTTTTTGTCATATTATACTCTTTGTAGTCCTGTTGCATGGCTCAAATTTTCTATGTCATTCCCGCGAAAGCGGGAATCCAGAAAAAACATAGTCATCCTGAATTTATTTCAGGATCTACTATAAAAGATGCTGAAACAAGTTCAGCATGACAAAATAAAGTCTGGATTCCCGCTTTCGCGGGAATGACATAGAATACCCCTAACTTATCCACGCAGCAACGCCTCTCTTTCTAACCAATGTCCTTCTGCAGGAGAAAGATCGTTTGCTACCGCTCTTCTATCATCGAAAACAAAACATTCTCCTTGCCATAAATTATTTTTATTCTGAGTGTCCTCTAAATATTGCAGTATCCCGCCTTTTAAATGATATACTTCAGTGAACCCTAAATTTTTTAGTAAGCTAGTGGATTTTTCGCATCTAATTCCACCGGTGCAGTACATAGCAATTTTTTTGCCGGCTAGAATCTCTTTATTTTGCTCTACCCATACAGGAAATTGTTTAAATGTTTCTGTATGCGGGTTAATAGCAGATTTAAAGCTGCCTACTTCTACTTCATAGCTATTGCGTGTATCAATTACTATAACATTTTCCTTGGTAATAAAATCATCCCAATTTTCAGGCTCAATATATTCACCTTTTAATTCTTCTATATTTAAATTACCGGATGCCATAGCAACAATTTCTTTCTTAAGCTTTACTTTTAACTTTTGGAAGGGATGAATTTCGCTATAATTTATTTTAATATTAACATCTTTAGCTTTGGTCAATTTTGTAATTTCTTCAAGAATAATTTGAACATTTTCATGTAAGCCAGAAATTGAGCCGTTAAAACCTTCGTGCGATACAAGAATAGTACCTTTCAAATATTTTCTTTTACCGATAAGTAAAAGTTTAGGTATTAAAAACTCCGGCTCTTCTATATTGACAAAACTATAAAAACTTAAAATTGCTATCATAATTAATTAACATTAAATTTCAAATTTAGAATTTGGTATTATACGTGAAGTATTTCGAGAATTGAATTTTATTTTGAGGGGTGAGCAAGCGCAGCTTATACTTAATAAGTGAGCATGTGAATCCCCGATAAAATGAAAGAACAATTTTCGAAAGACAAGCGTATTAATTTACTAACAAAGGTATAAACATACTAGTACTAGCCCTTTCAACTAAAAGTAAAATACTTGACTTTTTAGCATTTTTGGCATCTTCATATAATTTTTTTAATTCATTAATATCAATGATATTTTGCTGATTAACAGATAATATTAAATCACCGACTTTTAAATCTATTTCTTGTTGTTCTTCATTAATATCAGTAATAATAACTCCTGATTTATCTTTAGGAATAGCAAATTTCTCCTTTAACTTATCAGTTAAATTACTAAAAGTGACATTATTTCTGATAATAGAGGAGTTATTTTCTACTTCTTTTTCAATAGCTTTTTCATCATTTGTTACTTTTTTCTCTTTTTTAATTTCTTCAATATCAATGGTAACCTTACCCGTTAGCTCTAGTATTTTACCGCCACGTATTACTTTAATTTTCACTTCCTGATCAATTGGCGTTTCAGCTACTATTACTCGTAATTTCCTGGTATTTTTAATCGCTTGACCGGCGAATTCTATTATTACGTCCCCGGGTTTTATCCCTGCTTTATCACCTGGACCATCTTCTTGTACTTTTGCGACTATTACGCCGTTAGTATCTGTTAATTCAAGACCTGCAGCTATTTCATCCGTTAAATCTTGAATTACTACCCCAAGACGCCCACGATTGATTTTCCCGTCTTTTTTTAATCGCTCTATAATAGGTTTTGCCGTGTTGGAAGGGATAGCAAAGCCGATGCCGATATTAGTACCGAGCGGGGAAAAAATAGCAGTATTCACCCCTATTACTTCTTGCTCAAGGTTAAACATCGGACCGCCAGAATTACCGTTATTAATTGCTGCATCGGTTTGAATAAAATTATCTACTATATTGTCGGTATCTATATCAATATCTCGACCCTTTGACGATATAATCCCGGTAGTTACGGTGCCCCCTAAATTACCGAAAGGATTACCTATTGCAAGAATCCAATCACCCACTCTGGCTTTATTTGAATCTCCAAATTTAACAAAAGGTAAGGGGTCAGGAAATTCTACTTTTAACAGCGCTAAATCGGTTTTAGTATCGCTACCTATTAATTTAGCAGATAATTCAGTATTATCGGCTAGTTTAACAGTAATTTTATTTACATTAGTAATCACATGATAATTAGTTACGATAAGGCCGCTAGGATCAATAATAAAACCTGAGCCTAAAGGAACAGATTTAGGAGTAGAATCAATTTCTTCTAAATTAAGAGGAATATTTAAGCGCTCCAAAAACCCATTAATCCAATCTAGCGGATTTTTATCACGTAAATTTTCTTTATCAAGACTTTCAGATTTCTTATCTATATATTCAATAGTTGAGATATTAACAACTGCCGGTATTAGCGGCTCAACTATATCGGCAAAGCTATAACGTGCCGATTCATTAATTTTTAATGGTACGGAATTTATTTCAGCAAATTCACTTTCTCCAGATGTTGCAGGGTTAGAATTTTTCTCTGCTAAAATTTGATTGTTTAAAATGAAACTTATAAAGAAAATAACATATTTAAGCTGTCGAATTTTTAAAAAACATCTCATAGTATTTATTTCGATAAGTTCAAATATTTCAATAGCTCCGCATCAGGTGAAACTACAAATACAGTGTCTTCTTTCTTTAAAGAATTTTTATATACTATAAGTGATTTATAAAATTTGTAAAATTCTGAATCAATGGAATAAGCGGCATTATATATTTTTGCGGCTTCCTCATCCCCTTTACCTTTAATAATCTGTGAATCTCTATAAGCGGTAGCAAGTAATATTTTACTTTCTTTATCAGCTTTTGAGCGAATACGCACGCCTTCTTCTTGTCCTTCCGCTCTAATTTGCGTAGCCTCTTTTTCTCTAGCTGTCTGCATACGGCGATAAATGGCGGCGCTATTTTCTTTCGGTAAATCTGCTCTTAAAATTCTAACATCTATTACATCAATACCGAAATTTCTTGCTTCTTCGTTTACCTGATTTAAAATATTAAACATCACGTTAGTACGTTCCGTAGTAAGTAGGTTACTTAACGATACTTTACCTATTACTTTACGCATTGACGACTCTAAATTTCTAGTAAGCCGTATTTTAACGCCTTGATAGTTATGTACTGTTTTATAAAACATTACCGGATTATTAATACGAAATTTCGCATAAGCATCAACAATAACTCTTTTCCCATCGGCAGCGGTTAATTCTTTTGCTTCTACTTCAACGTCCAAAATACGTTTATCAAAAAATTCTACATTTTGAATAAACGGAATCTTAACATGTAGTCCCGGTTTTTCTATAGTTCTCATTGCTTCACCGAACTGAAAAACTACGGCTAATTGACGTTGATCTACAGAAAATAAGGAACTAAAAATTAATATTAGCCCACAGATAATTGCAAAAATTATATAATAAATTTTTTCCATCTAGTATTCCTTTAGTATTTTTTATGTCTAAAATCGTCATTATGAGGAGGCACGAAGTGCTAACGTGGGAATGACATTCCTACAATTTAATTTGGGATATTGATATTACTAGCAGTGACCCATCGAATTTTACTTTGGCTGCTTTCTCTCGAACCTGACCACCTGAATAAAAACAATGCCCACCGCTAGCATAAATAACATAACTTGTTTGATTTAAAGAAACAAGTACTAACTAACAACGTTAATATATTTTTTTTCTATCGAAGGTTTGTCTAGTCGTTCTGGCGGGCCAAATATGTCAGGGCTTCTTAGCTTAAATAAATCATCATCAAATTTTTGTACTTTAACGACTTTATTAAAGGTAATAGTAATAATATTATCATCTTCAAATATTTTCATCATTTGAATTTGTTTAGTAGATTTGTTAAAAGTAATTTCGCTATGCCGCTCCGTTAAACTATGATAAATAGTAATTTTAAAAATATTACCCTGATCTATCGCTGATTCAAAAACAAAATGTTTGTCAAAATTTTCTTTATCTTCCAGTAAAAAATTAAATATATTTTCGGCTGTTTTAATACGGCTTACTTGCTGCATATCATAATCATATATCGATACATAGTTTTTATTGCCGATAATAACCAGAGGGAAAGGTGGATAATAGTTACAACGAAATTTATAAGGCTTGTTTATTAATAATTTTCCTTCGACTTTATTATTGTGTGAATCTTCTTGCGTAAAATCTACCGCTATTGACGTTATTTCACGTAAATATGTTTTGAATTGTGAAATAGCCTCTTGATTTGCCAGGCTTGCCATAGAGGTATTGGCTAAGAAACAAAGAAGAATTAAAAAAAATAGTTTTTTCATTTTGATATTTGAGTGTTTTATTTTACAATACATACTATAGGCAGTGTTAACAAACTTAATTTTAAAGATAATTGAATTCTTTTTTACTGCAAATTATAAGATTTTTTTGAAATATGAATAACTATTCCTGCAAAAATCTTATTAATTTTCGCTAAAAAATCTATTTAATTATCAATTAAAAAAGTTTATTAACACTGCCTAGCTACATAATTAAAACTTAAATATTTTATGAAAATTGCAGCATTGAAGGAAAGAGCCGAAAATGAAGCGCGCTGCGCTATTACCCCTGAAGTAGCAGGGCTTTTAGTTAAAAAAGGCTTTGCGGTTATAGTGGAAAAAGATATTGGCTTACCTGCCGGCTTTTTAAATCAGGATTATACGAATCAGGGAGCAAAAATTTCAGCTGTTCCTCTTGAGATTATTTCAGATGCCGACATTATACTAAAAGTGCAGCCTTCGCCTTTGAGCGATAAATATAGTGAATTAATATTTGCTAAAGCTGGTGCAATTATTATCGGATTATTATCGCCATATTTTAATCATGAGTATATTGAGCGATTAGCCAAGAAAAATCTAAGCGCTATTGCTATGGAATTAGTGCCACGAATTACTAAAGCTCAAAATATGGATGCTTTATCTTCTCAGAGTAATTTAGCCGGCTACAGAGCCGTAATTGAGGCAAGTTATCATTTTAATAGGGGGTTCCCAATGATGATGACGGCAGCCGGCACGATCACACCATGTAAAACGCTTGTTCTTGGCATCGGTGTTGCAGGACTTCAGGCTATCGCTACCGCGAAAAGACTCGGTAGTGCCGTTGCCGGTTACGATGTTCGAACTGCTACAAAAGAGCAGGTAGAAAGTTTAGGAGCAAAATTTGTTTCGCCGGAGCTGCAGGGTGATTTGCAAGATAAATCAGGTTATGCCTCTGAAGTATCAAATGACGATAAAGTTAAGCAGGAAGAATTTTTAGCTAAGATAATTAAAAATTATGATATAGTTATTACCACTGCTCAAATTCCAGGAAAAAAAGCGCCTATATTAGTCACAAAAGAAATGGTTGAATCCATGAAATATGGTTCAGTAATTGTTGATATTGCGACTTCTACCGGCGGGAATGTTGAAGGTTCAAAAGTTGATCAGGTTATTACTAAAAATGGTGTTACGATAATCGGCTGGTCAAATTTAGCAGGTAAAATTGCAACCGACAGTTCTAAATTATACTCCAAGAATTTATATAATTTTTTAAATTACGCATTTCAGGATGGTAAATTTAACATCGATGACGAACTAGTTAGGCAAATGTTAATTACTAAAGATGGTAAAATAGTACATGAAAAATTTCGCTCACATTGAATTTAAATTTAGGTGAAAATATGCATCAATTACCGATAGCGGCAAAACAAGCTGCCGAGCTAGCCGAAAAAACAAATGATTTATCAAATAAATTAAAAGATTTAGTAGTAGAAGGAAGTTGGCAGGCAAGCAGCGGAGCCATCGACCCATTAATTTTTGCCATAACAATTTTTGTGCTAGCTTCTTTTGTAGGATATTATGTAGTGTGGAAAGTAACGCCTGCCTTGCATACTCCTTTAATGTCAATTACCAATGCTATTTCAGGTATTATAGTTATTAGTTCAATGATGGCAGCAAGTAGTGCGGCTTTTAGCTTTTCTAGCTTGCTTGGCTATTTTGCAACCTTCCTGGCATCTATAAATATTTTTGGCGGTTTTATAGTTACCGAAAGAATGTTAGAAATGTTTAAAAAGAGATAAAATTTTAGCTACCTACTATGTCATTCCTGCGGAAGCAGGAATCTAGGCTAAAAAGCCTTACAAGCTAAGGCTTTTCTATATAATTGTAAGTTATCATTACTCTTTAGTTTAATTTTTCTGGATTCCCGCTTTTGCGGGAATGACATAGAGTACGCTTTAACTTATTTACTCAGCAATAACATAGTAAGCAGCAAGATAATTATGACTATAGGAAGTGAGCTAATAAAATCCTACCTTAATGATGCTCCTGTAAACGCAGGAGTTTATCGCATGTTTGATATTAACAAACAAATTATTTATGTCGGTAAAGCTAAAAATTTAAAAAAACGTCTTACTAATTATATTAAATCTGATTTAGATACTAAAACTTTACGGATGGTAGCAGCTACCCATTCTTTAGAATATAGTGTGACAAATTCCGAAGTAGAGGCTCTGCTTCTTGAAGCACAACTAATTAAAAAATTCCAACCAAAATATAATATATTACTAAAAGACGATAAGTCATTTCCGTTTATTAAGTTACGATTAGATCATGATTTTCCTCAATTGCTTAAATTTAGAGGAAGAAATTTAACGGATGGTAAATTTTTTGGTCCTTTCGCTTCTCCTTCGCATGTAACTACTACCCTAAAAGAATTACAAAAAATTTTTAAGTTACGTTCCTGTACCGATAATTATTTTAATACTCGCAAACGTCCTTGTTTACAATATGAAATTAAACGTTGTTACGCTCCTTGCGTTGGAAAGATTAATAAAGCAGATTATGATGAGTTAGTAACTCAAGTTAAAGATTTTCTACAAGGTCGAACTAAAGAGCTTCAGGAAAAATTAGCTAGCAAAATGGAAGAATTAAGCCAGCAAATGCGCTTTGAAGAAGCAGCAGAAATTAGAGACCGTATTAAAGCTTTAAGCTATGTACAACTGAAAGCTGGTATATTTAACGCTGTTAAAGATGCCGACGTTATTGTAATATTAGAGAAGAACGGTCATTATTGTGTGGAAGTATTTCTTTACCGCATCGGTCAAGCATGCGGTAATATTCCCTATTTTCCAATTCATACGGAGAATAGCAATAAAGAAGAAGTTTTAGAATATTTCCTAACACAATTTTATCAAAAACAGCAAGTTCCGCCTGAAATAATAGTTAATTGCTCGCTAAGTAATAAAGAAAATATCATAGAAGCCATAAAGAAATTTAATAATATAACCAAGCTTGGTATTACCGTGCCTGTTAGCGGCGGTAAAGCTAAATTAGTAGAAAACGCTGAAGCAAATGCAGCATTGTCTTTAGATCAGTATTTAAAAAGATTTGCTAAAAACCAAACAGTGATGGCGGAAATTAAAGACTTGTTTGATTTACCTGAACCACCTGAACGTATCGAGGTTTATGATAATAGTCATATTATGGGTAAATTTGCGGTTGGGGCAATGATTGTGGCCGGTAAATCAGGCTTTGATAAAAAAGAATATAGAATTTTTAACGTTTCAGTTGTTGAAAAAGACGACACTAAAGGTGATGCTAAGGGAGACGATTTTGAAATGTTAAGGCAGGTGTTAACAAGAAGGCTTACAAGATTAAAGCAAGAACCGCATAAAACCCCAAACCTAATGATTATTGATGGCGGTAAAGGGCATTTAAGCGTCGTGAAAGAAGTAATGAACAAATTAGGGATGAATATACCTTTTGTATGTATGTCAAAAGGCCCTGATCGAGATGCCGGTCTTGAGCAATTTCATATGATTAGTAGAAAAGTTTTTACCATAGATAAAAATCAGCCGCTTATGAAATACTTACAAATTTTGCGAGACGAAGCACATAATTTCGCTATAAAAAACCATAGGCTCGGTAGATCAAGAGCTATAAAAGTTTCCAGCCTTGATCAAATAGAGGGTATTGGAAAAACCCGTAAAAAAGCATTATTGCATTATTTTGGTTCTTACAAAGCCATCTGTGAAGCTAGTATTGCTGAGCTGTCAAAAGTAAAAGGTATTAGTGCCTCCCTGGCGCAAATAATTTTCCAAACGTTGAATGAGAATAAGTAAGTTATTTGAATTTTGGGCATTTACATAAATACTTTTCAATCTAAAGTGCTTTAGGTTCAGTGAACAAAATTTAAATTAATCTATTTTAGTTCTTTTTTGCTGCAAATTATAAGATTTTTTTGAAATATGAATAACTATTCCTACAAAAATCTTATTAATTTTCGCTAAAAAATATCTTAAAATATAAATAACTTAAATTTTGTTCACAGAACCTAGTAACAATTTTCTTAAAAACTTCAAAAAATATTTACATTTATAAAAAACTCTTCTTGACTTATAATAGAAAAAGCTTATTTTCTTTGCAATTTAAATTAAAATGTTAAGAAGATGTTAGGTTACGAGAAAGAACAAAGAAGCTTAAACAAAGAGCAGAAACAAGCTTTAGGGTTGTTATCAGTCGGTACTTTTCTGGAGTATTTTGACTTAATGCTATATGTTCATTTAGCAGTATTGCTTAATGGATTATTTTTTCCCGATAGCGATCCTTATACTACTTCTCTTTTAACGGCATTTTCTTTTTGCTCTACTTTTATTTTTAGACCGATCGGTGCTCTAGCATTTGGCTGGATAGGTGATAATATTGGCCGAAAAACTACTGTTATTATAACAACTTTTTTAATGGCAACTTCTTGTCTTATGATGTCTGTTTTGCCAACTTATGCCGATTTTGGTCTGACGGCTGCTGTTTTATTTACCATATGTCGTATTATACAAGGTATGGCATCTATGGGGGAAAGAGTAGGGGCAGAGCTTTACTTAACTGAAATTACTTCTCCTCCGATACAATACCCTGTTGTATCTTTAATAGCAGGATTTGGTACCTTCGGTACAAGTGCTGCTTTAGGAATAGCTTCTTTAGTGCTTTCCGTAGGGATTAATTGGCGGATAATTTTTATCATCGGGGCGGCAGTTGCTTTAGTTGGGTCTGCGGCTCGAACCCGTCTTAGAGAAACACCGGAATTTGTTGATGCAAAGCGTAGATTACAAGAAGCTATGATTGATGCAGATAAAGATCCAAAAATTTTAGAAAATAATCCTGTATGGAATGAAAAAGTTAATAAAAAAACAGCATTGTCTTTATTTTTATTAAATTGTGCTTGGCCTATCTGCTTTTATTTTGTATACGTACATTGTAATAGTATCTTAAAAAATTCTTTTGGTTACAATTCTGAGCAAGTTATAAATCATAATTTTATCGTATCTTTAATTGAGTTAGCAAAGTTTTTTGTAATAGTTTATTTAAGCTATAAAATACATCCAATAAAAATTCTTAGAGTAGTATCAACAATATTTCTCATCTTTGTTTTAGTGTGTCCTTATCTATTAGTATCTTGGGTAAAAACTCCGTTAAATTTACTTTTTATTCAATCCTTCCTTGTGATATTTGCACCAGGCGTTACTCCGGCTATGGCTATATTCTTTAAACACTTGCCGATTTTTAAACGATTTACTTATAGTACGTTTATGTATGCTACGGCTCGTGCTCTAACCTACGCTATTACCTCTTTTGGAATGATCTATTTAATAAAATTATATGATCATTGGGGATTGTTATTTGTAATGCTTCCTATTGCTATAGGTTACATCTTTGGAGTGAATCACTTCAAAAAACTAGAGATAGAAGTTGGGAATTATCCCCGTAAGGGATGGTAGGTTGAGGTTTTGGAGCATATTTTTGAAGTAAAGATTTATTAATTCTAATAAACTCCTGTTCTATTGTTGTGAGCTTCAGATATACTGCTAAAACTAGAAATGTTCTTAAGGTTTCTTCTATAATTTTCTTGGTTTTTTCAGGAGATTTTACCCCGATAGTATATAAATTATGTATTCGATCAAACATTTTTATAAGTATTGTTTCATTTCTTTTTTGCTTAAACAATAAAATTAAACTTTCTTCAGCACTTATTTTCCCAGAGGGTTTAACACGAGTTAAGCCCTCTACGTGCCTTGCTGTATCTTTATCGAAAATTTTTGTGACATCTTCTTCCGTAAGCGGCGTATCCTCGACCGTATCATGTAACAATGCCGCATTTAACATACTAGGAATAAAAAGCTCAGGTACTTTAGTTGCCGTATACTCAGCTAACAAATAAGCTACTTCTATTGGATGAGAGTAGTAGGGCTCACCTGATTGGCGCATTTGTGTCCCGTGATATTTCCGTGCGTAATAAATACCCTTTTTGATCTCACGAATATCTACCGGCTGCTTTACTAACTTGTTTAAAGAAGTAATCTTATCTAATAGTTTTGTAGCATATTCACATATTTCAAATTTTTCTTCCCAGCAGTTAATATCTTGCATAAAATTAATCCAAATTTATTAGATTAATCCTTATAACATTTTCTATTTATAATTTAAAGCGATAAATTGCAAGAGGGAATATTTTTTAACCTTATAATTATTTTGAATGATGTGAAATAAAAGTTTAAAGTTTTATGAATATTTATACCTATTGGCATGTTTGTGTGTCAAAAATTAATAAATTTGTTATGACGAAAACACCGAGCGGCTTGTACAGCGTCATTCAGAAAGCTTGATACAAACGAATTTTTCTGGATTCGCCTGTGCTCACGTACTTTAGTACGCTGCACAGGCTCACCATTAAATTCATCTTGTCTAAATCTTTCTGAATTTAGCTGTAGCCTAAGATATTTTGAATATATGAGAGATTTAATTAGATCAAAAATAATTATATAGGTGGCAATCTAGTATAAAAATATGTTTATATTTATGGAGCACGGCAGCCTGAAGGAGAGGCCTCACCAAAACGATTCAGGTAGCCAGACAACAAGATATCTCCTTTATGTTATTTTCCGCTTTAGGTAAAAAATGTAAACTTTTTTATTATGCTAAACAAATTTTGACACATCTATTAAAATTGTATTTACTTCAAGATATCTTGAAATGAATGCAAAATGATAAATACATTTTTCTAGCTTCCACCTGTGCAGGAACGGCATTAAAAATTCAAGCCGTGCAACAATACTTCTTGCAATGACGAATTTTTCTAAGTCATGCGACAACACTTTCCAATTTGAACTAAAATGATATAAAGCATGTTTTAGTCAATCTCAGCAACAAGGCTATAGAAAGCTTAAAGCTAGAAGCGTTGTTGCTAATTTTTCAAGTAGAGGGCTGAGTATAATTACACTTATTTTTGTTGCTGCTGCTGTTGTGCGGCGGCTGCTTCTTCTGCATCTAGCTCATCTGATATTTGCTGTATTTCCAATGCTTTTGCTTTAGAATGCCTTTCAATTAAATAACCATTTAATATTTGCATAAGAATATAAACAACAACTAACGCAGGAAGGATAATTTTAAGCATATCTTTGGTATCTTTCCAAACCTTGGCATTTATCCGCTTTCTTTCTGCTTTATATTCTTCCTCTGATTGTTCTTCTAGGCTAGAAATCTTCTGGTTTTCTTTTTCGGTCATTTTTTATCTCTAATTATGTTATGGTAAATTTATTTAAAGAGTAGGTAAATATCTATAAACTTTAACTACAGATAGTAAATGAATAAACAAAATTGTCAAATTATTTAAGTTAAATCTTGTATCTTTATACCTCGTATTTAATCAATTAATTAATTTCTCAATAATTGATTAATATTGCTTTATTTAATTAAAAGTGAGCGTACAAAAATAAAAAACCGTATAGAGCATTAGGTGCACAGAGCCTAGGAGTGCAGTTAGCGAAAATTGCTAAGTCTCAAAATATGGTACTTTTAGTAATTAATGGTCCTAGAACCGGTAAATATGATCCTGAGACTCGAAATGAGCTTTCGGTACATAAAAAAGATAGCTCTTTAGATAAAGTCAGTGAAAGTTTTTTAGAGGGAGTAAAATCAGAAAATATAGAGCCGATATTTAACAATTTTGTATTTGGAGAAAAAAGTGTATTTAAGGGGTATTTAGGAGCAGCTCTAACTAATAAACATAGCCTGGTAGTTATTGGAGGTGAATCTTCAAGCCAAATTACTCAAGCTACAAATTTACTACCTGGTCAAGTATATATTAAAGCAAATTCCGCAATGAGTGATATACATAAACTACACGTAAAAGAAGTATTAAAAGCGAGAGCTGAAAAGTTAAAAGATGAAATTAGTTTAAGCCCTTATGATAATATCTCAAATATTCCACTTAATGATGCGGATATAGTAGCAACGGAATTTTTAAAATATTATCCAGAAATAGAACTTATGGGAAATGATTAATATAGGTAAAAAATTTAAAATTTCAGACTTAAATTTTCTAAAGCTGATGAAAAATGGGGTGTTACAAAATTTATCGGCATTTTCTCCTTAATTTATGGGGAGTTTATCAGCATGATATGCTTGATAAAGTGAGTTGATATAAAATAATTGTCGGAAATCTGCAAGCGGCCCGCCCTGGTGGACGATTATCGACATATTTACCGGCTATGAGTAGTTGTTGTTTATCTGCCTACAGATATCAATCACATTGCTAATTAACTTAAATTTCTTTAATAAAAACCACCCAAGAGAGGGGCAAATTGTCCCTCTCCGTATTTAATTAAAATTAGCTACCACCACCATACGCTTATTAATCCAGCTAAAATAAGCTCAGCTAAAATAAGCTCATAATGATTAGTATTAATTTTTTCCTCTGTCAAACTAGTTTTAACGTTCAAGCCCCAAGGGTCGTGGTCTAGATAAGATACAATATGATTTATTACTTCAATAGGTAAGTGTGATATATGTTTTCCCCCATCAGCGATATACTTATCAGGCTTTATATTTTTACACACATTAGCAATAGTAAAAGCTTTTTCTTCGATAAAGTCATCGACCTCCTTTAATTTAAATTCAATATCCGTAGTTTTTTTATCCTCTAGAGATTTTTTTAGTAACGGTTTGTTAACTACTTTATAAAATTTATTAGCTGTTAAAATTTTAAAACTATAATCTATGTTTTGATTTTTCTTGGAAAAGTAACAACTTATTAATACAGCTAGTTTTTTGACTAATCCCTTATTGTAATTTAAGAACTCAACTATATACTTTGCTCCACTCTCGTCTATTTGCCTACCATTAAGATTAAGCGAAATATCACCATTCCTTAAATTATCAGCTTTTTCTTTCAAGCCTCTTTTTTCTAGAAATTCTATTAATTCTTGCATATTCCTACCCTTATTAAATTCTATAATTTTTAATATTTTGTTAAAATAGAAATTTAATTAGAAGTATGAATAAATGAATTGAGATTGATTTAAGGAAGGTATGAATATATAGAGGATTATAAGCAGTAGAAAAATTAAAAGGGTAGAGATAAATTACCCCTGACTTTTTTACGTGGAAGAAGAAAAAGTTTTTGCTTCAATGTGTTTAGAACCGGAATTATTTAAAAAAGTTAAAATATATAAAATTATCATCTAACGCAGAAAAGGACTACCATAAGCGTCGTATCAGCGAATTACATAGTGAGCATACAAAAATAAAACCGTATGGATAAGCTTACGGATTTGTTTCTTGATAATAATATAGAGAAATCAGATTATGAAGAAAAGCGAGAGTAATTAACGAAAAGGCAGGAGGATATTATTAAGGAAGTTCAAAGTCAGCACAAGGCTGACGATAGTTTCGCAAAAACGCTGATTTCCTTAGTGGAACTAGCTACTAACGCCCTTGAAACATTCAAAGGTTCAAAAATTGAAGAAAAAAGGAAACTTATAAATTTAGTGTTTTCGAACCTGGAACTGAAAGGCTCAAAACTTGGTTACTCTCTGCGTTCTCTGTTCGATATGTTCGTAAAATTGCCTAAAAATAATGACTGGCGCACCCTAAAGGATTCGAACCTCTGACCTACGGATTAGAAATCCGTTGCTCTATCCAGCTGAGCTAAGGGTGCCGAAATATTGTTAATCTTATAACAGTTTAGCTTTTATTTTTCAAGTATTCTTTGATATAAAATATAGCAATGCTAAAATTAAAATATTTATGCTGGAAATTTTTACTTACAATTCTTTACTAAAATCAGCTTTTTTAAATCTTAAAGTTAAAGCAAGCGCAAAAGCTAATGCGGTTAATGATTTGATAACCGTAAATGATAAGTTATATTTGAAATTATCTATAAAAGCTAGTCCTGAGAAAGGGAAGGCTAACGAGGAAATCATAAATTATTTAGCAAAAGAATGGCGGATTGAAAGGAATAATTTAGAAATTATCAAAGGGCAAACAAGTAATTTAAAAACTTTATTAATAAAAAATATCGAGCAAGACTATTTAAATTTGATTTTAAAACCCTATATATAAAGAAGTTCACAACTATGGATTTTAATATGACACAAGAAAAAAAGAAATTTGATACCGAGGTTGGTAAAATTTTAAATTTAATGATTCATTCTCTTTATAGTAATAAAGAAATTTTTATAAGAGAATTGATTTCTAACGCTTCGGATGCGTGTGATAAGCTAAGATATTTATCGCAGAGTGAGGCGGGGCTTCTAGGGGAAGACAATGTCTTAAAAATCACTGTTAAAGTTAATAAAGATAATGGGCAAATTATTATCCGTGATAACGGCATTGGGATGAATAAAGAAGATTTAATCGAGAATCTCGGAACTATTGCAAAATCTGGTACGGCAAATTTCCTACAAAGCCTTTCCGGAGACGCTAAGAAAGATAATATGTTGATTGGACAGTTCGGCGTCGGATTTTATTCCGGTTTTATGGTAGCGGACAAAATTACCGTTACTTCAAGAAAAGCCGGCGAAGATAAAGTTTATAGCTGGGAATCTGACGGGTTAGGGGAGTATGTTGTAGCGGATTCCGATAGAGAATTTACTAGAGGTACAGAAATAATTTTGCATGTTAAAAAAG
The DNA here is from genome assembly GCF_049278075.1 of Rickettsia endosymbiont of Halotydeus destructor. Taxonomy (NCBI): domain Bacteria; kingdom Pseudomonadati; phylum Pseudomonadota; class Alphaproteobacteria; order Rickettsiales; family Rickettsiaceae; genus Rickettsia; species Rickettsia endosymbiont of Halotydeus destructor. Next base: position 63,718 of record NZ_JAPNPB010000005.1, read on the forward strand.
AGGAAGATAATTATCTTGATCATTTCAGATTAAAGCACATTGTTAAAAGCTATTCCGACCATATAGCGGTACCGATATATTTTTTTGATGAAGCAGGTAATAACGAAATTCAGTTAAACTCCGCGTCAGCTTTATGGACAAGGCCTAAATCAGAAATTACTGAAGACCAATATAAAGAGTTTTATAAGAGTTTATCTTACTCCGTTGATGAGCCCTGGCTTACCCTACATAACAAAAATGAAGGAGCGATAGAGTTTACTAATTTGCTATTTATTCCTTCGACTAAAACCTTTGATTTATTCCATCCTGATCGCAAAAGACGAGTTAAATTATACATCAAAAGAGTATTTATTTCTGATGAAAATATTGATTTGATCCCGTCATATTTAAGATTCTTACGTGGTGTTGTTGATTCAGAAGATTTGCCGCTAAATATTAGCCGTGAGTCTTTGCAGCATAATAGTACTCTTGAGAAGATTAAAAACGCTATTACTAAGCGTGTGCTTGGGGAACTGAAGAAAAAGAAAGAAGAATCACCTAAAGAGTATAGTAACTTTTGGACTAATTTCGGGGGCGCTTTAAAAGAAGGGCTTTGTGAAGCTACTAGTGACCATGAAAAATTACTAGAAGTTTGTATATTTAGAAGTGCCTTGCATAATAAAATGATTAGTTTAGACGAATATATAGCGAATTTTAAAGAAGGACAGAACACAATATATTATCTTAGTGGTGATAACCCTGAAAAACTTCTTTCAAGTCCACAAATTGAAGGATTGTTAAGTAAAAATATCGATGTTTTACTATTTACGGACACAGTGGACGATTTTTGGGTTAATGTTAATAATAACTATAAAGATTATGCTATTAAATCGGCTACCAGAAGCGATATAGATATAGAGAAAACCGAAGAAACTGCAGAAGGCAAGAAAGACGTTAAAAAATCTAATGATGAATATAAAGAATTGACTAATTATTTCAAAGAGATATTAGGTGAGTTAGTAAAAGAAGTAAAAATTTCACGAAAACTTACCTCAAGTCCTGCTTGTCTTGCAGTTAGTGACTCGGCTATGGATATACGTATGGAGAGGTTTTTGATTGAGCAAAAGCAAATTCTTAATTCCTCAGCCAAAAATTTAGAATTAAATCCTAAAAATAAAATCATCGAAAAAATCTTTAAAGATTTGAAAGCAAATAATAAAGATAACGAAGAGTTAGTTAAACTAATATTTGATCAAGCCTGTATTTTAGAAGGCGAACCTGTTGCAGATAGCGGAGCTTTTTCGAAAAGGCTTAATGATATATTACAAAAAGCTATATGCTAAATATTTAGATATTCAATTATTATTGGCTCCTCGCAATGAATATTATTCTTGATGTATAGATAAAAGGTTGATACTGTATTTATATAATACGACTTATATTTATTTAGGAGCCAATATGCCAAATCGTGAAGCTAAAATTTATACAGTGAAATCAAGAGATACTTTATCGGGTATTGCTACAAAAAATGGTTTAACAGTTAATCAACTACTAACTATTCCAAATAATGAACAGTTTAAATCTAACCCTGATAAAATTTATCCAGGGAATAAGGTAAAAGTAAGTTATACTGTGAAAGTGGGGGATACTTTATCAGAAATTGCACAAAATTATGGTACTCCTATTCCGGATTTAGTTAAATATAATAATATAAGTAATCCTGATCATATTGAAGTAGGGTGGGAAGTTTTATTTTCCGGTAATTCGCCTGATTTTTCTTAAAAAGTTCTATTCTTTGGGGATCCATACAGCAATGCTGCCACGGTGGGCGTTGTTGCGTGGCTAGATTATGTCATTCCTGCGAAAGCAGGAATCTAGTAATTAATAATTAAACGTATTAGATTTTAAAATTAAAAGCTTGCTTTTTCTGGATTCCCGCTTTCGCGGGAATGACATAAAGGTTAATTTTTGATCCATGCAGCAATGCCGCCACGGTATGACATATACTATTCTATATCATTCTTTTTAAATGCAAATAATCGTTATATTTAGATAAATCTATATTATAGGGAAAGAATTTGTTGGTAATGTAATGTTCGAGTAAGGATATTAATCCTTGCTTGTAATGTTTTAAGTTTTCCTGGTTTAACTTTATTTCTGTTAGTTCGATATAAGGCGCTGAGGAAGAAATTTTCACATAAGCAATGGTTACACTCTTCTGCTCCTCCAAATTGGCTCTGCAAAATTTCGGGGGATTCGCATGCTCACCTAGCCTGTCTAGGCTGCGCGTGCTCACCCCTTGTTTTACATTCCAATTTAAAGGATCATTTGAGTATATATCATCTTGGGGAGCATTTATGATAAAGCCGTTTTCTAATATCATTAAAGCTTCAATAATAAGTTGCGGTGATAGCCCAGATTCAATTTCTTTTTTAGTCGGGATTGCACCGGTCTTATAATCAAGAATAGTTATTTGATTTAAATAGTTAATTTCAATTCGGTCAGCTATGCCAATAATTTTTATATTCTGCCCTGCAATATTTAATTGCAACTCTCCTTTAAGCTCAAAATAGATATTTTGACAATTTTTTCTTCGCTCATCGTCAAATAAAATAAAAGCTTTAGCAATCGGCAGAAGTTTTATTTGCCAAGTCTTTTTAGTATATCCTGGGAGAGATATATTTTGTAAAATATTATTACCGATATTTATTAAATTTTGTTGTTTTTCCTTTATATCGTGATCGCCATACTGAGCGTAATTTTTTGAATATTTCTCTAGCACTTTATGAATAAAATTCCCGAAATCCGCTATTTTAGGTTCTTCCCAAATCATATCTTTTTTACGCAAATTTAGAATTTTTTTAGCATAAAAACTATAAGGACTACGGATTAATGTTTCTGTATCGGTTACCGATAATATTTCTGGAAAATTATTGCTATAAGCTCCTGAATAGCTAGTTATGTCATTCCCGCGAAGGCGGGAATCCAGGCTTTTTATAGATTCTAAAGGTCGTAAATTCTCTCCTAAAATAAGCTGTAATTTTAGGAAAAAATTAGACGGTATCGTAGATTTACCGTTTTGTTTTTTAGCACGTAATATAATCACCTGTTTATTATTTAAAAACAAATAAAAATAATATAAAGATAAAGTAGAAGAAATTTCTTCATAATCTATTTTCAACTGTTTTTTAGCTTCTTTGCTAAGCCAGGGATGAATAGGAACGGGAGGCGGCCAGTTCTCATCATTGAAATTTGGCAATAACACCAGATCAAATTTTAATAAAGCCAAATCTTCAGCTGTACCGATTAGGATATTAGCCTCATCATTATTGTTGAAGTAACGCATATTAGATATTAAAGAGAAAAGCAGTCTGGGGAAATCTTGTTTTCTTTTAAGGCTAATATATTGGCTGAAATTTGCTAGATTATCCAAAAATTCTAATATTTCTGCTCCTCCTTCTTCTTGCCAAATATTAGGATAAAGCTTTTCAGCAATTTCACGAGTAGTTTTTAAAATATCCTGACTAGTATAAACTTTAACTCCGTATAAAATATTAATCAATTCTCGGCAATAAGCTATTAGTTCCTCATCCGTTGTTGCTTCCACTATCAATAACAAATGCGATGATGATGAAATAAAGCGATTTTTATTTAATAATATTATTTCTAATTTTTGAATATCCGGGGAAATTATTAAAGGGTTTTTTAGCAATAAAAATAATGTTTTTAAATCGAAATCATTACATAATATTTTAGTAATTGTAATAAGTATTTGACTAATATTAGTAGTTGCTAGGTCATTACCGAGTAAATCATTAAATACAGCGTCATTCAAAAAGCTTGATACAAGCGAATTTTTCGGCCTTCGTCTGTGCTCACGTACTATAGTACGCTGCGCAGACTCTTCCTTAAATTCATCTTGCCTGAAGCTTTTTGAATTTAGCTGTACCAACGAATATTTAAGCAAAAAGTTACAATATATTTCTTTAGCTTTTTGGTTATTAACAATAATTGCGATTTTTTTATGGGCGTTTTTCTGGCATATTAAAGCTACTTGCTCGGCTTCTTCGTAGATATTTAAGGGTTCTGCCGAATATATACTAGCAGTGGAAATAGTGGAGCTAGGAAAGCTTACTTCAGGATTGATTATAGAAACAGAGGGGAGGGGAGCTAATTCTTCCAGGAACTTTTTTATAATAGGATCTGTAGCAAATAGTCCCGCTATTATTACATCTCTATTAGTATCTTTTATTTTTGTTATTTCTTCTTCCAATATTGCTAGCTTATAGGCAGCTCTGCTTTGTTTCCCTGTCTCTGTTATTTTCGTTTGCCATTGCTCAAATCCATATTCCAAAAATTTATAAATTGTTTGCCAATATTTAGAATTGTTATAAGTTTCAATAGAGTGTATAGCAATATTATTACTTATTAGTTCGTTGAATAATTTACTTAAAAGCTCCGCCGCATTTAAAGCTTCATTTACGCTAAATTTTAATTTGTCATAATTACTAATTATTTCCGTAATGATAAGTTTTTCCTCTAAGGTAGTTATAGCTTTATAGTTTTCTTGAGTATCTTTTTTCTCTGAGATAATAGCTGCAAAGGGTAGAATGGTCGGTAAAACTATTATTTTATATTTAAGCGTTAAGATTTTTTGCAGCTCTATGCAAGCAAGATTATTCGGTAATATAATTAACCGCTTTCTCAAATCCTGGTCACCGAATTTATCAATAATAGATTTAGCGACCATTTCTAAAAAGGAAAAATCATGAGAAATTTTATATGAATTCATGAGGTTTATTTTTATAATTCTACGTCATTTCCGTGAAAACGAGAATTTAGGCTTTACTTTGTCATGCTGAACTTGTTTCAGCATCTATATTTTAAGTCATCCTGAAATAAATTCAGGATGACTTAAAAAGCATTTTCTGGATTCCTGCTTTCGCAGGAATGACATCGAGCACGCTTTAATTATCCACGCAATAATCTAACTACTTGCTTTAACAAGCTCTTTAAATAGATTTAAATCTATATCGTTATCGTTTAAATATTCGGGGTGCCATTGGACGCCTATGACGAATTTACGTGTTGTTAGTTCAATTCCTTCGATTATTCCGTCTTCGGCCTTGGCTGATATTATAAGCCCGCTACCAACCCGATTAACAGCCTGATGATGGGTTGAGTTAACCATTATTTGCGTTTTATTATTTGCTATCGTGGCAAGTTTAGTGCCTGCCTCAATAATAATTGAATGTGAAACTATATTTTTTGGGCTTGGCTGTTCGTGATTAATTATTATATTTTGACCATTATTTTTTATATAATCCGGTATGTGTTTAATAAGATTACCACCAAAGGCGACGTTTAATAGCTGCATTCCTCTACATATTCCTAAAATAGGAATATTTTTCTCTAGTGACTTTTTCAAAACCAGCATTTCAAACTCGTCACGTTCATCATTAGCAACAACTATTTCGTCGGCGTATTCTGGTTCATAAAATTTAGGATGAATGTCTTCATCACCGCCCGGGATAACTATCCCATCAATAATTGTCATTAAGTCATTTATGATAGTGCTATCCTGATAAGGTAAAAGTAAAGGTACGCCGCCAGCACGAATTATTGCATCAGTATAATTTTTACGTAGAGCATACCAGGGAAAAGCAGCATAAGTATATTTTTCACAATTATTAGCTAGATCTGGCGTAATACCGATTATCGGTTTTTTTTGAGTCATATTGTTGTGTGTTGTTGTTTCATTGCTTTTACAGTGTTCTTTAGTAAAAAAGCAATAGTCATGGGGCCGATTCCGCCAGGGACTGGAGTAATGTATTTTACTTTATCTTTAACGTTTTCAAAATCAACATCCCCGACTATTTTATTATTCAGTAATCTGGTAATTCCTACGTCAATTACCAGGGCATTTGAATTAAAATATTCTGTTGTTAAGTGTAAGGGTGAGCCTATTGCGGCTACTACTATATCAGCTTTAGAAGTTATAGAACTTAACTTTTGTGTTTGAGAGTGGCAAATAGTAACCGTGCAATTCTCTTTTAATAATAAAGCGGCAAGAGGTTTCCCTACTATGTTTGAACGTCCTACAATCATAGCATTTTTACCTATTAAATTTTTCTCATAGTGCTTAATTACTTCAAGGCAACCAAGAGCAGTGCAGGGTATGAAGCCTATATTTAATCCGCTATGTAAATAACCGACATTTAAAGGATGAAAACCGTCGACATCTTTATGAGGCGCTACTGCTGATAAAATACTATCTTTATCTATATGAGAAGGCAAGGGTAATTGGACGATAATCCCTGAAATACTAGTATCTTGATTTAACTCGTTAATTTTTTTTATTAACTCATCCGTATTTATTGTCGTGGGTAAATTTAATTGCAAAGTATCAATAGCTATTTTAGTTGCAGTTTTTATTTTATTTTGTACATATATAGTACTCGCTGGATTATTACCTATTAATATAATGGCAAGCTTCGGGGAAATACCGGTTTTGTTTTTAACTACCTCAATTTCTAATTTTAATTCTGCGAGTATTTTACTAGCCAAGAACTTTCCGTCAATTATGTTAGTCACTATTTTTTACTCTTTCGTCGAAAATTTAGTGGTAGAATACTCAAAATGTAAAGCTTTTCCATCAAATACACGGCTATAAGCATGATGAAGGCTGCTCGCTGCTTCTGCAAAACCAGTAAGAATTAATTTAAGCTTACCGGGATAGTGAGCAATATCGCCGATTGCGTAAATATTTGGAATATTAGTTTGGAAATATGGCGGTTCTACTTCAATATGATGCAAATTAATGTTTAAACCCCAGTTGCTAATAGGTCCGAGTTCTTGCTTCAGTCCAAAAAACGGCAATAAAATATTAGTTGGTAATAAACGAGTGTTGCCATGCAAATCTTTTACGCCGACATTTTCAAGTATTCCGTCATTTCCTTGCAGGGAGTCGAGTTGGTAGCCGATAACTAGCTCGATTTTACTGCTATCTGCTAGATTTTTTAACTGCCTTAAACTTTCATTTGCTGCTCTAAATTTATCACGCCTATGTACCAGATATATTTTTTTAGCGATTTCGGAAAGTGAGATAGCCCAATCAACAGCTGAATCGCCGCCGCCGGCTATGACTATTTCTTTATCTTGAAAGTTACTGCGGTTATTTATAAAATAAAATACCGATTTATTCTCAAATTTTTCAATATCTGCTAAAGGTGGTTTGTTTGGTCCAAAGGAGCCGCAACCAGCGGCGATAATAATAACTTTACCTTTGATGGTAACACCTTTTGAAGTTGTAACCTCGAAAATTCCGTCTTGTTCTTTTAATTTTATAGCTTGCTGGTTAAGATGATATATTGGATTAAATGGAGCTGCTTGTAATTCCAGTTGTTTTATTAACTCTGCTGCCATAATTTTAGGATATGCGGGTATGTCATATATCGGCTTTTCCGGGTAAAGGGTAATACATTGCCCACCTATTATTTCTTGCGAGTCTATAACGTGACATTTCATACCGAGCATGCCAGCTTGAAAAATAGCAAATAATCCCACCGGGCCGGCGCCGATTATTATAACATCCGTATTGTGCATAGTAATTTGTGATTAAATTTTATAGGATTTTATTGTAGAATGAACAAATAATCAACCTTCTTAAAAAAATAACTGAACTTTAATTATAAATTTATTGAAGTTTACAATATTATAACCGATTATGTTAGTGTAAGAGGTTTTGTGATTACGTGACTTGATAAAAGGTACAGTATGTCATTCCCGCGTAGCGTTGTTCCGTGTATACCTCCAACGTCATTGCGAGGAGGGACAAAGTCCCGACGTGGCAATCCAGAATAGCTCTCTGTCATTGCGAGCGACTAAAAGGAGCGCGGCAATCTTATGAAATTAGATTGCTTCGCTTCACTCTCAATGACGAAGTTGTTATTATTTTTTAGATTGCCGCGTCGCTACGCTCCTCGCAATGACGGTTTTATTGTTAATTTTTCTGGATTCCTCACCTAGTGCGGGAATGACATAATATTGTTTTATGCTTAATATTTGTTTAATTATTCTTTTTCTGTTTATTTGCTTAATGACTTATCTTTTCATTAGGGCAATAGATACTTTTACTCAGCTGTTAGTGCTAAATAGCTTTACAAGCATTACAACATTATTAATTTGTTTTTGTGGAACGTATTTAAGAAATAGCTCTTACTTAGATATTGCACTTATTTATTTTTTTCTAAGCTTTATAGCAAATAACGCTTATTTAAAATATTTTTTACATCAATCTAATCAGACTTAAAAATGGTTGTAGACATAGCACATGTTATAATATTGGGAAGCGGCTTAAGCGGCATGCTTACAGCATTATCGATGGCAAAAATCGGTATTAAAACTACTATTATCGAAAGTAAATCCCTTACGGCAAATAATTTCTATAGTGATATAAGAACTACGGCGATAACTCCATATTCTCAAAATTTTTTGAATAATCTTGAAATATGGTCAGAGCTAGAAAATTTAGCGGCTGAAATGCAGGATGTTTATGTAATTGACAATAAAGCGCTAGAGATACTACATTTGAGAAATAAGCTACGATGTCATTCCCGCGTAGGCGGGAATCCAGAAAAAGCTTCTGGTCATCCTGAATTTATTTCAGGATCTATTAAAAATAAGATGCTGAAACAAGTTCAGCATGACGAGCTAGATTCCTGCCTTCGCGGGAATGACATCAACGAGCTATCAGCTCCTCTTGGATATGTAGTAAAAAATAGTGAGTTTAAAAAAATCCTCGTAACAAAAATAAAAGAGAATTCTTTAATTAACTTAATCGATGAATGTGAATATAAAAAAGTAGAAAGCAAGCCCGCCCACTCTGTTATGACCCTGGATAATAATAAGCAGATTATTTGTGACTTATTAATAGTGTGTGACGGATATCATTCAAAAGTTCGCTCATATTATTTTAGTGATGAAATAGCAGAATCTTATCAAACGGCACTAACCTTTGATATTAAGCATGAAATAAAGCATGATAATTGTGCTATGGAGCATTTTTTGCCACTTGGTCCTTTTGCTCTTCTGCCATTAAAAAATCAAAATAGCTCTTCAGTAATATGGTCTACTAGTGCTAGGCAGGCGTCTTTACTGCAAAATTTATCTGCTGAAGAATTTGAATATTTAGTACAAAGAAATTGTGGAAAGTCTTTAGGCAAAATTACTATTGATAGTGAAATTTCTGCTTTTCCGTTAAAAGCTCGTTTAGCGAGTAGGTATTTTCATAATCGCATAGTGCTTATTGCCGATAGTGCTCATATTATCCATCCCCTTGCCGGTCAAGGACTAAACCAAGGAATAAAAGATATTGAAACTTTAACACAACTGATAAATGTTGAGGGAATAAAAGCAGAAATTTTGCAGCAATATCAAAAATTAAGACAAAATGATAATTTTATTATGTATAAAATTACCGATGAGCTAAATAATATTTTTTCAAATTATTCTAAGAATTTATGGTATTTACGGCGTTTAGGTTTTAAGGCTATCGATAACTTAAAACCAATTAAAAATTTGATAACAAAATATGCTATGGGTGAGAGGTGATACTTTCTCTTGTCATAACGTGATCAAGCCACGGTATGACCCCAATACGTTTTTCAAAAATTCAAGAGTGTATTTATGAGTAAGAAAAATTTAAGCAGTAAATCATCTATTAATACGCCTGTGGAAGGAGCAGAAAATGCAAAAGAGAGCAATAAGACACTTAAAGCCTCTATAAATACTCCTGAAAATGTTACTATATTAAACTCTAAATCAGACCAGGAGCAGACGCCAATTAGTCTTTCTGAAATACAACAGGAACAGCAATCGCAAAAAAATAAGCCAGCAGAAAAAAGAACACTGAAAGAGGATGCAACACTTTATGGCGCTAGAGCGGCTCGTGCAGGCCTTGCTACAGGCGCTGCAGCAGTAGAAATAGTAAAGGGGGTAAGCAAAGTTGCTGTTACCCATAATCCTGTTCATATAGTAGAGGGAGTAATTAATGTAGGAGAAAAAGTAGCAAAAGCTTATGATCCAATTGATAAGCTTCAGCAAGGTGCAAAAATTAAAGAAAAAGGTCCACCTAGCGCGGGTTTAGCTGATAAGGCATTAAATAAAATCAGAACTTTACCAGGCGGTGAAACTACAGCAAATGTACTAAAGAAAACATATAAAACGTTAGGTAGTAAAGCGGTAAGACGTACAGCCAGAATTGGCGGCGTCATGGTATCGTTAGCTCTTAATCCTACTCCTATAGGGCTGGGTCTTGCTGCACTCTCTTTATCAGCGGTTGCTTATAATGTTGGAAAAGAAACTCTAGAAGTAAGAGCAGATAAACGCTTAGATAGAAAGAAAGAAACCTTAGAAAATATTAAAGCTAATTATGTAAAGCAAGTAAATTTAGTAGTTAGTACTCAAAAAGATAAAGCAAAAGGTAGCCCTGCACTTAAAAATTTTCTAGATACTAAATTACCTAAAATTTATCAAGAAAAAGCTGAACCTGAAAAATTAAATACTACGAGAACTAGAGAGATTTTAAAAGCAGTACGAGATACTACCTTAGAGATTACAGCTTTAGTTGCACAAGCAAGCTCTGCAGGTGGTATTATAGCTGGGGTGGCGGCAGGTGTTATTGGTGGAGGAGTGAATATCTTAGGTGAAGCAGATGCAAAATTAGTACGTATGGAGCAACAAAAAGATAAAAAAAATCAAATAAATAACTTAAAAACATCGATAGGAAATTATGAAAATACGAAAGACTTACTTGAAAAAGAAAGGCAAGCAAAAATAGATACCAAAGCATTAGAAGAATTTTTAACAACTACCCCTACAATTGATAAATTAAGTGAGCAGCAGCTAAGAGAACATTTTAATGTTACGAGAGCAAAAGTTGCAGAAAGGCAGGAATTTTTACCTCCACCTGAAAAAACTAATTATGAAAAAGTTAAATCGGCAGTAAAAGCCGGAGCCGGTTATTTTGTTGAATCACAATTTGGTGATTTAAAAGAATTATATGGTTCGGATAAAAAAAACCAGGATATTAAATCTCCAGCTCCTGCTGCTTCCCCTGAACTTGGTAAAGTTAAATCACCTGAAATTGTTAAAGAAAAAGTAAAAGAACAAGCACAGCATATGCAAGAAAGTTTAACACATGGTAACGTTACGGCGTATAAATCGAGTATCTCTGCTCCGTCCACTACTCCTGCTGCTCCGTCTCATAGCAAGCATAATGAATCGTCACGAGGTTAATTTGACGATAACAAAGTTTTATAACTACTTAATAGATTATATTTTACCGTCCAGGTGTTTGGCATGTTCAGAAATATTAAATAGTAAGGGGGAGTTTTGCTCTAGTTGTTGGGGTAAGCTTGATTTTATTGCAAAGCCTTATTGTTCTTCCTGCGGACGTAAGCTAGAAATCGCAATTTTAGAAAATTTTTGTTGTACACGCTGTTATCATAATAAACCAAATTATGATCTGGCTCGTAGTTTACTTAAATTCAATGAATATAGTAAAAAAATAATTCATCAATTTAAATATCAAGATAAAACCGTATTTGCCAAGACTTTTGCAAAGCTATTATGTAATAGATACGCCAAAGAAATTGAGAATATTGATTTAATCGTACCGGTACCAATGAATAGATTTAAAAGATTGCTGCGAATGTATAACCCTGCTCATATTTTAGCACAGGAAATTGCCAAAATAACTGGTAAAAATATAAAAGCCGATACATTAATCAAAGCAAAATGGACGAAATCGCAAACATTTTTATCAAAAAAGCAAAGAGTAAATAATATTAAAAATAGTATTAAATTTAATAAAAAATATGAGATTGCTAAACAAAAAATTTTATTAATTGATGATGTAATAACTACCGGTACTACTATTTACGAGTGCAGCAAGATTTTACGTAAGGCAGGAGCAAACTCTATATATGTTATGACTATTGCCATGACATGAAAATATTAAGTAGTTATTGCAAGGATACTCGAATGTCATTGCGAAGATACTCAAACGTCATTGCGAGGAGGGCCGCCGCCCCTGTCATTGCGAGGAGCCGCCAGGGCGACGCGGCAATCTAGAAAATATAGTCATTAATTAGATTACCGCGCTCCTTACAGTCACTTACAATGACGGTTGGGATTACGGATTGCCGCGTCGCTACGCTCCTCGCAATGACAGGATTTTATACCTTGAAAAATAATTCGGTGATTAAATAATTACTAATCAAAATGAGAATAGAAGAGTTTACTACGGCCAAGGTGGTTGCCATCCCAACGCCTTTAGCCCCTTTATCGGAATAATAGCCGCTATAGCAACTTACTATGGAAATAATAAGGCCGAAAACTCCTGCTTTAACTAACCCCGAGATTACGTCAATTGATTCTAAATATTGAAAGGTGTTAGTTAAATAGCTTATGCTGTTGAAATTAAGTTTATATACTCCTACTAAATAACCGCCCATTACGCCGACTATGTCACCGATTAATACTAAGCACGGTAAGGTGATAACTGCCGCTATTACTCTTGGAAATACTAAATATTTAATAGGATTAGTAGATAAAGTATATAGAGCATCTACTTGTTCGGTGACTCGCATCGTAGCAATTTCAGCAGCAATTGAAGCACCTACGCGACCAGCAACCATAAGACCGGCAAGAACAGGGCCAAGTTCTCTGGTTAAAGATAACACTACTACCGTTGCAATTGAGCTTTCGGCAGAAAAACGTGAAAAGCCGGTGTAGCTTTGTAAAGCAAGCACTGCACCGGAGAAAAAAGTAGTCATTGCGACAACCGGCAAAGAATAGAAACCGATAAATAATAATTGACGGTAAATTAAACTGAAATAGATAGGGGGTCTAACTATACTACTAACTGCTGCGAAGCTAAACAATGAAAAAGCTCCAATATTTCTTGCTATATCGATAGTGCGTTTACCAATTAAGTTGGCTATATTAAGTATCATTTTTATTCACTCCTGTGAAATGGATAATTGATATACGAAGATCAACTTCAAAAAGAGCAAGGAGTCTATAAGCCCTCGGAGCACAGCGTATACTTAATACGTGGCTACCTGCGATCTTATAAGACGACAAAAGCCAAGAACAATTTGATTTTGATAGATGAATTTTAAAGCGAGTCTGCGCAAGTGTATAAATAATACATGCGTAAAGACGAGCTTTACAAAATTCGCTATCAAAATCAAATTGGCGAAGGCTAGGCAATTTTTGAAGTTCATCGAGTATATACTCTTTTATATCTGTTACCAAGACTAGTTAATATTTCATATCCAATAGTGCCAATAATATTCGCTATTTTATCTGGAGTACAATAATTCCCTATTATCTCTACTTTTTGACCTAGAAAAATTTGTGAATGCGGTAGATTGGTAACATCAATATTAACTAAATCCATCGATATACGTCCTACTACCGGAGCAACATAACCGTTAATAACTACCTCTCCGCAGTTACTAAAATTTCGGCTATAACCGTCCGCATAACCAAGCGGTAACGTGGCAATTATGCTATCCCGTTTAGTCGTAAATGTTCTATTATAACCGATCGGGCTACCTGCTGTCAATTTTTGTAAATGTATTATCGGTGCCGTAAGAGTAACAGGGTTTTGCATTGGATTCGGTTTACCTTCACCTAAAGGATTAAGACCATATAAAGCCATCCCAGGTCTGACTAAATCAAAATGGTAATCTTTACCTAGAAATATAGCACCTGAGTTAGCTAAACTTGTTTTTATGTCAGGAAAATGTTGTAAATAGCTTTTAAATTTTGTTAGTTGCTCAAAATTATAAGGGTTATCGGCTTCTTCAGAAGCGGCTAAATGACTTATAATATATTGTAACTGTAAGCCTTCTAGTAAATTACGATTATTGATTATATTTTCTATTTCATTACTCGAAAGGCCCAAGCGATTTATGCCAGTATTAAAATGCAGAAAACACGGTAATAACTGATTACGAGCTTTAGCAAATTGTCGCCATATTTTAATTTGCTCTAGGTTATTAAGTACTGGTATTAAATTATATTCAACAAATTCTGCAGCATCATTTTGAGAAACACCGTTAAGGACCAAAATATTTGAGTTGTTATTTAACGTTTTTCGTAGATTTATTCCTTCCTCGTTTGAAGCAACGAAGAAAAATCGACAATTTTCTTCTTCTAATGCCTTAGAAACTTCATTTGCTCCAAGTCCATAGCTATTTGCTTTAACGGCCGCTCCCACTGCCGAAGTCGTGCAGATATTACGTAAAATACGATAATTAGCTTTTATTTTTGCTAAATCAATTTCAAGTGTGCATTGTGCTAGCTGCATATTTTTATAGAACAAAGATAGATTTATAAAGGAAAGATGAGCAGGAAAGATATTATAGCATTATTGGATTTTGTCGATGATTTTCGTAAAGCTAAATTATATGAACTTCCAGGCTGAACTTAAAAATAAAATGAGTTTTGACCACCAGAGAACCAAGCTAAAAGCCCTTTGGGTGGTCGGGAAGTTCACAGAACCGTTAACAAGTACAGCTACGATAGTTTTTAGGCTTATAGTGAAAACTATAAGCCCTGAACATGTACTATCATCTCCCCGACCATAGTGAGTCGAGGATTAATCATATAACGTATGATTACCGCTTGTTACATTTAGAGCCGTGACACCCCAGAAGCAGCCTTGCAGCTACTCCCTATGAGATTTTAGTTAAATTTATTTTCAAGTCAATATTAAAAAATAAATTATTAATTAAAACAATCCTTGATTAAATATTAATTATTTAGTATGTAGTTAGTAGTTATTGAAGAAAATAAAGTAAATGAGAATAATATGTTAGATTATGACCTTGAGTTAGTAGGACCTAAAATTGCTGAAATAAAACCCCAAATGGAATCTGAATTAGAAAATTTTTCTAATGATAAGAAAAAAATTGAGTATGTAAAAACCAAGTTATTTGAATGTATATCGAGTGACGATATTATAACTGCTCTAGCAATAATTAATTGTGCTATTGGAGTTACCGGAATTTCAGCTAGAGAGTTTGATTTGCATTGTATTGAAAAAAAAGCATATGCAGATTTTCACGGTGATTTTGCCTTAAGCTTTATAGGTTGTTGTGAAGCTTTACATTATTTTGACGAATAACAAATCATTTATAATATTGATAAACGAATGAAAAAAAAATACTTATATATAGATAGTTCTGACGATGAGAAAGAAAATAATGTAATAAAAAATATTACTAAAATAAGTTATAATAATTATTTATTAACTAATATATTAAATATAAAAGGTGTAAATAGTGCTGCTGAGCTTAAAGAAAATTTAGGATTAATATTACATAATTTAGCCGATAGATTATGTGGAAGTCCAGCTATTAATAGTATTTATCAAAAAATTAAAGGACAAAAACTAAATTTAAATGAAAATACTTATAAGAAAATATTAATTGATATTAAAACTGCTTTTAATAAAAAGCTAACTCAATTATTTACTGACGATAATAAAGAAAATAATCCCGCAGATGAAGATTATATTCAATTATTTGATTTTGTATTTAATAAAAAAACTCCTATTCCAGAAATATTTACTTTAAAGTCAAGTATCAAAATAGTTGATGTAAGAAAAATATTACTTAAAGAGCTGCAAACCGCTAAAATTAATTTAAAGCCATTATATAAAAATCCATTAAATATTGACATAGAAAATAGTAATTCCAATGAAATTCTATCCTGTTCTAAAGTAGTTAATCGAAATAATAAAAATAAAATAAAATATTTAACTGTAGTAGAAACGGATAAGCATAGCTCTTCTAGTATTTATAACATAAGTAATTCCCAATTAGATTCTTTTACTGATATTCATGTAATACATTATCATACTGGGAATGTTCAAACTGAAATATTTGGTTTTGGTAATTATAAAGAAATATTGCAAAAAATACCTCAAAATGCTTTATATAGAAGTGCTATGGTAAAATGTATTTTTAATATAATCCAAAATAAAGAAATTAATATTGAAGAGCTAGAAATAACCCAAGGCTTAAATAATTTTGCTGAACAATTAGCTCATTTGTTATTTATTGTTGAAATGCAAAGAAATAATGCCACGTTATTTACTGCACCGATGTTTCTTGAACTAATCGTCAAGGATGAAAAATATTTAAAATATGAGAAATTTTTTCCCATGTCGGCAAAAACTGCCGTTTCTCAAGCAAGAGGAGTAGCTAAGGATAATGATAAGAAATTACCTAATACCCATATTATGGATTACGATATAACTAACGTGAAAAAAAGCGATTTATTGCTTAAAAGAGAAGGAAATATTTTAATTGAATGGCTTACGGGAGTAATAGGAAATAATAAGCTAAATTGTTTGGCAGAAGTATATAATGGAGTAGCTTTAACAAAAATTATTAAGAAAAAAGAAATAGAACATATAAGTATTAAAGAATTACAAGATTTTTTAGGTGAGATAGATAAAATAGAAAATTGTCCTCATAATTTGTTAACTGCGCTAAAAGAAAGCTTAAATAATTTAATACCTAATTTTGGAAAAAGGCCGGAGCAGTATTTAAATCTTGCTAAAGAAAATCTTCTTAAAAAAAATATATTTACAGAAGATATTAAAGACCTAATAGAAGTAACATATTGTATATTTGAAGAAACATTACATAAGCTTGAGAGTTTTTTACTACAAACGCAAAAAAAATTAGCCGCTGATATTGAGCAGGCTTTGCCGGAGATTTTGACAATATTATGTGAGAAAATAAAAGAATGGTATAATATTGAAGTACCGGAGTATGTTACTGCTAATCCGCTTCCTAAGGATGTAAAGGATAGTAAAATTCTCAGAGATATTACCAATAGCAACAATAATGCTGCTAAATCTTTAAAGATTTCATTTCCTAATCCTTGTAAAAGAAAAATGGGCGAGGAGAATATAGAAAATGATAGCAATAAGATTTTAAAAATATTAATGGAGCAGGAAGCAAATAATTTACTTAATACAATCGATGAATTTTTATTAATGGGAGATGAAGAGGGGGGGTATAATTCTTGAGTTTTTGATTATGTAATTCTTTTAAAATCGGTGATAATATTATAATCCTTTTCCGGTCCTAGAATTTGATAATTTAGTATAAAAGAATTTGAGTTAAGAAAAGTATAGGTAGCTTCATATCGATCCCGATTACACAAATAAGTGCCGAGAGCTTTTAAAGGTAAGCTCTCGATAAAGTTTAACTGATAAAATAAATTACTATTTTCTTTGGAATTAAAATATTTGATAATTTTATTATCTCCAAAAGCATATCGATATTCTTTAACCGCAGATATTTTGCCTGCTATATTATTGTAATTAATTTCTAATTCTTCTTTATATAGCAAATTATTAGCTCCAGCTTTTAAAAAATATGCTATTCCTTCACCAGTACCGTGGTTACCCACAACCCTTTTGATAAAATATTTCCCTTCTAAGCGAAAGAATATTTCTTTTGTTGTTTCACTAATAGCCGCCTTCATCTTCACTAAAGATTTTTCCTAAAATATTTGTTTCGTCTGGATTATCTAAAATGTTTGAATTATATTTTAATAAACTAGCTTTTATATTATCTAATTGTTGGTTTGAAGAGAGAATTCCTGTCTTGTACCAACTTAATGGTAGACTCGTTTCTTGAGAGCAAAAATTTATTACCTTCTCTATATCTAATTGATTTAAAATTTCTTCTCCTATATTAGAACATTTAAAAAGAATAGTAGAGAGTTTATTATAATCATTTTGAAATTCATCAGGTATTTTAGTAATGATTTCAAATTGTTTTTTAAATGATAAAGAGTTAGTTGGATTTGTTAGTAAAAAAATTAAATTTGTGCATTTTTCCCCGGCTTCTAATAATTTATCTAGCCCTATTTCTTCTATAAGTGATTTATTAATATTTTGAAAAGCGTAAAGCATATATTGAATTTTATCATTATTACCTGGATATTTTTTAAATATTTGCGAGATAACGTCCAATCTGGTTTCAAAATTAACTAATTCATTATTACAAAGAATATTAATTATTTTAGTTCCTCCAAATGATTCTAAGCTTTTTATAAAACTATTCATCTCTTTTGCTATTAATTTATTTTGAGATAACAATTTATTAAGTGCTGCTGCATATAAATTAATATTGCCTAGATTTGCGTAATTTAATCCTTCAAATAAGTCACTATACTGATTCTGTAAATTATTAGCTGCTTTTGTACGATTAAATTCAAAAAATTCATCAAAATTGTTATAGGTAGGTATTTTTTCAAAATTATCAAGTGTTCCAAGTTCTAGCTTTCCTGCAATTTTATAAGCACTTTTAGAATCAGAATATTGAAATAAACTTCCATCCTTCGGTGTAATAATATTCTCTGTAGAGGCTGATAAACGAGGAGTTTTCCCGCCGCTGCCTAAATATATTTCCATTAAGTTATCATTTTGTATTGCTTCGGTTAATTTTGATAAGAATGGAAGAAATAATTTTTTTCCTTCGGGTAAATGTTCAAAAGAGTCAAGCATTAACACTTCTCTGCCTTCCTCATTGACTCCAAGCCAAGCATAAGATTGAGCCATAATTTTGCCTTTAGAATCGGTAAGAATGTAAAAACCTGCTGTATCTTTAGTAAAGCCGTCTATCACGCATTTCTCAGAGTCACCGCCAATAAATTGACAGCATTGAGTCATTTTTCCTAAAAATAATCCTCTTAAGTCGCCTGCCGGTAATTTACTAAAAGTATAAGTTTCTCCCTTTGCTTGTATGTTAAATTTTATATCAGGGAGATGATCATCTTGCTGTTTAACATTCGGTAGTATTTTATCAATTATTCTAGTAAAAATATCTTCAGAATAATTATATTTGTGACATAATTTAGCAAGTTCTGGATATGAATCTTCCTGTGCAAATTTTATGTTTTTAGCTGTTTCTTTTAGAGCTTTAAATGTTTGATTTAAGTCAGAATTATTTTCATTGTATAGCTCAATTATTTGTATGCCGGCATTTTTGATATCAAGAGCCTTAGCAAACAACTTTATACCCTCTTTACCGTATTTACCGTTAATTGTATGCCATAAATCTCTTTCTTCTTTTGTAAGCTCGCTTAAGTGAATCGACTCAATAGGGATCAATAATATACCGGCTTCTGCTGATTGCGGCGTAGAGAAATCAATAGTGGTTAAAAAATTATGTAAATCTTCTGGATTATTAAAATATTGTGCAAGGTTAAAGGCAAAAGTATTACTTACAAAATTGCTTTCATAGAAATTACTTATAAAATTTATAGTAGTTACAACTTCTTTCACTACTTCATTATCTAATATATTTAACTGTTTTATCAAATGTTGTGTTATTTGAATAAATGCGTTATTCTCCTCTTCATTTTCATCAATTGGTTCTATCTCATCCTCAAAGTCTTTTAACTCTACTTTTTGGTTATTTATAATTTTTTTTAATACATTGTCATTGCAATCATCAAATTTACTCTTGCGACTCGTCGCTGCTCGAAAAACCTCCTCATCAGCTAGCTTATGGAAATTTTCACGTAGCGTATTTTTAAATGCTTCAGCTGTGTCTTTATTTACTTCGGGTAAATCTAAAACATGAATATTAGCAAGTAAGAATTTAGCATGCTCTATAGTATCTAATGGAGCTATACCAATTTTATAACTGTTATTTTCTAAACACTTTTGTAATTGAATTTGCTCATTTTTTAAATTTTGTTCTGACTTAGGAGCGCCAATTTGTATAAAATCATTATATTGTTTAGTAATTGTATCTTTTGCTTTTTCATTTTTTGTGGCTGCTATCTTTTTAAGAAATCCCTGAGCTTTTTCGTTGTTACGATTTTGTACTAAAGTAAGCTCTAGAACAATCTGCTCCAATCTTGTTATTAACGGTTCTTGCCAATTAGGCTTATTAAGCAAAGACTGTAAAGACTTAAAAAATTCATAAGTTATTTTCATATTCAAATCTATGTTTTATAGTTAATAAAATAATTGATGATTTACTTTTCCATATTTGCACTATTGACAAAGATTTGAATATGAAAAGCAAAAATAGTTAATATTTTAAGAAAGTATTGAGATGTAAAGCGCACTATAAAGAAATATTAAGATATTGTCAATGTATTATTAAGATTTTAAGATTATAGTAATAAAATTATTATTTGAGTTATCTTATTTAATAAGGGGTAAAAATAAGCTAAATTCGTTAGTAGATTAGTAATAAATAGTGGTTTTACTGAGCGCAGAGTTTACTTAAGAAATACTAATTAAAAGAGGGGGGATTAAGGGAATTATTAAAAAAGTTATAGAGAATAAATTTTATAAGGGCGGTTAAAATTCGAAAAAAAGAAAGGGAGCAAAAGATTTCTAAAGCTGGCGGGGAGCGCGGGGTACGTTATGCGAACCTTTAACGAGTTTAGGCTAGCTTTAATTCGAGCGACGCTTAAGCCTTACTATGCTTTAATTTGAAACCTACTAAATTTAAATATGGCTTACTACCCATATAAATATATGGACATTTAAAACAAAATTTAATATTATAAATTAACGATTATAGGTTCAAAATGCATTCTTCTTTTGAATGGGATGAAGAAAAAAATAAAATTAATATCCAAAAGCATAATGTAAATTTTTATGAAGCTCAGAAAGCATTTTTAGATATAAATAGGATAATTTTAGAAGATATAGACCATAGTATTATAGAAAAAAGATATTTTTGTTTAGGTAAGGTTGAGGATGGTATTTTAACAGTCCGTTTTATGTTCCAGGACAACCATATAAGAATTTTTGGAGCAGGATATTGGCGTAAAGGTAAGAGGATTTATGAACAAGAAAATAAGATATACTGAGGAAGAAATAGGTGCAGTGAAAATAGTAAAAGATTTTTTGCCGCCTCCTAAAGAGTTGTTATTAAAGGATGATTCTGTTAAAATAACTATTTCTTTAAGTAAAGAAAGCGTAGAATTTTTTAAAAATCAGGCAGCTACCGCACATGTTCCTTATCAAAAAATGATTAGGATTTTACTGGACAAGTATACTAAACATTATAAGGAAAGTAAGCGAGGTTAATACGTCTAAGATTCATTGGCGGAGAGGAGGGGATTCGAACCCCTGACACGTTGCCGTGAACACGCTTTCCAGGCGAGCGCCTTAAACCACTCGGCCACCTCTCCAAAAGAAAAAACTAGTCGTTACTAGAAGATATTAGTTTCGTCATTGCGAGCGACTAAAAGGAGCGCGGCAATCTAAAACAATTTGTTCCGTCATTGCGAGCGAAGCGAAGCAATCTAGCTAACTTCATAAGATTGCCGCAGCCACTTCGTGGCTTCGCAATGACAGTATTTTGCTGGCGTTTCCGATCCACGCAACAATGTCTTCAGTCGCTCGTGATGACGGTTTGGGTATTCACACAACAACGTCTACTTACAATGACGAGGTTTTTACTTATTATAATGCAAAAATATATTATTTGCTTCTTTTAATTCTTCCTGGGTATTAACTCCTATAATCAAATTATAATCTTCCGACAGTAAATAATCTACTTTTTCAGCATAATTTTTGCATATTTTAACCATTTTCGTAAGATAAAACTCTTTTTTGCTATTAGCTGTTTCAAATCTTAACTCCGGCAAATATTTTTTTAATATACCGGGGGCAAATGCCATTACACCGGAATTACAATGCGTAATTTTTTTTTCTTCCTCGGTAGCATTTTTAAATTCAATTATTTTTAAAAAATTTCCCTGCTCATCGGTAATTATTCGACCGCATTCTGCCGGATCGTCTCTTTCAAAACTTAAGGTTGTAACGGCTGAATCGGTTACTTCTAAATGATTAATCAGCTCTTTAATAACCTTGGGCGTAATTAACGGATGATCGCCGTATAATACGGTCGTTATTTTGTCATCATCAATAGAATTTAAAGCAGAATATACTGCATGAGCTGTCCCGAGAGGCTCTTCTTGCAAAATAAATCGACATATATTCTCATAAGGTGCTAAATATTTTTTTAACTGCTGCGAGTAAACAAGAATAATATCATTAGTTACTTGAGCTGCGTTCTTTAGGACCATTTCAAGCATTGGAGTATTTCCAACTTTATGCATCACTTTAGGCATATCCGATTTCATTCGACTACCGTTGCCGGCTGCTAAGATAATTATTTGAATTCCCTTGTTCATTATTCGCCTTGAAGAATTTCGTAAACATTATCCGATAATTCATAATTGCCGAAAACTCTTTGAACGTCGTCGCTTTCTTCTAAGACTTCAATTAATTTTAATAGCTTTTCGGCTCTTTCGGTGTCATCAATAATTATGGTATTTAACGGTATCCATCCGATATATGATTCTTCAGGTACACCATATTTATTAGTTAAATATTCAAGGATGTGAGAAAAATTTTCAACGTCGGTATAAATAGAGTGAAATTCTTCATCAGAATTTACGTCATTTGCTCCGGCTTCGATTGCTATTTCCAATATTTCTTCAATAGATGCAATATTTGAAGGATATTGTATAACTCCGAGGTGGTTAAATAAATAACTAACACTACCGGTTTCTCCGAGGTTGCCGCCGTATTTAGTGAAGGCTGAACGCACTTCGGCAGCGGTACGGTTTTTATTATCGGTCAAGGCTTCAACTATTATCGCAATGCCGTTTGGAGCAAAACCTTCGTAACGTATTTCGGTATAATTTTCGGTATTAGATGAATCGGCTGCACTATTAACGGCTCTGTCTATTCTTTCCTTTGGTAAATTCTGACTACGCGCCGAAGTTAAAGCGCTTCTAAGACGAGGATTATTGTTCGGATCGACTGAACCTGCTTTAATGGCAGTCACTATCTCACGAATTAACTTAGTAAAAACCTTGGCTCTTTTTTTATCTTGAGCACCTTTGCGATGTTGAATATTTTTAAACTTTGAATGCCCGGCCATTTCGCTATTATTATTATATAATTCTTAAAAGATGAGTAATATAATTAACCTTGTTTTGCTTTAAATCTTTTGTTTTTCTTATTTATTACAAAGATTTTTCCTCTTCTTTTAACTATCTGACAATCCTTGTCTCTTTTTTTCAAAGATTTTAATGAACTTACAACTTTCATAATTATACCTGATACATATTATTATATTTATCGAGTATAATAAACATTTTTAACAAATCAGTCAATAATCAATTTTTTTAAGAAAAAACCATGAAATGTGGTTTTTTCTTGCCAAAAATTAAACACTTTGTTATAAGTAGTTTATAAAATTTAACAAACCAGGAATTATTTTATGACAATAGTTATTAAACAAAAAGAATTAAACCAAACAAATGAACAATTAAGTATTTTAGTAAATAATATTGCTAATAAAAATGAAAAATGGGAAATACACTGTAAAAGCTCGGAAGAATTTAATACAAAATTAATACAATTTGCTAGAAAAGCAGATATATCTAGTATAATTTCAAAGTTAGAATACCAATCCTCTCTAGAATGGCCATACTCAATTTTTAATACTGTAGGCCAATATGCCGTACTTACAAAAATTGCTGAAAATGCTTATGAAGATGAGAAAGCAGGTAAACAAGAGCAGGCTGATTGGCAGTGGAAAGCTATACTTGCAATATTAAATCCTAAGAAAATTAAAAAAGAAGCAATAAACTATTGTAGTTTTATTAAAGGATGGAATACTGAAAATAAAGAAGGTGAACCACAAAATGATCGGCTTTAAATTTATTAAAAAAAGCTAGCACAAATATATAAATACCTCTGTTAAATATAAAATACCTCTAAAGGTTTATATAATATATCTTAAGTTTCTAAAAATAATTCAGATGTTTATATTAATCTTAAAATTGGAAAAATAAAAATAACATAAAGTAATGATTATAATTGATTTAATTAAACATATCTAACTTTTCTTGATTTATAAGGTAGGCTAGAATATAATAACTTATTAATGAAAATATATAAAGATATTAGGAGAATGTTACTACGCCTGATTATTTCTTTATTGCTGGCTTACCACCCTCATTCTTATGCTATCGCAGACACAGAAATTGCCGAATCTAATAAATGTTCAAAGCTTTTCCCCTATTATGAAAAAAAATTAAATATTCCTACTAATACCTTACATTCAATAGCGCTGAAAGAATCCGGTAAAAAACATAAAAAACATAAAATTAGTGTAGTGTGGCCCTGGGCAGT
This sequence comes from Rickettsia endosymbiont of Halotydeus destructor, assembly GCF_049278075.1. Lineage (NCBI taxonomy): Bacteria > Pseudomonadati > Pseudomonadota > Alphaproteobacteria > Rickettsiales > Rickettsiaceae > Rickettsia > Rickettsia endosymbiont of Halotydeus destructor. The sequence continues at coordinate 87,980 of NZ_JAPNPB010000005.1, forward strand.
TAATGTTGAGGGAAAAGGATATTATTTTAATAGTAAAAAAGAAGCAGTGATATTTGTAAAAAAACAAATTATCAAAGGTAAAGAAAATATTGACGTCGGCTGTATGCAAATTAATCTTAAACACCATCTAGAAGCATTTGATTCACTTAATCAAGCATTTGACCCTAGTAAAAATATTAAATACGGTGCAGAATTCCTGCGATCAAAATATGATCGATTAGGAAGTTGGCATAAAGCTATCGCTCATTATCATTCGGCTACTCACTCCCTTGGTAATAAATATAAGCAAGATGTCGCCAAAATTGCTAGTAATATGGCATTATATAAAGCTTCTTTAAGTAATTACGGTGATAATACTTTAGAAAATGCTGCTGCTGTGGAAAGCTTCAGTAATCTTACCAATAATAGTAGAGTCCAAAAAAAATCACTTTTTAATAGTAATAAACGATATAGAAGTAGTATTATGGTGCCCATACCGGTAAAAACAAATTCTAACTCTTAAGAATGTTATGGCTACTAGATTATTGATAATATATTTTTTATTACTCTATGCGGTTAGTGCAAACGCTAATATTAACGAAAATAAGCAGCAGATATCACAAAGCTCAGATAAGCAAGCGGTAATAATATTACCATGGAGTGAGGACGTCGATATGTTTAACTCTCATTCTAAAGAAAAATTATCTTTTTCCTCAAAACAAATAGAAAAAGAAAAGAAAATTCATGAAAAATATTATTTAACTCAAAGTAATCCAGCTAACTTCTCTACTTTTTTTGTAGAAAAGCCTGTTAGTACTGTAGATTTAGTAATATCAAATTTTTTAAAATTTTGTGAGGATAATTATGCAGCTAAATATAAAACTACTTCGCCAAATATTCAATTTAAAAGACAAGAAGAGTTTTTAAATGAAATGAAAGAGCAAGAACGCAAAATATATGATAAGCTACACTCTCGGAAAAAATAAGCGTTGCTCATATGGCTCGAAAAATAACAACAAAGCCGTCATCGCGAGGAGTTGCAATAGGCAACGACGTGGCAATCTAGCTCTTACCACGCTCCTTAGATATTTGAGATAATAGGTTACTAACATATTCGATAGAGATAAATTACGAGTTAAGCGTGATAATGCGCATAAAGCAATCGATAAGAGTTTGTTTATTAAGCACTCGGCAGAAGATATAATTGAACGGTTAAAAATAATTGATAAAAGCTTTGAAAATATTTTAGATATCGGTTGCCGAGCCGGGTATTTGACTAAATTACTTAAAACAGATTACCCTGATGCTAAAATTGTTGCCGCCGATATGTCGGATTCGTTGTTGAATTCCTTTAAGCATGATCATAAATTATTAATCGACGAAGAACAATTAGAATTAGCGGAAGCTTCATTTGATTTGATAACTTATTCGTTGGGATTGCACTGGATAAATGATATACAAAAATTTTTATTTAATATTAAAAAATTCTTAAAACCCGATGGTATTTTTATCGGTAATTTTGTCGGCGGAGGTAGTTTAAAAAATTTACGTAATTGCTTAATTGAAGCAGAAATAAGTGTGGGTCATACTCACTCTCCTCATATTTCTCCTTTTATTCATTTTGATCATATGCTGCCTCTGCTTACTGGAGCAGGTTTTCTAGAGATAATTATTGATTATGAAAATATTAAATTAGAATTTGATACTTCGTTAGATTTAATGAGAGAAATACAAAATATCGGCGAGTCAAATGCGCTAATTCAAAGATCTCATTACGGAGTTTCTAAACAAATGCTTTCTTTACTCGAAAAAAGTAATGGAAATATTTTTGAAGATCAAATTACTTTAATTAGTTTCATTGCTTCGCCTATAAAAAATAGTATAAGATTGAAGTGAATCTAACAATGTTGTTGAGCGGATAGCTTAAAGCATGCCCGATGTCATTCCCGTGAAAACGGGAATCCAAAAAAATAATCTTAAAGTTGGTACAAAAATTATACATTTGATAAAATAAACATATAAAAAATAAATTTTTTATATGTTTTACTAGGTTCTGTGCACCTAATTGAATTATTATAATTTTGA
>NZ_JAPNPB010000006.1:0-76057 GCF_049278075.1 Rickettsia endosymbiont of Halotydeus destructor
GCTAGGCTCTGTACACCTAATTGAATTATTATAATTTTGAGTTAATTTTTAGTGAAAATTAATAAGATTTTTGCTGGAATAGTTATTCTTATTTCAAAAAAATCTTATAATTTGCAACAAAAAAGAACCAAAATTAGATTTATTTTAATTAGGTGTACAGAGCCTAGGAGATACGGGTGTTGTTGCATGGAGTACTCTAAACGTCATTGCGAGGAGCGTAGCGACGTGGCAATCTCTTGAAATCTGAGAGATTGCCACGTCGAAACTAAAGTTTCTTCTCGCAATGACGGTAACAAATCGAGCCATGCAACCACTTTTTCATAATGACGCTTCTGATGTTCAAACAATATTTTTACTGCGTTGGTGCGCTATCTGAGACTTTTACTTTAATTGTTGTTGCAGGAGCGTTATCAAAAAATAATGATACTTTAAATTCATCTCCTATTTTTAAAGATTGTTTCAAATTATTAAGCATTATATGCGCTCCGCCTGGCTTAAGCTCTACGCTGGTTTTAGCAGGTATTAAAAGCTTGTCTACTTTCACCATTTTGCTAACACCTTTCTCATCAGTAAAAGTTTGATGGATTTCTACTTTATTAGCAATATCCGATGAGGCGTTTATTAAATTATAACTAGCATCCGTATCGTTTTGAATTACTAAATACATAGCAGAATTACCAACTTTACCTGTAGTACTGCTTGCTGGCCTTGCCCATACATTAACAAAGCTAAGTTCCGTACTTGCTGGAATAGTAGAAGCCTCGCTATTAGATTGATCGTTAGGAGTAGCTGTCGGCGTGACCGATGTGTTGGTATCGGCATAACTTAGAGAAGAAGTAAAAGTTGTAAGTAATAAAAGGATAGTTTTTAAATTCATATCAATACCGTATAATTTATTTAATTTATAAGCCATATTAACATAAACAATATATAAATCCAATAATTTAATTAGGTACACAGAACCTATAATATGTAAGCAATATACTTATAAATCAAAAGGATTAATAACCTTAAGCCCCGCATAATGAAAATCTTTAATGTTACGTGTTACTAGTAAAAGATCAAAGTGTAAAGCGGTTGCGGCGATTAAGCTATCAATAGCCGGTAGAGTTTTACTTGATAAAGCTTGCAACATTCCCCACTTATTAGCTACTTGCGGATCAATAGGTAAAATACGATCAGCAAACCATGCAGTTAAATCTTGCTCTAGCCACATACGTATTTTTTCTTTCTTTTTTACTTCTATAGTTTTGCTGATTCCTTTACGTATTTCTCCTATAGTCAAAACACTTAAATATAAATCTCGATCTTGCACACACTTAAACCATTCTACTACCTGCTCATTTCGTTTTATCTTAATAAGCTCGCAAATTACATTTGTATCAATTAAATAACTCATAATCACAACTCGATTTTTCGACAAGGACTTTTATCTCTTTCAAAAACAAATTCTTCTCCAAATAATGGAGAGTTTTTTAAAAATTCCACAAGAGAAGATTTAGGAGAAGTTAAAGCAATATATTGCTTTGTTGATAATATAATTGCTGTTGTTTTTCCTCTAACGCTAATTCCTTGAGGCCCTTCATTAACTGCTTTTTGTATTACTTCGCTTAGTTTTGCTTTTGCTTCTTGCATTTGCCACTGTTTCATATAAAGCTATAAAATAACGTTAAAATATATTATAATACTAGTCTGACTAGTTTAATAAAACAAGCTATATTTTAAGGTTATCTAATATAAAATTAATTATAACTTTAAACTTATTTAATTTTAGGGTAAAATCATCAAAATTCAAATTTAAATAAAATAGTCTTAATGGTTTACGATACTATATTTAGCAGTCATATCGACAAAATTAAAAACGAGGGAAGATACAGAGAATTTAAGCAGCTAAAGCGGCAAGCAGATAATTTTCCCCTCGCTCGATGCGGCGATAAAGAGATAGTAATGTGGTGCATTAATGACTATTTAGGTATGAGCAAACACAAAAGCGTTATTGCAGCTTCTGTAGACGCTTTATTAAAATACGGGGTCGGTTCGGGGGGTACACGAAATATCGGCGGCAATAATAGCTCTATTGTTGAATTAGAACAAGAACTCGCTGATTTACATAATAAGGAATCGGCATTAGTCTTTACTTCCGGTTATGTAGCAAATGATACAACGCTTACTAGCCTTGCTAAAATTATACCTAATTTAGTGTTTTTTTCGGATGAATTAAATCATGCATCGATTATTACCGGTATTTCAAACTCTAAAGCCGAGAAATACATATATCGGCATTTAGATACTCTGCATCTTGAAGAATTATTACAAACTGTTGATATTAACCGGCCGAAAATCATCGTTTTTGAATCGGCATATTCTATGGACGGTCTTTTTTCACCTATTAAAGAGATAATTCGTTTGGCTAAAAAATATAATGCTTTAACTTTTATTGACGAAGTTCACACTGTCGGGTTATACGGCAAGCGTGGTGGCGGTATTGCGGAGCTTCTTGATTGCAGTCATGAAATTGATATTATTCAAGGTACGCTTGGTAAAGCTTACGGCACTATCGGAGGATATATTACAGCAAACCACCAGTTAGTCGATGCTATAAGGCTTACGGCCTCGGGTTTTATTTTTACCACCTCATTACCACCGGTTATTTCTGCCGCTGCCACAACTAGTATTAAACATCTTAAAGAATCAAGTGAAGAACGTAGTAAACATCAGCAAGTCGTTGCTAAGCTTAAAAATTCTTTTGATCGTTTCAATATTCCGTATTTAAAAAATGATAGCCATATTATTCCGATAATTATCGGTAATTCGATCAAAGCTAGTAAAGCTTCCGATATGCTACTTACTGAATATGGTATTTACGTTCAACACATTAATTTTCCAACTGTACCAAGAGGTACAGAACGTTTAAGGATTATCCCGACACCTGCACATACTGATAAAATGATTAATGACTTATCCTGCGCTTTAGTTAAAATATTCTCTGCGCTTGATATAGAATTATCTGCTGCCAAGGAACTTAATGACGAAATTCTTTTAAATCTTACTGCTTGAGAGGCGGGTGTTATGTCATTCCTACTAGGCATTGTTGCATGGAGCAAATTTGGTGTTATACCAGCGAAAGCTGGCATCTAACTTACTATATGTTATTAAGTAGATTCCCTCTTTCGAGGGAATGACACCGAGAACGTTTAGGATATCCAGAAATACAACTTATAATGTACATTATTTGTCTATTTTTTCTTAAGTCGCGAGATGACAATGAAAAAGCCGGGCCATGTAACAACGCCTTCGTGTTTCGTCATGATGGCTTTGGTATCCACACAACAACATCATCAACAATTGTAAATACTATGGAATTACATAGCAAACTATTAAACTATAATAGCGATTACCCCGAAGAAACAGAAAGCAGAATAAAAATGCTAGAGTTTTTAAATAATTACGAAAATCCATTTAGTAGAGAATTAACAATAGGTCATTTTACCGCCTCAGCTTTTTTGCTTAATGCAGACAAAACAAAATTTCTACTAATGCATCACAATAAGTTAAATAAATGGTTACAACCTGGAGGCCATTGTGACGGCAATGGCGATGTATTAGCAATTGCTATTAAAGAGGCTAAAGAGGAATCAGGTATTGAGGAAATTGAACCGATAAGTACAAAAATTTATGATATAGATATTCACTTCATCCCTGAAAATCATAAGGAATCGGCACATTACCATTATGATATAAGATTTTTACTAAAAACAATTGGTAATGATAATTTTATAAAGAATGACGAGGCGAATGAATTAAAGTGGCTTGCATTTATTTCTTATTCTCCTATCGAATTTCCTTTAGAAAAATCAGTTACTAGAATGATCGAGAAATATCAAAATTATCACTTTAAGGGGTATTAAGTGTGTTTACATGACCTGAGAAAGAAGCATAGTATGTCATTCCCGTGAAAACGGGAATCCAGATTACAAAAAAATGCGGCAAACTTGTTCAGCATGACAAAGAAAAGTCTGGATTCCCGTTTTCACGGGAATGACATAAGAGCGCAAAGAATAAATTCGCAAATTTAAGTTCTACAACAAAACCGTTATATTAAATCCCGTGCAGCTTTTTTGTGATATTTACAACCCTCTTGCCAAATAAAATAGCAGTTGTTAGATCACCTGACGGAGGCGCCATATCAGGAGATGATTTATGATTAGCTTGTGTCATAAGACCAGACCAACTACCTAAACGATTAGTGATATCGTGATTCGGCATTTCGTGATCGGCAAATTGCGGAGCATTTTCTCCCTGTCCTACCCAAATCATTCCATGTTGCATAGCTAAATGAAATAGCTGTTGAATACTGCAAAGCTTATCTCCAGAATAAGAAGCAGAATTAGTAAAACCGGCAGCTATTTTATCTTTCCATTTTTGCTCGCCCCATTTAATGGATGTAGCATCCATAAATACTTTAAATGGTCCTGCTATACTGCCCATATAAGTCGGTGCGCCGAAAATAATTGCATCCGCTGCATCTAGCGAATCCCAATCAATATTATTTAAATTATTTTTACTAATTTGTATTAAAGAACTGCTAGCGTCTGTTTCGCTTACTCCTTTATGTACTGCTTCCGCCACTTTAGCGGTATGTCCGTATCCGCTATAATATATAATAACTACCTTAACTGTCATATTAATACCTATTTAATTGCTTTATATAAGAAACGGCGTTTTGTAAATCGATTTGATTAACTGCAAATTCTCCTCTAAAAGGTTTATCTAAGATAAATAATAAGAATATCATTGAAGCTGAGGTTATGCAAACTAACATTACTGAAATTTTATGGAGATAGAGTTTAGTACCTAGCATACAAACAAACATTAAATTAATTGCTGTCATTATAAATATAATAACCCAATATTGAACATTTAAAGAAAAATATGACATTTTAATTCTATTATACCGCACTGTATGAAGTTCTTGAATATCATTAAATATTTTTTGTTTGATGAATAATTGTGTTGGGTCATTTGCTTTATAAAAATTCATACGCTTAAGAATATGTTTTAAATAATAAAGTGCTTCATTACTTACTCTATCACCATTTTTCATTATATCCCATTCATCTTTAATAATACTGTCGGTATACTCCTCAAGAGCAATAAAAATATCTGCTTTTATTATATCTGACTCAACCGAAGGCGGAAGCCAGTTTACAATATCCGCAAGCCTCATCAATATTATTGCCTCAGACGCCACCATATCCTGAGCTTTATTAAAATTACCGAGCAAATAAATTAAAACAAAGCCTGTGGATACCGCATACATACTACCTACTACGCCAGATAAAAACCCACCTAAACTACCGAGCTCTTCTTTTTGAAAATGATTGGGAATAATATATTTTATAAAAGAAAAGCAAATTATACAGAAACTCATCAAAATAATATTTATTATCAGAAATAAAGTAATATTATGAATGCTATAGAGAAAATCAATTATGTTATCTAACATCATATATTGCTCATTTTTTTATGCGTTGCTGCAGACTTAGCAAAAACGTCTTCATTGCGAGGAGGAACGTAGTCCCGACGTGGCGATCCAGTCTTCGTCATGCTGAACTTGGTTCAGCATCTCTTGCAAAAAGATCCTGAAATAAATTCAGGATGACTATTTTCTAGATTGCCGCGTTCCGAGCAAATGCTCGCAATGACGGTTTTAGTAGTCACGCAACAAAGTTCCTTGTTCTACAGCTCTATTTCTTCCAAAGCTATAGTAGAATCTGCGAATTTGGTAATTTTTTCGATTTTCAAACGTGCTTCCTGTAACTTTTTCTCACAATAGTTTTTCAATAAAACCCCCCTTTCAAAATTATTAACTGCCGATTCTAAAGTTTCTTGACCGTTATCTATATTTTTTACTATTTCTTCTAATTCAGCAAGTGCTGTTTCAAAACTTATATTTTCTTCTATAGATTTTGTTTTAATCATATTAGTACCTATTTTTAATTCATTGTTTAGTAACAGAATTTTTTATTGACGCTTCCGGTATTAGGAATAATTTTTTTAACTCACTACTATCGATAATTTGCTTCGGATTAAAAATACTGCCTTGAATTTTCATACCAAGATTTGTCTGGATATTTTTATTATTCGGATCATTTGCATTAGGCGTAATATTTGGAATATAAAAAGATAAAATGGATGATAAATCCATATTAAAATTATATATATTTACAGCCATAGATGCAGCACCGGAACTATATTGGGTAGTGAAAGCTACATTCTTTAAAAGAACAATACCTTTTTGTAATTCAATATTTCCCTGTACAGCATTAATTATATTTGATCCTTGTGACACGGTTTTTAAATCATTATCAAGATTTTGGGAGTTATAATTTTGTGAATTAATTTTTTCTATAAAAGAGTCGATAGAAAAATTGTTAACTGTAATATTATTTATGGCAAATTGTGATTGAGTAGTAAGGTTATATAATTGATTTTGTAAATCATTACCGTTAGTTGAAAAATTACCGTTTATACTACCCTTACCGCTTAAAGGTGGAAATATTTTAGGCAAAAGAGCCGATAATCCTGTTAAGTCAATCGTATTGAGTGCATAAACAAAATTAATAGAATTAGGATCTAGCAAAATATTTCCTGTTCCTTGAAATTTACCGTTCAGCATATTTGCTTCTATATTATTTATTTTGAACAAATTTTTATCATTTGCTAAAGAAAATATTAAATTTTCTAGCGTTAAATCATTTTGAGATAATTTAGCCAATTTTCCGGAAATATTTAATGAAATTTTATCTAAACTATAATCGTTAAACAGCTTATTTCTTAAAGCCAATAAGGAAGCGGGATGTAAAAAATTAGTTTCAAAAACCCCGTCTTTTATTCCTACAGTTAATACAGGTTGTAAGCTTGCTGCCTCTAAATTCCAACTAGTCGATATATAATTATTGCCTGTACGAATATCTAAATTATTAATTTTAAGGTTAGCAGGTGATATATTTGCTAATAAATTTACTTTCTCAAATGAATTGTCGGCAAAAATTATGTTATCTATAGTAAAATCCAAATTAGCTAAACAATTTAAAGTCCTTATTGGAATAAATTTATTTAGATAATCTAGATTTTTCATGCCTTGAGTTAAGTTTTCAATAAACGCAAAAATTGGCGAAATTATAGGATAGTTTTGTTTACTTAAATCAAGCAGAGAAAAATTTAAAGCAGCATTTACATGAGGAATAGAAGCGATAAATTTAGTAGATATATCACCTATTATATCAAGGTCATCGGTTTTCAATAAAAAATTTCTTAAATATAAATCTATTAAAGTTAATTTTAAATCGGACGATACTGTAAACGGTACATTTTCTTTTATTGTTGCACCGCTAAACCCTAAAGTATCTAATAAAATATTTAAGTTGTTATGAGCTAAATAAATTTTGCCATCAAACATGCTTCTTATTGTATTCTGTGTTACGTCACCCGTAAGCTTAAATTGCCCTCCTGATTTAATCGTACCGGCAAACTCTTCTACTTTTAAAACTCCTCCTATCAAGTTAGAAGAAAATAGTATTTTATTCAATGCTTCGTTATTACTTAAAATTATTTCATCAATATTAATATCGATTTTTAATAATTTATCAGCAAAATCAAAGCGTGAATTAAAATAAGGATTACTAAATTGATCAGGTATATTCGAGTTAAGAAGAGAATTTATATCTATTTTAGGAAAATGTAGGGTAATAAGACTCGCAACTTTATTGTTTTTACTAATATTCATCATTCCGCCACCTGAAATAAAAGGTGCATTTATCGTGATATCTTTTAGCTGCAATATATCTTCCAAGGCATAAATATTAAATTTAACGTTTATAGGAGCGTTCTGTTTAAACTTGTTCAATACATAATTTAAATCCGGCAAAATATTATACAGCAAAGAAGATATATTCTTTATTTCATATTCGCCAGTGCCGCTTTCCAGCTTAATTTCTAAGTTAAGATTTTTATAAACTTGTACTAATTTAAAAATATAATTGTTATTATCAACATTAAGGTTGAAATCTATAAACTCGTTATTTTGTTTAATAGAACCTGAAATATCTCCTATATTATTATTATATGCTTTAAATACAGTATTAGAAGATAAGCTATTTTTTTTGTATAATGAGCAATTAGTAAAATTCAGTATAGAATAATCTTGCTTATTAATAATATTTAAATTAGTAATATTAATATCTATATCTTTTAAATTAGATTTTAGAAAATTATTTATTAATTGCTCGTGATCATAAATACTTAATTTATTATTTTGTGAATAGATTTTAGCATCTAACACATTAAGATGGCTAATTTTTGGTTTAAAGCGTAAAAACGACCAAAGCGAAAAATGAACTTCTATTTTTTCTAATTCTATTTTTTCTTCTTCTTTTATTGATTCAATAACCAAATAAGGAAAAGGAAATTTAATTATCGTTATTTTTCCAATATTCGTAGCAGTAATACCGAAATTAGCAATAAAATTTTTGCCTATAGAATTAGAATTAATAAGAAATGAAGCGCTAAATATTATAAATATTAATAACGAAAGGCTAATTGTAATAATAGCAATTATTTTTTTTATCATGTCATTTAATTTATAATAAGTATAAAAAACTTTTATGTACTTTAAGTATTTTAAGAATTAGATTTTATTTTGAAGGGTGAATTGCACGCAGCTTATACTTAATGGCGCGTACGCGAATTTTAAGATCAAAATGAAAAAGCAATTCTTGAAATTTGCAGAGTGTATAACTATTATTATCTATAATTGTTAAAATTCAAAGGCAAATTAATGACCTCCTCACAAAATTTAATTTTAGTTGGTGTAATAACGTCGCCTCATGGTATCCAGGGAAATGTTATTATAAAATCTTTTACCAATCCAAAGGTAAAAATTACCGCTATGCAATTAACAAATGAATCAGGGAAAGATACTAATATTAAATTAATTAACCAAAATTCTCAAGGAAATTTAATTTGTAAATTTAACAAAATATCTAATAGAGAAGATGCTGCTAATTTAAAAGGTTATAAATTATTTTGCCTAAGAGAGGAATTTCTACCTTTAGAAGAAGATGAATTTTATATAACGGATTTACAAAATTTGCCCGTACTTGATCAATTATTAAACCCTATCGGAAAAGTCAAAAATATTTTTAATTTTGGTGCCGGTGATATAATAGAAATAGAGTTTAGCGATCAAAAGACAGAGTTATTACCGTTCACTAAAATTTTCTTTCCTATTATTACTAAAGAATATGTAGTTTTGAATCATACAGCTTTAGCAACGTAAGGAGCATTGTTATATGATCGGTTTTTGTAAAGCGTTCGTTGTCACACCGAGGCCCCTCCTACGGTATTTAGAAAAACCACATCATTGCAAGGAGTTGCGATAGCAACAACATGGCAATCTAAGACTCTTGCCGTTATTGCGAGCGAAGCGAAGCAATCTAGCTAACTTCATAAGATTGCCACGTTGGCATTATAATGCCTCCTCGCAATGACGAGGAAAATTGAAGCCACGCAACACCTTAGCAGTGCGTTGGTTAACGCTCAAACTATATGTTGATTGTGCGTTGTTCTTCCGCTTCTAAAAATTTTTCTAATTCGTTTCTAGTATAATTTTTTTCAACAAGCTTTACTTCTTTTTCAAAAATGTGTCGAACGGCTTTTTCTTCTAACGCTGGCCCTTTTAACTGTTCAACTGCCTTGGGGTTGTTTTTGTAAAAATCAAATATCATATTTTCCTGTCCTGGAAAGTTACGTGCTTGAGACATAATTACGGCTTTAAGATCATCCGGCTCTATTTTTAAATCTTTAATTTTCACGTACTCAGCTAGCATCAAGCCAATTCTCACACGACGCAGAGCTAATTTATTATAATATTCGTTTACTTCTTTCGGCGATTTATCTTTGAATAATGCTTCATCCTCGCCGTTGTTATTAGCTCCACTTTGATCGGTTTCAGATTTTAAAATATTTTTTTCTTGCTCAAGTAAAGATTCTGGTACATTAAAATTTAACAATTTTTCTAACTTATCAAATAAATTCATTTTCATTATAGTATTAATTGCTTCTTCTGCCTCACTTTCTATCTTTTTTGTAAAATGCCCACGCAGTTCTTCCAAGCTATTAGCATGAAATTTTTTGGCAAATTCATCATTAACAATTGTAGGCTCTGCAATATGTACAGCTTTTATCACTACTACGAAACGAGCAGGTTTACCGGCGATATCTTTAGCATGGTAGTCGCTTGGGAAAGTTACGTTTACTTCTACTTCACTTCCGATTTTTGCGCCGATTAATTGTTTTTCAAAACCTGGAATAAGACTATTACTACCGATTACTAATTTATGATCAGTAAGTTTACTACCCTCAAAAATTTCATCGTTCATATATCCGACTGCATCAATAGTAACTTGATCGCCTTTTTTAATCTTTGCAGTACTTTCTTTACTATAGCTTTTTGTTAATTCGGCAAGCTTATTAATTTGTTCGGTAACGTCATCTTCCTTCACTATTAACTTTGGTCTATCAATAGAAATTTTTGTAAAATCAGGAACTGTAATTTCAGGCAACAATTCTAATTTTAAAGTAAACTCTAAATCTTTGTCATTTTCATTTTGCAAATTTTCGATCTTTGGTTTACCGATAATATTTAACTTTTTATCTTCAATAACATGATTAACATTATGATTGATCTTATGCTCAATTACATCTTGCCTGACTGATTTTCCGTATTTTTGTTTGACGATTGCAATAGGTATTTTACCGGCACGAAAACCTGCCAATTTAACCTTTGTCGTTAAACTTAGCAATTCTTTCTGAATCTCATTGTTAATTTCATCTGAAGGAATTGAAATTTTTGCATGAAAATCTAATCCTTCGTTTTTCAGTACGGTAACTTGCATTCTAATAATCTCGTCAACTAATAATTATAAATATTATGGTACGGATGAAGGGACTTGAACCCCCACGCCTTGCGGCACAAGAACCTAAATCTTGCATGTCTACCAGTTCCATCACATCCGCAAAACTTCTTAAGCTAAGAATTTTCTCAAAGAATTATAATACACATCATATAATTTTTGTAAATCAGTAATTTTTGTACATTCATTAATTTTATGCGCCATTTCCGACAATAAACCAAATTCAACAACCGAGCAGTAATCTTTAACGAATCTTGCATCTGACGTACCACCGCTTGTAGAAAATTCGGGCTTTATTTTTAATGTTCTCTCTACTATATCAGCAAATTCTTTTATTGCATTATTAGGATTTTGAATAAAGCTATCAGAAGAACTACTATATTCTAGCTTATAATCCACTTTATATTTTTCGCAGTATCGTTTAATAATTTCTTCCACTAATTGTGCTAAAATTTTTGCACTATGTAAATTATTAAAACGTATATTGAAATGTGCTTCCGTACTTGCCGGAATTACGTTTGAAGTATTATTGCCGACATTGATATTCGTCATTTCAAGATTTGAACTTTGGAAAAATTCTGTTCCTTCATCAAGCTTTATATTTGTTAACTCGTTCAATATTTTTATTAAGCAAGGCAAAGGATTATTAGCTTTATGAGGATAAGCAACATGCCCTTCTTTACCTTGGATATTTAAGTTAAAATTAACGCTGCCACGTCTACCTATTTTTATCGTATCACCTATTTCTTCTTCATTTGTCGGCTCACCAACAATGGCAAAATCAATTTTATGACCTTGACTATAGATATGCTTTAACATTTCTTTAGTGCCGTATTTTGCTTCGCCCTCTTCATCGCTGGTAATTAAAAAACTAATCGAGCCGTTAAGTTTTGGATTACTCTTTATAAAATCCAAACTTGCCGCTAAAAAACAGGCGATAGAGCCTTTCATATCAACCGCACCCCTGCCATATATTTTATCGTCAATTATATGTGCTAGGAAAGGTGAGGCATGCCAAAGTGCAGCATCACCGGCAGGCACGACGTCCACATGACCGACAAAACAAATATTTGGTTTATTAGTGCCATAAACAGCATACAAATTAGTAACTTGCTCGCTTTCAGAATCGCCAAATATTTTTATTTCGGTTTGGAAACCACTTTCTTGCAGTAACTTTTCAATATACTCAATAGCACCCGCGCTATTCGGCGTTACCGACTCAAAACTAATTAATTTTTTAAAATAGCTGATGTGCATTAATATTATCTCTTATCCTAAATTTGCATTGCTAATAATGAATAAACCGTAATATAAAGCGATTACCCTATCTGAAACCTTTTATATAACTTTGAAAATAATAATTAAAATTATCTCACTATTATATAAAATATTATTATAAAAGCATAGTAGCTTTGACTTTCTTGATAAACTTAAAATATTATCTAATCCAACAAAGATCACCCATAATAAATTATGTCTATAAATAATAAATTAAAAGAACTAATACAAGCCGGCACTTTTTCCGGTATATTACTTATTATAACATTCGCTTTGGCGCTAGTCATTAGCAACAACAGTTTTCTGAATGAATATTATATTGCCTTCATCTATAGCGATATATTCTTATCGATAGGAAGTTTAAGCCTACAAACTACTTTTATAGAATTGATTAATGACGGTTTCATGACGTTTTTCTTTTTATTAATTGGCTTAGAGATGAAATTTCACTTAGTAGAAGGAGAATATAAAAATAAAAAGAAATTAATATTACCAAGTGCGGCAGCTCTAGGGGGAGTAGTAGCACCGGCATTAATTTACGTATACTTTAATTATAATCAACCGACGTTAAAAGGTTGGGCTATTCCAATAGCAACTGACACCGCTTTTGTACTGGGTATTTTATCTTTTTTCAATCGCTATACCTCTTTAGAGCTTAGAGCTTTTATTATTGGATTTTCATTAATTGACGATGCTTTTGCCTTAATTATACTTGCTTTATTCTATACTAAAACGATCTCGGTAGCAGCACTGGGTGCTTCTTTGGGGATTATAATTATTTTATCGTTACTTAACTATTATCAGGTACAAAAAACCTTTTATTATATGGCAATAGGGTTATTGTTATGGATTAGCATGGTTGAGGCAGGTGTTCACGGTACATTATGCGGTGCTATTATTGCTCTTTTCATCCCCGTTAATACAGAGGGCGGTATTAATATTTCTTTTAAAAAATTAGAAGAATTAATACGTCCTTTCGTAAATTATTTTATTTTACCTCTATTTGTATTTATGAATTCCGGTATTGTTTTAAAATATTTTTCGTTTAAAAGCGTATGTTCTAGCGTAACTTTTGGAGTAATATTCGGATTATTTATCGGTAAACAATTAGGTATTATGTTATTTTCATACCCATTTGTTCGGTTAAAATTTTGTGTCTTACCACAAAATACGTCGTGGTTAAAATTTTATGCTATAGCAATTCTTGGCGGCATCGGTTTTACTTTGAGTTTATTTATCGGTAGTATGACTTTTGAATCAGGCTGCCCTTCCAATGCTATGAGAATAGCTGTAATAATAGCCTCTTTGTTATCAGCTTTATTTGGTATACTAGTTTTAAATTACGCTACTAAAGAAGTTTCTAATTAATTTATAAATTATGCGCTTGATGGTTAAAATTTTAGCAGTGATATTAACAGCTTTTTTACCAGCGCTTGTAGTATAGATCAACTCAGTAACATTTAGGACTAGTAATTCTCCTCCTTGTGAAATGGGTCAAACATACAATTAATATAGCGCTTGTAAATATAAAATTTAAATTGACAAATTTTTATTTGATTAATAAAATTCTTTTTCAAAACTTAAATTTAAAGAGGCTAATAATATGCGTTCAATACTTATTACTTTTACATTAATTACTGTAGCTTTTTTAACTAATGCTTGCAATACAATGCAAGGTGTCGGAAAAGATATGCAGGCAGGCGGTAAGAAACTTGAGGATTCAGCCGAGAAAAATAAAGGTAGTAACAGCTGTAGTAGTTGTAACAATTAAGTATCTCATTTGGTTTTTTTAATGATGTTACTCTAGCACAACTTAGGCGCTGTTATACAGCTCAAATTTATCTCGCCATTGCGAGAATATATTGTTGTGTGGAACGAGTTCTCTATGTCATTCCCGCGAAGGCAGGAATCAGGAAAAGTATTTAACAAATTAAATATAAATTTTATGTAATTTTGTTTATTTTAAGTATTTTTTCTGGATTCCCGTTTTCACGGGAATGACATAGAGTGCGTTTTAACTTACCTAACGCAACAATATATTCCAAGAATAATATCGTATGTGTGTAAAATGTTACTTATCTTCCAAATCATCTTTGTCTTTATCCTTCATACCTTCTTTAAAAGCCTTGAGACCTTTAGCTAAATCTGCCATAACCTGAGGTAATTTACCTGCACCGAACAATACAAAAATAATCAATAAAATTATTAAAAGATGACTAAAACTCATTCCCATTATATTAATTTCTTATTAAAGTGATAAAAAATTATTGTATAATATTTTATAGTATTGATCTAGTATAAATTATAATTACTTAAATATGAATTTAATATATTTAATATATAAAGACATGAGGGGAAATGTTTACTAAAAAACAAATTGCGGAGTTTTTTGCAACTTTTTTTTATATAGGAAAAATTAGATACTGCCCCGGTACTTTTGGTTCATTAGCAGCTTTTCCGCTATATTATATCTTTATGTATTTTACCATTACCAGTAAAATCATTTTTTCATTTCCTACATTTACTCTTGGCGAAGCACAGCTTGTCACTTTATTTATAATGACTTTCGGTGCATGGGTGATGTTATTAATACCAGGATATTATTTTACTAAAATATATATAGAATATAACAAGCAAGAAGACCCAAAAGAAGTCGTAATAGATGAAGTAATCGGACAAATATTGACTTTAATTCTTTGTTTTTTTTCAGTAATATTTGTCGGCGAATCAAATTTAGTAAAATATTTAAACCCGTTAACAGTTAATATAGTAGTATTGTTTATTTTACCATTTTGCTTATTTCGCATTTTTGATATAATAAAGCCGTGGCCCATTAATTGGCTTGACCGTAACATCAAAGGTGCTACCGGCATTATACTGGATGATATAGTCGCTGCTATATTTGCTGCTGTAATTCAGTATACTATTATATTTATACTAATCGGTTGGACTCATTAATGCGTTTTATATTTACATTTCGTTTAATAGTTTCTGTTGACTAATTCCTAATATAATAATATGATACCGTAAGTATTTATAATTTTTTAAAGAGATATTTTTCATGTTCGCAGTCATAAAAGCAGGTGGAAAACAATACAAAGTTGGCGCAAATAGTGTCATTAAGGTGGAAAAAATTGAAGGTGAGCTAGGTTCAAAAATTCAGCTTGATCAGGTTTTGATGTTAGGCGAAAATTCAAAACCATCTTTTATCGGAACACCACTAGTAAAAGGGGCTTGCGTTACCGCTGAAATTACTAACCAATTTAAAGATAATAAAATTATTGTCTTTAAGAAAAAGCGTAGAAAAAATTATCGTCGTAAAGCCGGTCACAGACAGGAATTAACAGAGTTAAAAATATTAGATATTACTAAACAATAATAGTAGAAATAAAGGAATTATAAAATGGCAACCAAAAAAGCTGGCGGTAGTTCTAGAAACGGAAGAGATTCAGCTGGACGAAGGCTAGGTGCAAAAAAAGCCGACGGTCAATATGTTATCCCTGGCAACATCATTGTTAGACAACGCGGGACCAAAATTCATCCTGGGAAGAATGTCGGGCTTGGTAAGGATCATACTATATTTGCATTGATAGAAGGCTTGGTCGAATTTATAACTAAAAAAGATCAAAAATTTGTTAATGTTAATGCCAAAGAAGAAAAAGTAAGTGCATAAAGGCAGCTTAGTGAGACGTTGCAGTACTGCGGCTTGACCGCAGTACTTGTTTTTCTTACTATTTGGCGATGCTTGTAAAATAATGCAAGTTCTTTGGTTTGTACAATAATAGGTTTAATTGCCTACCGTATTTATATAAGACTTTGTTGAATACCATAATCAAACCATGGCACGGCATATAATTTAATATCATAACAACATAATTTTTAAGTTAACAAATATAATAACTTCTATACTCCTCTCCATAAAAGGCTTACATGATTTATGGCCTTAATAATTCAAAAATTTGGCGGTACTTCCGTTGCTAACATCGATAGAATAAAAGCCATTATTCCTATAATTAAGTCCGAACTTATACAAAATAATCAGGTAATAGTAGTCGTCTCTGCTATGGCAGGGGTAACAAATCAACTAATTACCTTATGTAATGAAGTATCCCATCTAAGCAACCCCGATCAACTTGCAGAATATGACGCTGCTCTTTCTAGCGGCGAGACTGTTACCGCTTCTTTAGTTTCTTTAAAATTACAGGAGGAAAAAGTAAAAGCTAGATCAATATTTGCCTGGCAATTACCTATTGTAACTAATAATAATTACAGCAAAGCTTTAGTCGAATCAATATCTACTTCTTTATTAAAAGAATGCTTGAATCTTAATATCACTCCAGTAATTGCTGGCTTTCAAGGTATCAGTTATTATAACAGACTTTCTACGTTAGGTAGAGGGGGATCAGATACTAGCGCAGCTTTAATTGCTGCTGCAATGAAGGCTGATAGGTGCGATATATATACAGACGTTGAGGGAGTATTTAGTACGGACCCGAGAATTGTTCCGAGTGCAAAAAAAATAAACGCTATAAATTTTGAAGAAATGCTTGAATTCGCCTCTAGCGGCGCAAAAATATTACATGCAAGAGCTGCAGAAATCATACAGCGTTACCAAATCTCAATGCGTATTCTTTCATCGTTTTCGCCGGAAACGAGCGGTACATTAATTACTTCGAGAGATAAAATTATGGAAAATAGAATAATTACCGGTATCACCTCTAATAAAAATCTACTAAAGATATCAATAAAAACTCCGAAAATAAGTTTTATTAAAATAGGCAGTATGATTGCTGCAAGCAACAGTCATATTGAATTGATGCAGGATATTCAGTATAAAAAACAATATAATTTTATAACAAACTTAGCTGATAAAAATAATTTACAAAATTTACTCGTTGATTTAAAAAATAATAATCAAATAAATGAGTTTGTTTTTGATACTGAAATTGCCGTAATTTCAATTATCGGCTACGGTATTAAAAATGATCCTAATCTACTTGAAACTATATTATCACAATTAGAAAAAGATAACATAATAGTAACAATGGTCCAAATATCGGAAATTAAAATTTCTCTTTTAATAAATGATCAATACACTGAAAAAGCAATTTGTAACTTACATAATCTATTTGAAATATTAGGCATTATTGTTTAAATATGACACTGTTAGTAAAGATTTTTAATTAATAATTAAATTCAATAATTTCTATATAAATCTCTTCTATTCATGGCTTATTAGCTATATATTAAAGAAAACAATGTTTTAAGTTTTGTAGAAATCCATATAGCTAACGACTTAAATAGATAGGTAATTTCAAAGCTATAAATTCGTTCACTTTTTGTAAGTTTCAAGACTCCTAAAGATAAATTTTGCGAGAAGAAATAATAATGAACAACGTCGATAAAAAATATGTAAGAGGAGAGTATAGTAAGCATTTAAGAAATTTCATAAATAAGACGTTAGAAGAAGAAAAGTTAAACTCATATGAGTTGAGTAGAAAAATAGGTTGTAGTGACACAGTACTTAGAAGCTTTTTAGACGGTAAAACAAGCACTCTTAATAGTAAAGCGGTTGTAGCACTTGCAGATTATAAAAAAGTTTTTTTAGATGAAGTAGTCGGCAGAGAAGTTAAGGGGTCATTACAAGAGATAAAGTTACTAACTGAGGAAGCTCCCAACTTACTTAAAAAGGACGAGCAAAAAATACCAGCATTTTTAAGTAAATTGACTAATGAAGCGCAGCAATCACTTATGCAAATAAAAGAACATGCACAAAAATTTAAACATAACATTAATATACCTAATAAAGAATTAAATAAGCAAAATAAAAAGCCTTTGAAGCCAAAAGGACGCTCTTTTTAATATAAACTATTTAAGTTGTTCAACATTGTGGTTGTGGGTACCCACAACATCATGGCAAGACCTCTTTTGACGCTGTAGCTAATCCAGAGAGAAAAAGCAAAGTATAAGTTATCCATACAACAATTGCTTACAATAACAAATATAAGTATTTTCTAGGTTCTTGTTTGAATTAGAGTAAAATCTTCGTTTGCGTCGCAAGAAATTCGGTAATATCAGTAGCTAAAATATTAAAATTTTTAATTAACATGTCGATTCTATAAGATATTTGTTGAATATTTTGTTTTATGGGTATTTTTTTATTGTTAGCAATATAGTCTTCAAGAAGTTTAATATCGTCGTTAGTATAGTATTTTCTATTTTTTATTTTATAACCAGATAAATTAAGAATATTAGCTTCTAAATATCTCAATTGATAAGGAAAAATATTTAAAAATTTTGTTGCCTCATTGGTTGAGTAATATTTTTTCGCTAATAACTTTTCAAACATTTTTCTTGTTAACCTCGTTAACTAATGTTTTTAAGTTGCCCGATGGAATAAAGCGTATCACTTTTTTTGAATTTATAATAACAGGTAATTTAGTATGAAAATCTCTTCCTGGACGTGGTTTTTTCTCATTAGTTTCAAAACTACCAAAATTCTTTAAAATTAATTTTTGCTCTAATGCTATTTTTAAAATATTGGAAAATATAGAATTAACAATTTCTTCACACAAATTCTTCGATAACCCCAATCTTGTATTTAACATAGCCGTAATTTTTTCTTTGGTAATAGTCATATAGTACTCAATTTATAAAAGGTGATATACAGCGCTCTTCCATGAAGGCATTGCCCGCGTAGATCGGAATCATTACAAAAAGACCGTCATTGCGAGGAGTGTAACCCATTACGTCATTGCGAGGAGAGGGGTAGTCTCGACGTGCCAATCTAAGACTCTCACAGTCATTGCGAGGAGGCGCCTCGCGCCGACGTGACAATCTTATCATTAGATTGCTTCGCTCCGCTCGCAATGACGGCTGAAAAATCGAGCCATACAACAATATTCCTCTTTCGAGGGAATGACATCGAATTACGAACTTGCTTTTGTTTTTTCGTTATACTCGCTAATATTTTTATTTAATTTTTCTAGTTTATTAATAATATGGCTGCGCATTTCTTCCTGTTTTTCAGCGCTAGCTTTCTTATATGCTTCCATTTTTTTGTTTAGGTGATTCATTGACTCCTGTAACTTTTTAGCTCCCTTGTCTTTTTTATCCTTCAAATTGACTTGAATTTCACTAATCTGAGCAGATAGTTGAGCATAAGTATCACCAAGGCCCTGATTAAATTTATCTGCGCCGGTTACTGCTAAATCCTTTAAATTATCCTTCAACTCTTGAAGATTTTCGGTTATTGTTTTAGTTTGAGTAGCTGCTACGCTTGCTTCCTTATTTTGATTTTGCGCAGTTGCTGAAGAAAAAGCGTTGGAAGCAAATACTAAAGTAGCAGTCGTTGCAAGTGCTAGTAAGATTTTATTTTTCATTTTAAAACTCCAAATTTTTATTTTTTATTATAGTTTTCAATTTTTTTACTTAACGCATCGAGCTTTTCCACCAGAGCTTGGCGATATTTTTCTGCCTTATCACTAGTCTCCTCTTTATATTCTTCCATATTTTCTTTTATATTAGCATACTGCTCTTTTATCGTATCTAAAGAACTATCTTTTGTATTTTTAGCATGTTCTTCCAACTCGTCTATTTTAGTGGACAAATTACTAGCTATTTCATGACATTTTTTATTAAATTCAGCAGCAATAATTTCAGCAGAATCTTTAAGAGTGTTCTGTAATTCTTCAATTGCTTTACCTATAGTTTTCATAGTAACCTCATTGTTGAAAAATAATATTGTAAATTAAGAATAAGTTAAATCATATAAAAAAGCAACAGCTACAAAAAATTATCGATAGAAAAACTACAAATGTTTTTATTAAGATTTATTATATTATATACTTATAAAATTTTAATATTATTAAACAATTTGTGGAGATTTTATGACGTTAAAAATTGGAGATGTTGCATTTGATTTTTCAATACCGATAAGCGACAATAAAAATGTCAACTTATCAGACCTAAAAGGAAAATTTATTATACTATATTTTTACCCAAAAGACGATACTCCAGGTTGTACTATCGAAGCTCGGGATTTTAATAAATTAAAACCGGAATTTGAAAAATTAAACGCCGTAATTATCGGAGTGTCAAAAGATAATTTGAACTCACACAATAAATTTAAAGAAAAATATTGTTTAGAGTTTGAACTCGCTTCTGATGCTAATTCCGATATGTGCGAGCAGTACGGCGTGTGGGTTCAAAAATCAATGTTCGGTAAAAAATATATGGGAATTAATAGGGCAACTTTTTTAATTGATACCCAAGGTAAAATTCTTCATATCTGGCCTGCCGTAGATGTAAAAAATCATGCACAAGATGTTTTAGAAAGGCTGAAAGCAGAGAATAAATAGAGTTTTTGGTTTTAATTATTTTCTTCTTGCATTGTTATCTCTCTACCTATTACTTCATCCATAGTAGAATTGAAGTAATCAGCTATTTTTAGTATCGTGTCTATTTCAGGATTAAATTCTCGACCACTTTCAGCTGTAGCTTTCATGATTCTAGTAACGGTACTATAAGGAATTTTACTTTCCTGTACAAAATCTTTACGTTTTAAATTATGTTCTTCAAACTTTTTTTCAAGAAATTTTTTTATTTTAGTAGCAAGTGACATATTAAGATAACTATTTATATTATGATACATTGGCATTAGGGATTATACGTGAAATATTTTAAAAACTCTCATTTTATTTTGAGGAGTAAGCGCCCACAACCTATAATTTAATAGCTAGGACGTAAATCTCCGATAAAATTAAAAAGCAGCTCTTAAAAGAAACAGTATTTACCAGGCGTTTTTAATAATTACTGGTAGTTTATACGGCCTAATAATTATTAAATCAAACCTAACGTTATAACTGCTATATTTAGAGTTAATACTTAAAAATAACCCTGCAGCATTTTTAATTCTTTTTTGTTGCGTTAATGATAGAATTTTATCATCAATTTTAGAATTTCTGGCTTTTACCTCAATAAAAACTATCTCTTTATTACGTAACGCTATGATGTCAATTTCTCCTACATAATAACGTTTTCGATGATGTAGAATCCGATAAAATTTTAACTTATAGATAATAATACATATATATTCACCTAATAAACCAAAATATTTCTTATTCATATATTTAGTGTGTTCTATGTCATTCTTGTAAAGCATTACTGAATTAAGCAAAAACTTTGCAAAAAATACCGTCATTGCGAGGAGGCATTTCATGCCGACGCGGCAATCTAGAAAAAAATAATTAGATTACTCTTCGCTTCGCTCACAATGAAAGTAGAGAGTTTTAGATTGCCGCGCAACCGAAGGTCGCTCGCAATGACGGGTCTGTTATTCTCGCAACAATACTACACAAAAATAACATCAACTTCCCTACTCTTTTGGTAATAATATTTGCACAAATTCAGTTTTGGATAAATCAACGACCATGCTGACAGTTATATCTTTTTCCGTTACCTTGTCAGCATAACCCAATAAAATTCCGGAAGGATAGATATTTCCATGCCCGGAAGTTATTATTTTCTCATCCTTTTGAATTAAGTGGTTGTCCGGTAAATATAATATTTTACCACCATTACCGTTACCGGCTAAAATACCCTTTTCTCTGGATGAGCCCGCAGTAATAGGAATTCTCGAATTTACATCATTAATTAACATAATCTTAGAATAATTATTACTTACCTCTGTCACCCGCCCTACTAATCCTTCAGCATTAATAACAACTTGATCAACTTCTATGCCATGTTTTTTCCCCGCAGCTATTAAAGCACTTTTAGAAAAAGGATTTAACGAAACGCTTAATAATTTAGCTGTTACATGCACAAATTCCTCTTCCTTAGTAACCGTCAAAAGATTCCTTAGGGCAATATTTTCGGCTCTTATAGCATCTATATTATTCTGCATATGCTGTAATTTCGCGATCTCAAGCTGCAACTCAATATTTTTTTTGGCTAAATCCTGAAAATAAACTAATTTATGAGTTATGCCATTTATATAGTCAAATATATTTTCATAAATCTTTAAACCGATCGATAAAGCTCCTCCGGTTATCTCGAGCGATATATTAGAAAATTTTTTTGGCCCAGTAACGAATAAGTATAATGACAAAATAAGAAAGAATAAAATAAAAAAATGTTTAGAAAAAATTGTTATAGATTTAGTAAATTCTGAAATATTTGACGAATTCCTTACTCTATTAGCAATTATTGCCATTTTCTAATCCTGCTTAAATAACACATGTTTCAATTTTGCAAAATCCTCAAGTACCTGTCCTGTGCCAAGCGCAACACATGAAAGAGCTTGATCTGCTACTATTACCGGTAGTTTAGTAGCCTCACTAAGCACATAGTCAAGATTTCGCAGTAAAGCCCCACCACCGGTTAAAACAATTCCTTTATCCACAATATCAGAAGATAATTCCGGCGGAGTACATTCTAAAGCAACTTTTACCGCTTCAATAATTTGATTCACCGGCTCAACTAAGCTATCAGCAATTTGTTTTTCATTTAATACCATTTCTTTAGGGATACCGTAAATTAAATCTCGTCCTTTAATTTCCATCATTCTAGGCTCGACATTTTCATCTACATAAGCCGTGCCAATTTCCTGCTTTATCTTTTCTGCTGTAGCTTCTCCAATTAATAAATTATAATGCCTTCTTATGTAAGAAATAATAGCTTCATCCATTTTATCACCGCCTACTCTTACCGATCTTGCGTATACTATACCACCAAGCGATAAAACCGCGACTTCCGTAGTACCTCCTCCGATATCGACAATCATTGAACCGGTAGCCTCCGTAACCGGTAAACCCGCACCTATTGCCGCAGCCATCGGTTCTTCAATTAAGAATACATCTCTACCACCGGCGCTTTCAGCTGCCTCCTGAATTGCTCGGCGTTCAACCGGAGTGGAACCGGAAGGAACGCATACTATAATTATTGGACCGAAGAAAGAACGACGGTTATGTACTGTTTTAATAAAATACTTAATCATTTCTTCAGCACCTTTAAAATCGGCAATGACTCCGTCTTTTAACGGCCTTTTTGCTTCAATATCCGTTGGCGTTCGTCCTAGCATCATCTTTGCTTCGTGACCAAAAGCGTAAGGCTCAAAATAACCTTTCTTTTTTATTAAGGCTACTACGGAAGGTTCATTAAGAACGATGCCTCTACCTTTTACGTATACTACGGTATTAGCCGTACCAAGATCAATAGCCATGTCTGAGGAAAACCTTCCCCAAAATTTTGTTAACATTTTATTTTTGCTCCGAAATTCTAACTTTAAATTATAAGAAAAAATATTACTCTAATATTTCGATAAAAATAAAGTAAAATATTATAAATTTGCATTTTAAATTTCTTTATAATGTAAAATAATAAAGTTACTTATAAAAAATATTAACATACTAGGTAATAAAATAGCGGTAATAAGAGATAAACTATTATAAGCAAGTATTTTAAGTAAAATTTCTGATAATGAATATACTATAAACCCTACAAATAAACCAATTATTAATATTTTCTCCTGAGAATTATCTCGCTGCCTGAGGCTAATGAAACAACTTGCCAAAATAACCGTTGCGATCATCATGATAGGTTTAAATAATTGCTTATAATAATAAATTTGATAATTAATAACCGGTACGCCGGACTTTAATAATTGTTTAATCAATTCTGGTAATTTCCAAATAGAAACCATTTCAGGAGCGGGAAAATTTTCAGCTAAATGATCAATTGATAAATTTGTCGGAATAGTTAAGCTATCATAATTTTTATGTTCTGTACCGGTAAAAACTTTTACCTGATTTAAATCTAAGCTCCCCTCTTTTGCTATAGCATACTTCGCATCAATTCTTTTAAGAAAAGAGTTATCGCTACCGATTAATAAAATCGTAACATTATTTAATCTTCTTGCGGCTAAATTAATAGATTGAGTTTGAATTATTTGATTATTTCTTTGATAATTATTCTTTTGGTGATTATTTCCTTGATAAGATTCAAAAACTAGTAAGCCGGATTTAGATACAGTAACTTCATTAACCCTTTTTTTTAACAATTTTGTTTCTAATACCTCATATTTTTGTAAACCTAAAGCACCTATAGGGTCCAGTATGGCGGTGAATCCTATACCTAAAATTAATACTGTAAATACCGGAATAACAAGAATACGCCAAATATGAACCCCACTAGATAAAATTGTTATTAATTCATTGTTTTTCGTCAAATTTTTAAGGAAAAACAACATAGCAATAAAACTTATCAGGGACGCTACCTGGCTTAACAAATAAGGAATTTTATATAGCGTGAACCGCCAAAAAAAATGAAATGGAATATAAATATTTTTAAACTTCTGTAAAAGATCAAAAATATTTGCAATAACTAATATACCAGTTAACAGGAATAATATGGTAAGGAAATACCCGCAATACGATCTAAAAAGATACCAGGAAAGTGTTTTAAGGTTAATCATTTTGAATATTAAAAGGATGGTGGGCCGCCGTATTCCCATTTAATATAACGTACAGAACTGCAATACACAACAGTTTTTCTATCAACCAAGATTATGGCGTCATCGTAACAAAAATCTAGTTACATGATGGGGAGCAAACTCCTCTTTCTCTTTTGTACTGCTAATATAAATTAGCCCACCAGTGCTTCAGGATATTCTAAACTCATCAAACCGCCCAATATAAGTTCCTCGCCTTCATCGTATTCACTACTGAGTGCTTGAGTTATTAAATCTAGGCTTAATTTGTTGCTTAACTCTACTGTTTTTTCTAAAGTAAATTCTTTCAACATCAACTTTAGCAATTTCGGGTAATTCAAAAGCAGCTTATCTTTAAGAACCTTAACCTCTAAACCCCAAGGCGTGCTATCTAAATAAGATGTAATATATACTATCAATTCAGATGATAATTCTGATATGTGTCCTACATACTTATTCTTTTCTGAAGGAGTAGCAAGCTCGGTATCTGGTTGTATATTTTTACACACCCCGGCAATAGTAAAAGGTTTCATTCTGATAAGATTATCTACTTTTTCTAATGCGAAGTTAGCATCAATAACTCCTTGCTTCTGTAAATTTTCTTTTAATAATTTTTTATTGACTACTTTATAAAATTTATTAACAGTTAAAACTTTAAAAGCATAATCTACATTCATATTTTCCTTGGTGACTTCTTCCTTTAAAAAATAGTGGCTTATTAATGAAGTCAATTTTTGAAATAATGCCTTATTGTAATTAGTTTTTTCTTCTATTGCTTTCTTTACATCTCCTATTTGAACCTCCCCCAGGTTAAGAGAAGTTAAAGCCATATTATCTTTAATTCTTTCGATTATAGCTATAGCTGCTTCTTTTTTTATTTTATTCCTCCCCAAGTTAAGAGAAGTTAAGGCCATATTATTTTTAATTCTTTCGATTATAGCTATCGCTCCTTCCTCTTCTATTTCATTGTACCAAAGATTGAGAGAATTGAGAGCCATATTACTTTTAAGTCCCTCACCTATAGCTATAGCTCCTTCATATCCTATTTGATTATAGTGAAGGTTAAGAGAAGTGAGAATAGTGTTATTTTTAAGCCCTCTGCCTATAGCTATAGCTCCTTCATCCCCTATATAATTATTTTCTAGATTAAGAGAAGTTAGAGCCATATCATTAAACCCATCACCTATAGCTATAGCTCCTTCATCCCCTATTTTATTATAGCTAAGATTAAGCTCAGTAAGAGTAGTATTAGTTTTCAAAGCCTCGGCGATATGCTTAGTTTCTGCATCTCCTATTTCCTTGCAGGGAAGATTAAGAGTAGTTGCTCCATCTCTTAAACTATTAGCTTGTTCGATAAATCCTTCTTTTTCTAACCATTTTATTAATAACTCACTTAACGTTGTTTTTGTTGATTTAGCTTGCGTAAACATAACTTCCTTTTTACTTATAGTTTATTAATATATGTTAACTATAAGTTAACTTTACATTTACTAAAATAACTATAAGTATCTCGGTAACAAGTCAAATAAAAAAAGAAGGAAAGGATTAAGAAATTAAATATGACGTTAATAAAGAAGCATTAAAAATTAAGATAATAGTTATGAGAATATTGTTGTAAGATTCAGTAAGGTGATAATCTGTATATCTGACTAGGAAATTTTTTGAGAAACAACTTTAGTTGTTGGGGGGCCGCAAGAAGCGTTAGGGCGAGGAGGCATTGTCTGCGTGGATATACCTTAATCGTCATGGCGATTTTAATAGTGTTTGGGTAACTACTAATTTCTCCCAACTTGCGTCTTTTTTGTCGATTGGCTGGTTACTAAATCTTGCCATGACGTATTATTGCTTTTCTTTACTTCCCTCATGCTTACTATTTTTGCCGGAATTGCTTTAGGAATATTTAAAGCTTCTTGCCTTAGTTTTCTAGATATATGGTTAAATCTTATATCGTGTTTTTGCTGATTTTCTAAAGCTTTTTCTAAATTAGCTACGTGAGCAGAGCCGACGCTAGCAATTACATTATAGCCTTTACTGCGAACCTCATTAATTACGTCAGTCATATATTGTTCACGATTTTCATTATGAAGCGGTGAATCTTTTAGATGTTCCAAATTCTTACCCTCTAAACTAATTACCTTAATGCCATTTTCTTTAGCTGCTTTATATAAAAGTGCATCCTGAAATATTGGCGTGTTCTCTAACTCTTCAGGTAGTTTTAAAGGATTATCAGGATTTTTTTCGTTATGTTCCAGTATGTTGGCTATCTTAATTACGTCTTTCATACCGAGATTATCACCATATTGCTTACGCTCAATGGCTATGACTGTATTTTTATCAATTTTACCATTCTGGATTTCAGCGATTAGTGCTTTAGTATTATCAGCGTGATTAATTAAATGATTATGCTCCGCTCTAATTTCCACGGAACCGATTTCTGCAGATTTTTTGGCATCTATTGCTTTGATATCTATATTCGCTGTAATTACTGCTTCCCTATCAAATTTATTCAGCAACTCATTACTGTCATTTCCGGCAGCCAAACGATCATTTAAATTGTACTTTCCATTGCGGTTTAATTCTTCTTGTAGAAGAGAATTAGTTAGGTTTTCTTTTTCAGCGCGAAGGAGATTACTATTAAGATTTGGATTTGTCGTTGCGGTGGTTGTAGTGGTTCTAGTAGTTGCTGTAATACCACTAGATATTTGGGTATTAATATTATTATTTAAAACTTTATTATTGTTAATAGCATTTAATGCTTCCGCATAGCTCCCCACCTCATAAAATTCTTTTGCTTTTCTAAGTGTATCAATTGCACTATCAAGTTCCTGAACATTTGACGCTCCTGTTGAGGCTAGCGTTTCTTTAACTATTTCATTTAAATTTTTTACATTAGCTTTTAGTTTTTTCTGTTCTTTTTCTAAATCTTTCTTCTCACTTTCTAAATTTTCTTTCTCGCTTTCAAACTCTAAACTTATTTCTCTTTTTGGCAAAAGAAAAGAAAATTTTTCTCTTAACTCTTTTAGCTGCTTCTGATGTGATTCTAGACTTTTTTTTGTGTTGTTTTTTTGCCCAGGAGCAGCACGCTTAAATACTCCATTGGCATTGTCTGCTTTAATAATAATTTTATCATATTCCTTGATATATTCATTTATCGCATTTATATTTTTACTTGCTTTTTCCTTATCTACAATATTTACATTATTTTTTAAGGTTTCATATCCCTCAACTTTTTTCATAGCAGTTAAAATTTTCTCTTTTGCCTCTCTTTGTTTTTGTACTAAACCTGCAACGTTAGCTTCCGCTATTTCTACTTGATTTATAGCATTTTCTGCAACCGTAATATATTCTCTTAATTCTTTAGAAAATTTGGAGTAATCAGCATATTTCCAATTTCTGGCGTCCTTAGAAATTTCATCATAAAGTTTTTCATATTCTACTCTTTTCAATTTTTCGGAAGTTTCTCTTTTATCATCATGAACTCTGTATTGTACATATGAAGCTTTTTCATCCTTTAACCTCTCTAATAATATATTAGTACTTTCTTTTAGCACCCCAAGGTAATCATTAAATATAATTGGATCGTTTAATATTAAAGAAGATATTTTATAGAAATTACTAGGAAAATTATAAGGAGTTGCTAGTGTAACCCTGACATTATAACCATTTTTATTCAATGCTTCAATACTTGCAAAACATGACCCACAACTTGCAGGATCATGAGGTATATTTTTACCCGTATCATCAAAACGTGCAAGCCCTAAATAGATAGGCTTATTACGTTCTTCATTAATGTTTTGTTCAAATTCGTTGGTTAATTTATTACTTTCTATAGCTTTTGAAACAGCTTCCATATCTGCATGGCGACCATCTGGATTATAGCGTACTATTTCTATTTCTATTTCACCTGATACCAATTGTGATAAATCCGCAAACGCGTGTTGTTCTTTTAAAATTTCTTTTAGCTTTTCTTTATCTATTACTCCTGGTGTACGATTATTTTGAGCAACATACAATTTATTACCTCTTAATGCTAAGGCGGCATATGGCGAAGAAGGACATAATACAGCAAGTTCATTTAAACAGCTTAATTCCTTATTTTTATGTCCTTGAACATTTTCTAACCTACTTACATATTTTACTCCATCATTTCCCAAACTTGCTAAACTATTTTCCAATGGTGCTAAATTTTTACGAATTTCTCCTAAGTGTTGTTTGCTCATAAATTTACCATGTTTTAATGTTATTGATTCAAGAAAATTTGATAATATAGCAGTACATTAAATATAATAAGTTTCTAACCAATCTACGCCTATACATTTCCTTAATTCTTCAACACTTTCACTGGTATATATTGGCTCAATCATATCTTTTATAAGTGAAGTTGGAGGTATTGAAATTGAACAATTTTTAATTCCTATTGCTATTTCTTTTATTAATTCCTTACCAAGAATAAATTTATTAGCTATCTCTCCTTTATCTTTTAATATGCCGATATAACTTGATATATAACTAATACATATAAAGTTTTTTAAAGCATATGAAATAGCATTATCTCCATGCACATCAGAAATAATTAAAGGGTAAATATTTTGATCTAAATTAGTAAATAATAATTGTCCTGGTTTTTCAAGGTCAGAAAGCAGAGTTATTTCTTTTTTATTAAGAGCTTTAAAAAGACCTAGAGCAATTACCTCATCATTTGTAAATAAAGAATTTTCTGTTTTATATTTTGTAACGAATTCCTGTAATGTTCCATTATCCATAGCTTCACATAGTTTATTATAATCCTGATCCGACATTTCCATATTTAATTTAGGAGGTTTTATTCCTATGGTTTTGTGAGCAGGAGGTTCATTATTTATTTCACTTATTTGTATTGGCATATATTTAATCCTTAAGTATTTATGTTAATTAATAAAATTAGCTAGCTTACTACTTGATATTTAACGAAAAACTTAAACTTAGATTTTAAAAAAGATATATTGAAAATATTATATTTTGCCTTTGAGGTTTGGTTACGAAAAAACTTCAAAGCATATGAGTTTATGTTTATAGAAATTGAGTGGTTTCGTAAAGAATGGGGCAAAATATAAATTAATTAGAAACTTCCGAGGAGATTAAACAAGTTAGTAAATAATTATTTATACAGCTTTCTTTTTATTATAATTCATTAAAAAGTGAAACGTGATTAATTAATTTTCGAGTTACTATACTTAATTTATAAGTTAATCGTTAACTATTAAATAGTAAAGGCAACATACTTGATTTTACCTAATAAATCAATAGTTGTTTCAGATATGTCACATATTTATGAGTTGTAGCATTGCCGAAAAAATAATAAAGCTTGGTTGACTTTTTATGAGAGTTATATAAAATCACCATCGGAGTAGTTGCAAAACTATTCCGGGGTTTCGAAACCTCTGTGAGTATGGTTTTCATAGACCATAAAATTATGTAATCCTCGACTTTATCATGGTCGGGGAGATGGTAGGCATGTACAAGGTCTAAAGCGCATGCTTTAAACCTAAAACTTATCATAGCTGTTACTCACGGTTTTTCGAACCCCCGACCACCTTAAAGCAATTTTTGGTGGTTCAAACTTAAGCAATTTAAGTTTTATTAAAAAGGGAACATTAATATGACCAATCAATCAACTCCAAACTCTATATTACCGGCTTCCAAAGCAATAATTTTCTTGCACCCACCTTATGGATTTGAAAGTGAACAGCTTAGGCAAAAGCTAGCCATTAGCTGCAAAAAAGAAAAACTCAAAATATTAAAAATTATTCAAGCTAAAGGCTCTTATGATTATCGTTCTTTTGTTAAGCTAATTCATCGTATAAGCACCTGCCATAACAAACCCCTCACTGTCATAATTGACGATAATCTTTTAAACACTTCGGCTAACACAATAATGTAGGCGGTATTCGGTACTTTAATCGCCGCAAAACTTATTATAGTCATCACTTATAAAAATGACGGCTCGGATATAATATTACGTAATTTAACCAAGTATGAAAATCGTTTTTTGCACCAGGCAACAGCTTATTTTGAAAAATGTTATTATTTTGGCTGGAATAAGATAGTAAATTTTATTCCCGAAGAGAAGAATTATTGAGGAAAAAGGAATTTAGTAAATTTGGTATTCTCTAACCTTTCTTTAAACGGCGAAAAGCTTGACTTTATGCTGCGTCCGCCCTTCGATATCTTTGTAGAAATACCAAAAAATGGCGAATGGTGGGCTCGGCAGGACTTGAACCTGCGACCACACCGTTATGAGCGGCGTGCTCTAACCAACTGAGCTACGAGCCCTTTTACAGCGTCATTCAAAAAGCTTGATAAAGGCGAATTTTTCTGGATTCGCCTGTGCTCACGTACTCAAGTACGCTGCGCAGACTCACCCTCAAATTCATCTTGCCTGAATCTTTTTGAATTTAGCTGCATTTATTTTGTATAAGTTTATATAATTATTATATTCTCAAGTCCAGAAAAATTTTTAAAGTTTTTAAGAAATTTTTGAGGCCATTCTTATAAGATATTGTTGCATGGACATCTCAAACGTCATTGCGAGGAGGGGGATAGCCCCGACGTGGCAATCTAGAGAAAATATTACGCAATTTATCCTTTTTAGATTGCCACGTCTCCTAACGACTCCGCGCAATGACGAATACGATATTCTAGACTACCCCGCTCAGCACAAATGTTCGCAATGACAAACTACTCCTTACCGATTTTCAGAGCAGCGATAAAAGCGGATTGAGGAATGTCGATATTACCATATTGCCGCATCTTCTTTTTACCAGCTTTTTGTTTTTCAAGGAGCTTACGTTTACGAGTTATATCGCCACCGTAACATTTAGAAGTTACGTCCTTACGAAGCGCTTTAATAGTTTCTCGCGCTATTATTCTGCTGCCGATCGATGCCTGAATGGCTATATCGATTTGCTGTCTCGGTATCAAATCTTTAAGACGCTCGCATAATGCTCTGCCTCTCTGTTCGGCACGTGTGCGATGCACGATTGTTGAAAGAGCGTCCACCACTTCGCTGTTTACTAAAATTCCTAGTTTAACAAGCTCACTGGGCTGGTAGCTATCCATTTGCCACTCGAAGCTAGCATAGCCTTTTGAACAGCTTTTAAGACGATCGTAAAAATCATAAACTATTTCATTTAGAGGTAATTTATAGATTAATCTCGCTCTATTGGCTATATAGCCATGGTCTAGTTGCATGCCTCTTTTTTCAGTACATAACGATAAAACAGCTCCTAAAAATTCATCGGGTACCATTATTGTTGCCTTGATCCAAGGTTCTTCCATGGATTCGATTTTTTGTATATCTGGTAAATCTGCGGGGTTGTGAATCTCAAAACTTTCACCGTCTCGCAGCTGAATTTTATATATTACACTTGGCGCAGTAGTAATCATTTCTAAATCAAACTCACGCATTAAGCGTTCTTGGATAATCTCCAAATGTAACAATCCTAAAAACCCGCATCTAAAACCAACGCCTAAAGCCGATGAACTCTCCATTTCAAATTCAAAACTTGCATCATTTAGGCGTAGCTTGGCGAGAGAATCCTTTAAATGCTCGAATTCTGCGCTGTCTGTTGGGTATAAACCGCAAAATACGACCGGTAAATTTGGTTTAAAACCAGGCAAAGGCGTAAGACATGGTTTTTTCTCATCGGTTATAGTATCCCCTACTTTACAGTCAGCAACTTGCTTGATTGCAGCAGTAAAAAAGCCAATTTCTCCGGCATATAAAACATCGGAGATATGTTTTTTCGGAGTAAAATAACCGACATTTTCCACTATATAGCTAGAATTCGTTGCCATCATTTTTATGCGCATATTTTTACGCAAAACCCCGTCAATTATTCTAACCAAGATAACCACACCAAGATATGGGTCATACCAACTATCCACTAATAATGCTTTCAAAATATCGCTTTCACTCTCCTTCGGAGCGGGTAGTCTTTGGACAATAGCTTCTAATACCTCTTCTATACCGATACCACTTTTTGCAGAAATTAATACCGCATCACTGGCATCAATACCTATTATATCCTCTATTTGCTGTTTAACTTGCTCAGGTTCCGCTGCCGGTAAATCAATCTTATTAAGTACCGGTATAATTTCATGATTATTTTCAATTGCTTGATAAACATTTGCAAGAGTCTGCGCTTCTACCCCTTGGCTACTATCAACTACTAATAATGACCCTTCACATGCGGCAAGCGATCTACTCACTTCATAAGCAAAATCGACATGCCCCGGAGTGTCCATTAAGTTCAAATAATAATTATTGCCGTCTTTGGCTTTATACACTAGCCTAACGGTTTGCGCTTTAATAGTAATACCGCGTTCTTTTTCTATATCCATCGAGTCTAGCACTTGATGGCTCATTTCCCTCGATTGCAAGCCGCCGCAATGCTCGATTAACCTGTCTGCTAAAGTGGATTTACCATGATCGATATGAGCAATAATTGAAAAGTTTCGGATAAATTTTTGATTGTTCATGATATATGTGGTATGATTCGGTTTATTGTTGTAACTGCTTTTCTATGTCACTCCTAGCTAAAGGCGGGAATCTAGCCTTTTTTGTCATGCTGAACTTGTTTCAGCATCTTTTTAGTTAGATCCTGAAATAAATTCAGGATGACATAGAAAGTATTTTTTCTGGATTCCCGCTTTCGCGAGAATGACATTCAATATATAACAAAACAAAATCTTATAACAGGAAAAAATAATGCGTGCTGAAATTGAAACTTATGTAAAAAAAATTGAGCAATCTTTAGAATTGCTCAAGAGGTCGCTTTGACTTAGAAGCTTCTACGGCAAGACTTACTGAATTGGAAGAACTAGTAGCAAAACCCGAGTTATGGAATGACCGAGCTAATGCTCAAAAGCTTTCGAAAGAAAAAAGTATTTTAGAAGAAAAATTAAATTCTTTTTATAAGCTTAAAACTGATTTAAATGATGTTTTAGAATTTGAAGAGTTGGCAGGTATTGAGGATGATACTGCAACGCTTAATCAAATAGAGAAAGACTTACAAAAATTAAGTGCTGTTGCCGAGAAATTTGAGGTTGCTTGTTTGTTTTCAGGCGAAGCGGATAATAATAATTGTTTCTTAGAAATTAACGCCGGTGCCGGCGGCACGGAAAGCCACGACTGGGCATCTATTATGATGCGAATGTATTTGCGCTTTGCCGAGCGTTTAGGATTTAAAACTGAGATAATTAACTTGATTAACGGCGAGGAAGCCGGCATAAAATCATGTACTATTAAGATGATAGGCCACCAAGCTTATGGATGGTTTAGAACCGAAGCAGGCGTTCACCGATTAGTTAGAATATCACCTTTTAATGCTGCCGGCAAAAGAATGACCAGCTTTGCCAGCAGCTGGGTATATCCGGAAATTGACGACAGTATAACGATTGTTATTGATGATAAGGATTTACGGATCGATACTTATAGATCATCGGGGGCCGGAGGGCAACATGTTAATACTACTGATTCGGCCGTTCGTATCACTCATTTACCGACCAATACGGTAACTCAATGCCAAAGCGGCAGATCACAGCATAAAAATAAAGATGAAGCAATGAAAATGCTCAAAGCAAAACTGTATGAGCAGGAACTACAAAAACGGACCGATAGTGTTAACGAACAAAATGCCGCCAAAACCGATAATAGTTGGGGGCATCAAATTAGATCATATGTGCTGCAGCCGTATCAAATGGTAAAAGATTTGCGCACCAGCCATGAAACTTCTGATACTAAAGGCGTCCTTGACGGTGATTTAGAAAAATTTGTTTCGGCAAGTTTATCGATGAATGTCGGAGCAGGAGTAAAATGATATACTGTATATTCAAGACACGGTAATAGCTATCGTCTTTGCCGAGTGAAGGAGCATTATTGCGTGATTCAGTAAAAACAACAGTATGTCATTTAAGCATCCTATGTCATTCCCGCGTAGGCGGGAATCCAGGCTTTTCTTTGTCAGGGTGAATAAACTTGTCGCGCCTTTTATAGTAGATCCTGAAATAAATTCAAGGGTGATTTAGAAAGTATTTTTCTGGATTCCCGCCTACGCGGGAATGACATAGTGGACACGGGAATGGCCTACTACTACTTTCCTTAAACACAACAACAACACTTGTTTACTAATCTCTTGAAACAAATTCCCGAAACAAATTATCGTCCTCTTCCTTCATCTTTTCCTTGTTTCCGGTTTGTTGTTTTCCCCAGGGCTGCATTTCGGACAGCATTAACTTGTTTAGCTGCAGGAGCAATATTATTTAGGGTGTTTCTCATACTAGCTACTTTTGCAGTTATTCTGTCTTTAATACTATTTTTAGATTTGCTTTGGTCATTTTCTTTTTTGGGTGACGGGATTTGTATCGGTTTTTGTGTTATAATATCTTTTATCGGTTGTTCTTTTTCAGGCGCCTTATATTGAGTGGTTACTTTTTCTGCAAGTTTTTTAACATTTTCCGTGGAAATATGATAAGAAGAGGATTTATTAAAGGCATGAGTAACCTTTGATAATGTGGTTTGTTTTTTTTCTAATTCTTGCGATATTGAGCCGATTAACTCAGCTTTATGCTTTGCTAAATCTTCGGCAGGCATCTGTTGTAAAGTCTCTGATAATATTTTAGTAATTTTCTCTTTATGTTCGGCATCTATAGAAAATTCTTTTCCTTCTAAATTTTTTAAAGACTGCGCGATTATTGTATTTGCTAAAGGTTGTAGAAAAACCTTTGTAATATCATTGGTTTTTGTTTCAAGTTCTGCAGGGGTTAATGAGTCAGATTTAACTATTTCTGTATGTTTTGGTTTGCTAGAAAGAGGTTCTTTATTTCTTATTTGATCTTCTAAAACATATTGTGTATCAGGGGATAATTTATTATAATACTCTGTTTTCCTTGCAAGTGGAGCATCAAGCATAAAGCCCACAGATTTTGCTGTTCGTACCTCTACCGCATCTCCGGACAAAGCTGCACGTTTTTCATAAAATCCTCCTTTATCTGCTAAGGTAGCATAATGGTCTTCAATTGCCGGAGATATTTTAGGGGCTACATATTCGCCTTTGTCATTAAATGCACCTTTCATTCCCGAACGCTCAGCTTCTACTTGTAATAATTCTTGAAAAATCTTAGTATCGGCAGTTCGACATTGAAAATTTGGATCATCCGGCGGTAATAAGTTATTTGCTTCTCGCATTACCATGGAATTTAATTTATGGATAGCATCGTCACTTAAATTATTGCTCAATGCTTCAACAAAGCTAGCTCGTTCTTTCGGTTTAGTGGCGAAGCTATCTCTAAGTACTGCGACATCCTTTGCCGTTACCTCTCCTTTAACTATTCTATCTACTATTTCCGGTTTAACGAAACCAGGGATTATATCGTCCTCATCTGCCATATTTTCTCTCAATTATTAGTTTGCACTAAGAATATTACCGCTTAGAGCTTTATATAGATAAGAATAAAATTGTATCATTTGAGAGTAATAAGTCGATATATTAAGTAAATTTGATGAACTATTTATAGGTTGATTTGTTTTTTTACACAAATTTTTTGAGAAATAGAAAAAACCAAACTAGTTATTTGCCAGGAAATCTTTTTTTACAAATGCTCATTAACGCATCAAAAATTTTGTCTATTTCAGTAGGAGTAAGAGGAGTAAGAGGAGTAGGAATTAACATTTTTTTCTTCAAAACTTCAAGAAAATAATTATATAATTCTTTAGATATTGTTTTTGACTTTTCTTCGTTTGTTTCCCAACAAACAATTAAATGGGGTTTAATAATGTCAAGCGTATCTAATGCAATTGTCGCTATTATGTCCTGATCATTTCGATGAAATTCCTCCATATGCGGTAGTAACTCAGCGTAAAATGCTTGAGCATCAGGGTTATCACGTATTTTGGCAGGAAATGTTTGAGCAAAATACCCTGTAGGACCTTCTTTAGCTAAACCATGTAGCTCCGTTAAATAATCTTTATCAAGTAGAGCTTTTTTTAGAATATCCTTTTCATTTAAACGTTTCTTACGATTTTTCTCAATTATTTCATTCAAAATTTCAGAAAATTTTTGATAAAGCGCAGGAGCTGCATCTTGGTGCTCGTCAATATTATTTTTCATTGCTGCAGTAATAAGATCGGCTTTCGCTAAATCACTTATTCCTTGCTTTGCTATAATTGCCGCAAGCTGAGTTGGATCGTGGATATTAACTTTTTCAATAATAGTATAAGCAGGGGACGCCATAATATGATCGTCAAGAAGGTTAAGAATTTTTGGCTCATATTCCTTGGTATTAAATATATCTTGGTAACGATTTTGTACTGCTTTTTTAAGCTCTTTAAAATTATGCCAGTCGAGACAAAACATATTTAGCTTTTCAGGAAAAATTTTATGGGCTTTTTCAGAAACTAAAGCGATACTCATATAAGAAGTAAATTTTTGTAGTTTTAAATAAAAATCTTTCCTAATAAAATTATCGGCTAGATGTTGCTGTAATTGTTCAGTATCAGATTTATTTGGTACGCTTGCAAAAATATCCCAAATATCTTGATGTAACTGGGGAATTTCTTCCAATTTTTTTTGAATATCATACAAGGCACCCTTTAAATCTTCTTCGTCAAAATTTTTAAGAGCATGATATTTATTAAGCGTTTTATGCAAATTTCCAAGTAATCCTTCATAATCGATTATATATCCGTGTTGTTTGAGGTTATTATTCTCTTCTTCAAATAAACGATTTACACGAGCAATTGCTTGCAAAAGAGTGTGTTCTTTTAACCGCTTACATATATAAAGAACGGTGTTACGCGGAGCATCAAAACCGGTTAGTAATTTTGAGACGACAATTAAAATTTCAGGGTCGCTAGCTTCTTTAAAATCTTCAATTATTTTGTTATTGTACTTTGCTTCCGTTTTATATTTGTTCATCATATCTTTCCAAAAAGTCTGAACAAAGTTTTTGGAAGTACGATCCACTTCCTCATTATCTTCACGATCATCGGGCGGGGAAATGATAACTTCACATGTTACGTGACCTATATCGTCGATAAAATTTTTAAAGCGAATAGCGGCAGCTTTTGAAGGAGCTACTAATTGAGCTTTAAGACCTGTTCCTTGGTGTGTTTGCCGATAATGTTCTGAAATATCGACAGCTTTAGCATAAATAGTTTGTTTGGTTTGTGACAATTTGGAAGCACAAGCAAATTTTGATTTCAAAATATTTTTTTCGTCGTTACTTAACCCTTTAACAACACGCTCAAACCATTCATCAATTACGTCGCTGCCAAGTTTTTGACCAACATTTCGACTTTCATAAATTAAAGGAACTATAACGCCGTCACGTACAGCCTCTTCTATGGTATATGTATGAATAAACCCACCAAATTTTCTTGTACTGGTTTTTTCTCCTTTTAAAAGAGGTGTACCAGTAAATCCTATATAGCAAGCTTTCGGTAAAATACGCCGCATCTCTTCAGCGAAAAGGCCGGCTTGAGTACGATGCCCCTCATCAACAAGCACGAAAATATTATTATCTTCATCTTTAAAATTCCAGCTATTCATGACTATATTAAATTTAGTCGTGTTAAACTTATTAATTACCGTGGTTATGAGGGTCTTTTTATCTTTAATTAATTGAATTAAATCTTTTCCTGAAGCGGCACATACCGGTTTAAATTCACAAGATTTAAATGTATTTTTAAGTTGGTTATCAAGATCAGTACGATCAGTAACCAGAATAATACGAGCATTATTTATATTTTTAATTAATGCTTTAGTAAGCATTACCATAGTTAGAGATTTACCAGTACCTTGCGTATGCCATATTACTCCGCCTTCTCTCCTCCTTGTTTCATCAAGCTGGTTTACTCTCTGCATAGCAGCACGTACGCCAAAAAATTGAGGATAACGTGCTAATTTTTTTATTCGCCCGTCAAAAATACAAAAATCATGGATAATTTCAAGTAAACGCTCAGGACGACATAATGCATAAAGTCCACGATCTTGCGCCGTAACCTTGAAAAAACCTTGTATTTGTTTTTTCTCAAAATTAGTTTTTTCAGATGCAAATTCTCCAGAAAAAAGTACTAGTTTTTCTTCATTTGTCAAAGGTCGGTTGATAAGTTTGTAAATATCTTCCTCTTTATCTTCCGTATCGTGCCAAATTTGCCAATGTTTTTTTGGAGTATTAACTGTGCCGTATTTTACTTCATTGGTACTAACGGCGAGTAATAGCTGAGCGTAATGAAAAAGTTGAGGGATTTCTTCCGCTCCCTGATTACGTATTTGTTGAGAAATAGCTTGCTCAATAGAAATATCAGACTTTTTATTTTCAATCATAACAAGAGGGATGCCGTTAACGAATAATACAATATCACAACGACGAGTTTTAGAGGAATCAGTGCATGATACTCTCATTTCAACCGTTGCATGGTAAATATTATTGTGAGTATTATCCCAATCAATATATTTAAAAGAGAAGCTTTTTCGAGTACCGTCAATAGTTTTTTCGATACTAGTACCTAAAATTAAATCATCATAAATTTTTTGATTAGCCTCCATTAAACAGTTTTGTGGAGCAGAGGAGAGTTTAAGTTTGCGTATTGCTTCTTTAGCGTCTTCTATGTCAAAATTGTAGATTTTTTCACGGTAGGTAAAATTATTAAATTCTAAGGTTTTTTCTATTAATATATCTTCAAGCAGCACATTGCTTAATTTACCACGTTTTTTTTGCACCTCTTCTTGTGAAATAGGTATATAGCCAAACGTAATCAGCGATATCATAGCCGGTATTTGAGAAGCAACTTTTTCATTAGGCTTAGAGGTCATAGTTTTTAACCGCTTTTAAGACATTTATAAAAATAATATATTTAAGGCCTTCCTATATTAAAAAATTTCGTGTATTACTAAAAATAAGGATTGGGCTTTTCCCGGTCGACAGTAGGGTATTGGGTTATCCGGTGCCCTTCGGTTTAACGTTGCGGAAAACATTTTAGAGACCTACATTTTGCTTGAATCCCCTCAAATACTCTATTTTTTTGCGAAGGTCGCAATATCGATAAACCAATAGGGCGAGCAATTAAATCAGCTAACTGCAAACCTGTCGAGTTGCATTTTTTATCCGTACAAACCATATTAAAAGGTATTAAAGAAAAATCGATATCTTTATAACCCCAACCACGTTGATTATTACAAATACGCCGAAATTCTAATTCTAGCTCTTTATCTTCTTTTGCTCCTCTTCCTTCCACAACTAAATGAATTGTTTTAGCCTTTTGTTCTTTCTCAAGAAGTATTGCCAAAGATTCCTCTAGACAGAATTTTAAAGCAATCTCATAAGGATTATAAGGAGAAGCATATTTTTTAATTAACGCTTCTTTTTTTATCACCGCTCCAACAAATTCAAAGGGTGTATCTCCTATTAATATAGTCAAATCTTCATAAAACTGCGCTCGTAACATAGAATTAGTACGTAATAAACCAAATTGATTTTTTTCTTTGCGAATTTCATTCTCATGAAGAATAATTTGAGTATGCCCCCAATATTTAAATTTAAAATTAATAAATGCCGGAACTATTTTCGCAATATAATCGCTCTTTTTTATAATCACTAAAACCAGTACAAAAATAGGATAATCTTGATTGATAGACTCTAAACCGTGATCCCCGCTCTCATCTACAA
This sequence comes from Rickettsia endosymbiont of Halotydeus destructor, assembly GCF_049278075.1. Lineage (NCBI taxonomy): Bacteria > Pseudomonadati > Pseudomonadota > Alphaproteobacteria > Rickettsiales > Rickettsiaceae > Rickettsia > Rickettsia endosymbiont of Halotydeus destructor. Next base: position 40,453 of record NZ_JAPNPB010000006.1, read on the forward strand.
AGATTATGTAATCGCCATATTCTATCATATCTATATTTTATCCTCCTCCACTCTCACTCGCCATTGGCCGGTTAACAATTTTTGCATCAAACCTTGTTTTTGGTTTTGAAGAGCTTTTTTATAAAGGGATAAATTATTAATTAAATTCTCTTGTTTAACAAGAATTTCACTAATTTTTTTTTGCTCTATTAAATCAGGGAGGCAAAGCCCAATATTTGAAAAATCAGTCCAGCTTAGTTTTCCTCTACGATCAACTGACGATGTAGTTAAAACACAAAAAATATGAATGTAGGTTTTTGTTTTTAATAAACGAAAAAGAAAATCGTGATAAATATATTTATTATCAGGAGTAAAAATAGTATAAATTGGACTTACTACCGCTTTATCTTCCAAATTTTGTAACCCAATAGAACCTTCTTCAATATGGTTACTTGGAAAACCAAAATCATTACGATAAATTATTTTGTAATTAGTAAGCTTTTTACTAAAAATTTGTTTTTTAAAAAAATCTAATGATCTTACAAAACCATAATGTTTTGAGCATGAAAGTACAGTATAATCATTATTGTTAACATTAAATTCTGAACGCCCCACAGCAATATCTTTAATAAGAAAAAAACTCCAATCACTAGGAGCACTGCACCATTTATACTTTATTCGGCTAGTAGTTTTTTTATTATCAACTCTTAAATAACCGTAAACTAATAATCTCGTAAGTAAAATAAGATATTTTTGTCTTATCTCGATCAAGCGTTTAGTTCTTTCTATAGCTCTATCCCATGTGCGTAAGATAGAGGCAATTTTTTGTTGTTCAGAAAGTGGAGGAAGAAAAATTTGATAATTTCTTATAAAGGATGATGGAACCATTTTTCGACCAGTCGTACCGACCATCTCTAATTTTCCTTTTTTTCTAAAAGTTTTATTTAAAGTTATATTTAGTAAAATATAGGGGTCAATTTTTTCAGTTGCGCGAAGAACATGAAATTGACCGCTCCCAAGACCTATTCCGTTAATAAGTCCGGTAGCTAATGCACCTTTACCGTTTTCAAAACAAGGGCTAATTATTGCAACTAATATATCTCCCTCAAGAAATTTAGAGTATCCTTTTGATAGGTTTGAGTACGTACAACGATGAGTATTTATAATCGTTCCTTCAGTTGAAATATCAACCATACCTAGAAACGATACTTCTGTATCAGAAGATATTTTTGGCATTTTTGGTACTATTTCTACAATTTCATCTAATTTAACAAAAAGACTAGCACTTTCCTGCATTTTATTATCTTTTGACTTTTCTTGCATCACACGTCAATCCCCAGCTCTTTCAAATAAGCATCCATTTGGATGCGTATATCTACTAATTCATCTTCAATTTGGTTAATTTCTTTTTGTAACTCTGCTATATCAATTTCCTCTTCCTCTTCAAATGTATCCACATAAAGGGGAATATGAAGGTTAAATTTATTTTTGCGAATTTCTTCAATGTCGGCTAGGTAGGCATATTTATCGACCGATTTACGTTCGTGGTAAGTATTAACAATTTTCGTAATATGCTCCTCTTCTAAGTAATTTTGTCCCTTGCCTGCACGAAAAAATTTGCTAGCGTCGATAAATAACACATCTTGACGTTGTTCATTTTCTCCCCCTACTTCTCGTGAACGATCAAATATCAAAATAGCAACAGAAATATCTGTAGTACTAAAGAGATTAACAGACAAGCCTATTACCGTATCCAGCAAGTTTTCTTCAATTAACTGCCGTCTTATTAGCCCTTCGGATGAACCCCGAAATAGCACGCCCTCCGGTACAACTACTGCTATACGTCCCTTAAGAGGCTTTGTCGTTTCAATCATATGGCTGATAAAAGCATAATCACCTTTATTTTTAGGCGGAACGCCACGCCAAAAACGTTTATATTCGTCATTAGCGGCGTGTTCATGCCCCCATTTTTCTAAACTAAATGGCGGATTAGCAACTACAATGTCAAATTTCATCAAACCTCCTCCTTCAAGCAAAGTAGGATTATTCAATGTATCTCCCCAATCAATACGTGCGCTATCTTTTGCATGCAAAAACATATTCATTCGTGCTAATGCCCAAGTAGAGCCGTTTCTTTCCTGACCAAAAAGTGCATAATTATCACTCCCCACTTCTTCGGCGGCATATATTAGAAGTGAACCGGAACCACAAGCTGGATCGCAAATTATGTCACCGGCTTTTGGAGCTGCTAGTCTGGCCAGTAAGCGTGATACTTGCGCAGGAGTATAGTATTCGCCGGCTTTTTTACCGGCATTAGATGCAAAATTTGAAATAAGATAAATATAACATTCGCCTATAATGTCTTCATTTACTCGATTAGGACTTAAATCCAACGCTGGTTTATTAAAATCCTCCAATAAACTTTTTAAACGATTATTACGATCCTTTGTTTTGCCAAGGCTAGATTCGGAATTAAAATTAATATTATGAAATACTCCAGCTAACTTAGAGCGATTTGCCTCTTCTATTTTCTCTAGGGCTATATTAATAAGTTCTCCAATATTCGCCTCATTACGTTTAGCAAATAAATCGTAAAAACTAGTTCCTTCCGGTAAAACAAAACGTTCCTTCTCTAAGTAACGACGAATAAGAGACTCATCATTGTTAAACCGCTCTTGATATTCAGCTACGTGATATTTCCAGATATCAGAGATATATTTGACGAATAACATCACAAGAATGTAATCCTTATAATTTGTCGGATCCATTACTCCGCGAAACGTATCGCAAGCAGCCCATGCAGCTCTATTTATTTGATCCTGTGTTATTTGTTCATTCATATTAACAAAATTATAATTTTTTAAATAATATGTTTGATAGCACTAAAAATTATTTATTCAACCAATTAACAATAATTACAAAAAGAAAAAATTAAATTGATGATAAAAATACTACAAGGCTTTTTAGATTAATTGTAAAAAGAATTATAAGTTAATGAAGGTAATTGAGTGAAAGAAATTTTAGGAGGATTTTATTGATTATTGTAGAGCATTATTTGGACTCAAGCGGCATTTAAAAGGCGCCGTCATCGCGAGCGGAGCGGAGCAATCTAATCATAAGATTGCCACGTCTGGACTACACCCCTCCTCGCAATGATAATTGAAGGTATCCGCGCAACAATGCCGCTGCTAAAAATGACACCACTTATAAAATAGAGCTGTAAATTGCTTCTTTAGTAATTTCATCATATCTTTTAAGTTTAACAAGTAAGGATTCTAAGTTATCAAGCCTAATCATGCAAGGCCCATCGCTTGGTGCATTGTCAGGATCTTGATGTACTTCCATATAAATACCGGCAACACCGGCGGCTATAGCCGCCTTAGCTAATAACTCAACATATTTCCGCTGCCCGCCGCTACTACCACCTAAACCGCCCGGCTGTTGCACGGAGTGAGTAGCATCAAAAATTACCGGAGCATTTGTTTCCGCCATTATTGCAAGGCTACGCATATCGGATACAAGGTTATTATAACCAAAACACGCTCCTCGTTCGGTCAGTAAAATATTTTCTGCACCAAAAGCTTGCAATTTTGCGTGAACGTTTTTCATATCCCAGGGTGCTAAAAACTGGCCTTTCTTAACATTTACTATCTTCTTAGTTTGCGCTGCCGCTTGTAGCAAGTCGGTTTGTCGGCATAAAAAAGCTGGTATTTGCAGTATATCGACAATCTCAGCTGCTAAAATACATTGGTCAGGCATATGGACATCTGTAACGATAGGGCAATTAAAAGCGGCTTTTACTTTAGCTAGCACCTCTAAGCCTTGTTCAGCTCCAAGACCTCTAGCGCTACTTGCTGAAGTTCTATTAGCTTTATCAAAAGAGGATTTATAAATAAACGGAATACCGAGTTTACTAGTTAATTTTATAATTTTCTCTGCTAAAAATAATGCATGATCTAAATTTTCAATTTGGCAAGGGCCGGCAATTAAAGTAAAAGGCAGATCATTTCCTATTTTTATATTTTTCAGCGCTACTATTTTTTGCATATATTTTTAACTTAAATTGGTACGTTTTATAGTATGTCATTCCTAGCTCAATGCGGGAATCCAGAGAAATTATAGTCATCCTGAATTTATTTCAGGATCTTTTTGCAAGAGATGCTGAAACAAGTTCAGCATGACAAAGTAAAACCTGGATTCCCGCTTTCGCGGGAATGACATAAGGAGCAGTAGGAATAACCTACTCCTCCTTTTATAGCTCCTTGCACAACGCTAAATGGGAATGACATAGAAAGACCTGTATTACTTCGCTATTGGTAAACTATTCCCTTTCTGGCTTTCATCTATTTGATTAATTTTAGTAACCAGATCAGGTCTTTTTTTAGATGAAAGATTAGCAAGCACTATGGCATTTACCAAAAATAATGCTGCAAGTACCATAGTGCTTTTAGTAAGAAAATTACCGACCGTTTTAGCGCTAACTACTCCCATATTATTACCGCCGCTTAGCCCGCTTATACCGTCAGAGCCGCTACGTTGCATTAAAATAACTATAATTAATAAAACGGCAATGACAATATGAATAAAAAGAAGTATATTTATCATTAGTAACCTATATTTTCTAATTCCAGGTCTTAACCATACACTAGCTTTGTCTTATTTGCAACTTATGTAGCATATTCTGAATAATTATAAATAATCACTTTTAAACCGAAATAGCTTGCAGATAACGCTCTTCAGAACTATTTTAATTATAAAATATTTTAAATAAAAAATTTATGCTCGATAATATTAGAAAAACCGCCGATAGTTTTGTAATGCGTGTTTTATTTGCTATGATTGCTTTTGCCTTTGTTGGATGGGGAATTAAAGATATACTACCTAAAGCATCCGGAGGCGACTTCGTTACCTTTACTCATGCTAAAAATATCAGCCGAGAAGATTTTCTAAAAGCAAAATCTACGGAAATTAACGCTATTCAAAAACAAATGGGTACGAATTTAAGTGAAGAAGAAATAAATCAGTTGAATATTGATAAGCAAATTATGAGAAAGCTTATATATAATAATATTCTAGATTATTTAGTTACTTATTATGATTTTGACTTAAGCGACAACACCGTCACGTCATTAGTTAAAGAATCACCCGCTTTTAAAAATGATCAAGGAGTATTTGATATAAGAATTTTCAAAACTTATTTTAGAAATTCTTATATCAACGAAGAAGAATATTTATTAAATTTCAAAGAAAAAACTTTAAAAAATATTCTCGTTAGTAGTTTTTTAGAAAGTTTTTATGTGCCTAAAATAATGATACAAAACATCATTAATCATATGGCAGAAAAAAGAAATGTTGAGTTATTACAAATAAATTTAAAAAACAAACCGAAAGATTTAAAAATTCCTGTACCGAATAAGCAGCAACTAGAGGATTTTTATAAAAATAATAAAAATTTATTTGAAATACCGGAAAAACGTAGCTTTTCTTATATTAAAATATCTAATCAAAATTTACAAAAAAAGATTAATATAACTAAAGAAGAATTATTAAGTTTTTATAACGAGAATAAAGAAGAATTTGGCGACCAAGCTTTTGAGAAAGTAGAAAAACAATTATACGATTTATTACTTAGTCAAAAAATTGATGTACTTAATATGGAGCTTGCGAAAAATTTAGAAGATGACGTAGCAGCCGGCTCAACTTTAGTCGAAATTGCCGAAAAATACGAATTACCGTTGCAAAATGTTAATTACGTAAGTTACGAAGAGCTGATTGAAAATAAAATAATTGCTGAGAATGTTGATAGTATTTTTGAACTTGTGGAAGGTGAGTTATCTTATCCTATAGAATCCGAAGATAAAAGTTACCTTATATTAGTAGAGTTGAAAGCGATTCAACCGGCAAAGACCCCTGAGTTTTCTGCTATTAAAGACCAAGTTGCTACAGCCTTAGCTAAACAATATTTAGCCGATATTAATTTGCAAACTATAAAGGATTTAGCAAAAGAATATAAAGCCGAGAAAGAAAATATAAAAAACCTTAACTTACAAGGGATTGAGGTAAGTCAACAAAGCTATATAAGATCAGAAATTGAGAATGACATAAAATTATCTCCTGAGATACTACTCTCAATATTTAGAACTAAAGTTGATAATAATACGCCGGTTTTTCAGATAGGTAATAAGGTCTATTTTGCTTATGTAAAGTCGATAATCTTAGACAAGAATGTGGCTGAAAATATTGCCAAAAATTCAAGTGAACATATAGCGAATACTATTAAGAACTCTCTAATTGATGAGCTTATAAATTATGCAATAAAGCAAAATAACATGAAAATAAAAAGTCGTTGAAAGTGAAAATGACATAGTGAACGATCCATGTAATAGCATTACAAATCCTTTTTGAGCTTATTGAAAGTTTTATTTCTCAACCAAGGAACCGAATTCTTTTACTACCGCCTGATATAATTTACGTTTAAAAGGAATTATAATGGATAGCAGTTCATTAAGTGATGCCCAGCGCCATTGCTCAAATTCTGGGTTACTAGTATTAACGTTAATATCGTTGTTAGTGCCGGTAAATCTAATTAGAAACCATCTTTGTTTTTGACCTCGGAAATTACCGTCCCATAATTCCGGTATCCGAGACGGGGGAACATCATAACTATACCAACATTTACTTTCGGCAATGATATGTCCTTTATCGCTACCGATTTCTTCCAACATTTCCCGCAATGCTGCAACACTGGGTGTTTCTCCTGGTACTATACCTCCTTGAGGCATTTGCCATGCTGACATTTTAGTATCGACTCTTTTACCAACAAATATTTTGTTATCGGTATTTATTATCATCATACCTACCCCGGGTCTATAAGGTAGTTTACGATATTCCTGAGAAAGAGTTTTTTTTATCATCTTAAATTTATATTAAACCAATTTTACTACTTTATTTTTTCCTGATGTTTTTGCCATATACATCGCCTTATCCGAGCGTTCAATAAAATCAGTAATAGCTTCTCCTTTTTTATATTCCGTAACACCGATAGAAATCGTTTTATGTAAAGGTTCTTTTTGTCCGTCAATTTGAAAATCCATACATTCAATTTTCACTCTCGCTCTTTCTGCTGCATATATTGCTTGCTCCATATCCATATCACTTAAAAGAACAGTAAACTCTTCTCCTCCGAATCTAGCAATTAAATCGGTTATTCTAAAAGTATTTTTTAAGATACGAGCGACGGTTTTTAAAACTATATCACCTGCTTGATGACCGTATGTATCATTAACATGTTTGAAATCATCAACATCACACATAAGTAAATGCAAGTTGGTTCCATCTTCATTAGCTTTTTCTAACATTTGATTTATATGTATATCAAAATAACGTCGATTAAATAATCCGGTTAAACCGTCTTTTGCCGCTAAATTTACACTTTGCTCAAGATCATTGCGTAAATTATCTTGATATTGTTTTCTACGAAGTTGCGTTCTAATTCTGGCAAGTAATTCATTCTCTTCAATAGGATAAATAAAATAATCGTTAATTCCGAGTTCCATTCCTTTCATAACCATCGGCAAATTTTCTTCATCGACCAACAAAATTAATACTACTCCGTTTATTTCCGACTTACCTTTTAAAGCTACGCTAACTCTTAGCGGATCTTCATTCTCAAGCGTACTACTAATAATTACTAAATCCGGTACATATTTCGGGATGCTTTCAAGCTCGAGGGACTCGTTTATTACCTGCACATTCGGAGAAATTTTTAGCAACATTTTTTTGATATTTTTAGCCTGTACTACATCATCATTAATTAACAATATTTTTTTATCGTTAAAAGTACCTTGCATTTCTATAGCCGGGCTACCTAATAAAGCATTTGTATCATTTCGAAGTTTCAATTCATCGATTAAAACTTTCATTCTAGATAAGGATTTAAGCCTTACAAAAAGAGCCGTATCATTTATAGGTTTTGTTAAAAACTCATCAGCACCTGCTTCTAACCCTCGAACGCGGTCCTCTACATCCGAAAGTGCTGTAACCATCACTACAGGTATATGAGTGGTATCGAGATTTGCTTTAATTTGTTTACATACCTCAAAACCGTCCATTCCAGGCATCATAACGTCAAGTAATACTACATCTATTTTATTTTTTTCAAGCATATTTAATGCTTCCTTACCACTGCTTGCAGTGAAAACTGTATAATATTCGTTTAAAAGTTTTGCTTTTAATAATTTAACATTTGTCTCTATATCGTCTACTACTAATATATTTGCCGTCATAAATTTTATGAACCAAGTTGTTAAAATAGTATTATTTAAATTCTTGTCTTTAAAAAGAATAATTTGTATATTTATAATTTTTCAAGATATCTATTAGTAATTATATATATGAAAATTTCGGCAAATTCAATCAGAACTGGTAATATATTAGTATATAACAATGATTTATGGAGCGTGCTTAAGCAACCCGAGCATACTAAACCCGGTAAAGGCGGTGCTTATGTGCAAGTGGAAATGAAAAACCTAAAAACGGGCAACAAACTTAATGAACGTTTTAGCTCATCCGATTATGTTGAAAAAGCCGAGCTTGAGTATCAAGATTTTCAATTTCTCTATTTTGAAGATAATAAGCTGGTATTAATGAATAGTGTAACTTTTGAACAAATTAATATAGATAAACAAATTTTAGGTGAAAAATTACCGCTTTTAACCGACAATATGCTGGTAAAAATAGAGTTTTACGGAGATACTCCTTTGAATATTGAGCTTCCGCCAACAATTACGGCTGAAATTATTCAAACCGATCCGGTAATTAAAGGATCAACCGTTACCTCTTCATATAAGCCGGCAATTCTATCAAATGGCGTTAGGGTTATGGTGCCGCAATATCTTACAACAGGCGAAAAAATTATTATCAAAACTGAGGATATAAGTTTTGTCGAGCGGGCCAAATAAATTATTAATGTATAGTATACTCTAAGTATTTCAAGAATTGAATTTTATTTTGATGGGCGAGCCAATGGATAACTAAAGGATGGGAGCGTACAATAAGTACGTGAGTACACGAGACCCTGATAAAATGAAAGAGCAATTCTTGAAATACAACGAGTATATAAATGCAACCGATAACAAATCTACTAATAAGCGCTACACGTAAAGCTGTTAAATTTCTACAAAGAGATTTTTTGGAACTTGAAATGCTACAAAGAACAAGCGTCGGTAATAAAGGGTTTTGCGAAAAATCTTATTCAAAATTAAAAACTTTATTACAAACTGAATTGCAGAGATATTCGGAATCTCTATTTTTTCCGGATGATCTATTTGAGATCGATAAAAATAACGGCGAAGTTGCTTTTTTAGTACAACCCATAGACAGCCCAGATAATTTAGCAAGAAGCATACCGTTTTTTGCTTTATCGATAACGTATTTAAAAAGAACACGAGAAGGTTTAACTCCTTTATCTACAATAATACATTTTCCGGCTCTAGGTGAAATATATTATGCCGAAAAAGGTAAAGGGGCATGGGTAGAAAGAGATAACTTTAATTCCATAAGTAACAAAAGTGCGCGGCTTAGAGTTTCCGGTATTAATGATTTAAAGAATGCTTTAATAATAAGCGATAATTTAAGCGACCCTCTTTTTTCAGCAAATGATACCAGAGATTTCGGCTCGTCATGTTACTCTGCTATCCTTTTAGCATCAGGTAAAATTGATATAATATATTTGTCCTCGTTAAATTATACTTTATATCATGGATTTGAATTGATAATTAAGGAAGCGGGAGGCGCAGTAGCAAATAACGGCAATAAATTTATTGCTTCAAACGATTATCTTAAACAGGTATTGTTGCGTGGATAGAAATCCTTACAAAAAGCAACGTCATTACGAAGAGCCGCGATAGCAACGACGCGGCAATTTAAGATAATTCGTTTCGTCATTGCAAGCGACGAGAAAAAGTGCGGCAATCTAAATAAAAATAGATTGCTTCGCTCGCAATGACAAAGAAAGATTCTAGATCGCCTAGTTTCAACAAGATGAATTTAAAGGCGAGTTAGCTAGCGTACTAAAATATGCGCACACAGGCGAGACCTAAAAAATTTGTTTGTATCAAGCTATCTGAAATATGCTGTACAGGTTTAGGTAGAAAGTTTTATTGGTAACAAAGCATTTTAGATTTGCGTTTTTAGTAACAAACCATTAATAATTAATAATATAACCAAATTTATTTTATTATGACTAAGGTATTTGAGTTTGATTGTGATTTTGGCGGTCAAAAGTCAAAATTTAAATTTTATATAGGCGAACCCGAACAGGGCCATCATCCATTACACTTTCAAGCGGACTGGTTGTCAAAAGAGCGAGGTGGCACCGTACCTGCAGAAGTGATGGATGCAATAAGCAAACTCCACGAACTTTCTAAAAAAAACAATGTCTCTCTTGAAGATTTAGCGGTATATGCACTTGGATCAGCTCAAGAGGTGCAAAATACACCTTCGGAAACAATGGAGGGTGAAGAGGATTTAGAGGAAGAAGATAAATGATTGCATTTAATCGTCATTGCGAGAGAAGCGAAGCAATCTATCTATTATCTTTAGATTGCCAGGCTGCTTACAGCTCCTCGCAATGATGAAGTGAAATCGATCCACGCGGCAACGCCTTAGTTAGGAATAACATCAACAACTTTTTAGAGATTAAAATGAAACAATATAACGATTTTTTTAAAATTATTCATCGTGAAGGGTACATATTTATTGCAAGCTTTGCAGTAGTTAGCTTTTTACTGGCTTCTTTTAATAGTAAACTCGGTTGTATAGGATTTATCCTAACCGCCTGGTGTATATATTTTTTCCGTAACCCTGATCGTTTCGTGCCGATAAATGATGATTTAATAATAAGCCCTGCTGATGGAATAATTCAGGAAATAAAAGAAGCAATTCCGCCGGCTGAGCTAGGTCTTGGTGATGAAGAAATGATCAGGGTTAGTATTTTTCTTAATATTTTTAATGTGCATGTTAATAGAGTGCCGGCTAGCGGAAAAATTTTAGCATTGCATTATAATCCTGGTAAGTTTTTTAATGCTTCGCTTGATAAGGCCAGTGTTTATAATGAGCGTCAATCGGTGTTAATGGAAACTAATAACGGGCAGAAAATAGCTTTTGTACAGATAGCCGGGTTAATAGCTCGAAGAATAGTGTGCGATTTAGAAGAAGGCACAGAGGTTAAAGCCGGAGAGAGATACGGGATAATTCGCTTCGGCAGTAGAGCAGATATTTATTTACCTTTAAAGACAGCTTTACTTGTGGGAAAAGGTCAAACTGCTATCGGCGGTGAAACAATTATTGCCGATTTCAGCCGTAAAAAAACCTCGGAATTTAAATTTGAAAGGATATAAGGTTATACAGCTTTGTCATTTGTGCAGAGATCAAAATAGTATTATAAGTATGCTGTCATCCCGTGATGGCGTTGTTGCGTGGATAGATTATGTCATTCCTGCGAAAGCAGGAATCTAGTAATTAATAATTAAACGTATTAGATTTTAAAATTAAAAGCTTGATTTATCTTGCTTTTTCTGGATTCCCGCTTTCGCAGGAATGACATAAAGGTTAATTTTCGATCCACGCAACAACGCCTCCCGTGATTTATGAATTAGATCCAGGATTTTTATTAAGGTTTTTTCTGGATACCGTGGCGGGGCCACGGTATGACGTCGATTATTATTATTGAGTAGTAAATTGTTAAAAATACGTAAAGTCACAATAAGTAAGCCTATTCCGTTTATAAAATTAATTCCTAATTTTATTACTCTGTTAGGGCTTATTATAGGCGTGAGTTCTTTAAGATTTGCTTTGGACGGTAGGTGGGAGATTGCAGTATATTGCATTATAGCTGCGGCAATTATTGACGGCATTGACGGCAGGGTTGCAAGGATGTTGAATGCTACGAGCCCATTTGGCGCAGAACTTGATTCATTATGTGATTTTGCTAATTTCGGTCTGGCTCCAGCATATCTCATATATCTATGGTCCTTTCAGCAATATGAGTATAAAGTATTCTCGTGGGCTGTGATGCTGCTATTTATCGTATGTATGGCACTGCGACTTGCACGCTTTAATACTAGTATTTTTCAGCCTAAGCCTGACAAAGGAGCAGAATATTTCTTTACTGGCGTACCGGCACCTTGCGGAGCATTACTTGCTTTAATGCCGATGATGTTAGATTTTGAGATTAGTACGTTACTAAATATAAATATCCGCATTCACACTATAACCATTAATATCTATCTAGCGATAATAGCTTTTTTACTCGCTAGTAGACTACCGACTATTTCAACAAAAAACTTAAAAATCAAACCTGAATATTTATCCTTTGCAATGATTTTATTTGCAGTCATTATTATAAATCTTATCATATATCCATGGTATTCATTGCCGTTAATAGCAATTATATATTTCTTTTCCATACCGATTTGCTATTATTTTAAGCAAAAACTTGGTAACAAATAATTATGTTTAGTTTCACCCAGAATATTGAAAAATACAAAAATCATCCTTTGGCTAAATATTTATTCGGGATAGTTATTATAGCATTAATTAGTACTATTTATGGTATTTATGTTTGGGTCAATACACAATCTACCGATAATGCTTATATCGATGCTGATATATCAAATGTAAGTTCCGAGATTAACGGTGTTTTGACTAATCTGTTAATTTCTAATAATACTAAAGTTAATAAAGGTGACCTAATTGCCGAAATTGACGACAGAGATTATAAAGCAAAGCTTAATTCTCTGAATGCTTCTATTAATTCTTCTATAAAAAATATAGAAATTATCGATCAAAAAACTTTAATAGGACAAATTCAATTAGCACAAGCTGAAGAAGAATTAAGTTTAGCAAAAACAAGCTTTGATATTATGTCTATCGATTTTGCTAGAACTAAAGAATTAAATAGAGAAAAATTTGCTAGTGCTAAAGCATTCGACAATGCAAAAAATCTATTTGCAAAAGCACAAACCGATTATAATCAGGCAAAATTAGAATTACAGATTGCTAAACAAAATTTGTTGTTGTTAGGGCTAGAAAAATCGGCGGAAGAGGAAAATTTTAAAGGATTATTGGAAAATAAAAAAATCACGGAAAGAAGTTTGGAGAATACGAAAATTATTGCACCTGTAACCGGTATATTTAGTAACAGTAGCTTAGAGGTCGGAAATTATATAGTTCCTGGCAGAATATTATTTTCGATTGTCCAGGATAAAACCATGTATATACAGGCTAACTTTAAAGAAACACAAATAGAAAAATTCCGCCCAGGGTTAAAAGTAAAAATACAATTTGATTCTTTACCAAAAAAGGTAATATACGGAAAGATTCGTAATATCTCACCAGCGACCGGTTCAAAATTTACTCTAATTCCGCCTGATAACGCTACCGGTAATTTTACCAAAATCGTCCAACGCGTACCTATCTTAATAGACTTTGAATCTCCCAGTAATAGTAACTTAATGCCCGGCATGTCTACCGTTGTTTCTATTAGAACGGATCAAAAAGTGTAGAACATTCCGGGGTCATACCGTGACTTAATCACGGGCTCTAGTCTTTTCAACAAAACTTTTTTCGGATCCTGTGGTCGTAGTCAAGGAAGGCATTGTTGCGCGGATTGACCTCACTCCATCATTGAAGGAGAGACATAGTCAGGGCGCGGCAATCTTATAACTAGATTGCTTCACTCCACTCGCAAGGCGTTGTTGCGTGGATAGATTATGTCATTCCTGCGAAAGCAGGAATCTAGGTTCTGTGTACCTAGTAATTAATAATTAAACGTATTAGATTTTAAAATTAAAAGCTTGATTTATCTTGCTTTTCTGGATTCCCGCTTTCGCGGGAATGACATAAAAAGGTTAATTTTCGATCCACGCAACAACGCCTCCTCGCAATGACGAAGTTTTTATTATTTTTTAGGTTGCCGCACTCCTTTCAGTCGTTCGCAATGACGTTTGGGTATTCACGTAACAATGCTCTCACGGGATGATACCATTTTATATGCTGTAAACTCGTCCATATCACAATTTTATTCCCTAATTAAATCTTAATTTATTAAATACTTTTGACAAATAGTTAATATACATGTATAATGCATTTTATAAAAAATTAGAGGGGATTTATGAGTAAAGGAGAGAAAGAATTCAAAGAGGCATTTGATTTTATAAAACAAGGGAAATATACCCATGCTGTTTCTAGAATTACTGAAGATAGTGCGAATTTGAGAGCGGATTTAACATTTGATCTGAATGTAAATGGTCAGATAATTCGCTTCCAAACCCCAAATATAACTATATTAGAAGCTTTATGTTATGCCTATAGTTGTAATTATACCTATAATCAAATTGCTTTTGCTTCAAATGGAATATTTGATCCTCTTCAAAGCCCTATATTAAAAAATATAACAGCGTGTATCAACAAAGCAGTTGATAAAATGCTCTTATGGGAGAAAACTGATTGGCAAGATAAAGACGGTAACGGTAATACTACTGCAGAGTGGCTTGCGTGGAGCGGAACAACAGAGTCATTAAAAAAATTATTAGATAATAAGCCGGAACTTATCGAAATAGAGCAAAAAACTATTAGAAACGCTTTTAATGTAACTATGGAAGTGCCTCATTTGACTGCCGGGCAGAAAGAAGAAATATACAAAATTTTAACCGATAAGAAAATAGCTACCCCACTTAGAGCAATAAAATCAGGGAAGTTGGATCCTGCATATAATGTATTGAATGAAGATAATGTAAATGATGGAACTACAGAAGCTTTAATTATTAATGGTACGCAGGTAATGAGTAATACAAACCTTACTCCGTTTTCTGCAATTTCTGCATTATATCAAGCAGTAAATCCAAAAAGTGCTGTACAAGAATATACTTTAAAAATATTTGAGAAAATGAAAAATTTCTCCACTACTAACTGGACATTAAAAGATTCTGCAGATTGTACCTTATTCCAATGGGCAGTATGGGCAAACAGCCCAAAACTAGTAGAGGATTTTAGTAACCTGCCAAATTTTCCAGAACTTACTGAAATAGAACAAAAAGCTTCTAGAAATGTTTTTGATGTAACTATGCAACAACCGCATATAACAGAGAAAGAAGCAATAAGTCATGTTTTAATTTCTAAGGGAATATTTTTAAATAATTTACAAACATTTTTTGATGCACTTAAAAATGCTAAGTTAAAAGATATAATATTAAAAGAAATAGATGAAAATTCTAAAGAAATATTTTCTCCAGTTGCGGATAAAATAATTACTAAATACGGTGCATTACTCAGCGCTCTTAAAAACGCACCTTCTCGTGATGATAGTTTGCTTATAAGATACATGCAAGAAGCTAATGAAGTAATTACTAAAATATTTGAACAAGAAAAAATAGATATTGAATCACTATTACAAAAAGAAATTACAGCAAATAATGGATATGAATCTACATTTTTGCACTGGTTACTAGAGCTTGGTAATAAAAACTTAGAAAATCTTATAAAACAATATGATAAAGGGATGAAACTTAATTTTTACGTAAAAGATAGCAGTAATATTTCAGTAGCAGAATGGCTTGCCGATTATAAAATGGATTGTTTAAAATATTTAGCAGCTCAAGGATATTTAAATCCAAATAATAAAAATGAGAATTTGAGAATATTAGATAAGTTAGTAACAAATAGTAGCAAAGCAAATCTTTCAAAAGAGGTTGCGCCTTTCTTTAAAAAATTATTAGAGCATAAACCACCTCTGTTTGATGATAAACTTGATTCGGTAAAAGATACTATAACGACAAAAAAAGTTAGTGTCTCAGATAAACAAGAATTACTAAATGATCTTAATTTGTGCCTAGGTTATATAGATGTGTATGAATCTATGGAAGTCGTAGGAGAATTTAATCTTTATGATTAATATTATTACACTTAAGCTAAAGAAAAATTAAAAATTTTGACGAAGCAATCCAGAAAAATAATAAAAATTCTGTAGACTAAAATTTTGTTTACAGAGCCTAGATTACTTCGTCAATTGCTATGCAATTTCCTCGCAATGACGGAAAAAACCGATCCACGGAACAATGCTCGAAAGAGGGAACATACTTAACAATATAACAAAAGTTAGATACCAGCTTTCGCTGGTGTGACACCAAAAATTCGTTCCACGCAACAAGGCGCCTTAATTCACTGCCTAATCAGCCTTTTGTTACTTGGCAATGTATAATTTGAGTCCGTAGAGCGATAGGGACAAATATCAATTCCACCGCGTCTGGTATATCTAATATATATGGATAGATAAGTAGGGTTTATTGCATTTTTAATATCCATAAAAATACGCTCGGCACATTGCTCAGCAAACTCATTACAGTTTCTGAAGGATACTAAATATTTTAGCATACTATCATGCCTTAGCTTTTTACCCTTATATTTTATTATTATTGTCCCCCAGTCAGGCTGATTAGTGACTAAACAATTAGATTTTAACAAATTTGAATTAATTTCTTCCTCAATGTCAATATCTTCATATTCGATTAACTTACTATCAGGATGATCGTAAATATTACATTCTACATCCAAATCATCGATATTTTTACTGCTTACGTCCTCAAATTCTATTTTTTCATTTAAAGATAATAGTCGCCCTGATACTTGAGCATTAGTTGCAGTGCTTAAATCTTGTAGTATTATTTGCTGTAGTTCTTCCATAGAAGAAATTACAGCATTATTAAAAGAATTTAAATATAACTTAACTGATTTTGATTCAACAATATTAGGGGAGTTAGTAGGAATATAAAAAATAGCCGTTGCCACGCAAGGCTTGCCTTTTGGATTTAACCAGGAAATTTCGTAAGCATTCCAAATATCTACGCCAAAAAATGGAATAATATTATTATTGAGTCCTAATGCTTCTCTATTAGTTATTCTAGGGATTTTAAATAATAAAGTAGGATCGTAGTCATTACCATAATTGGTTTTTTTACCTAGTACGGAATTATTAAGCAAAGAAGAAGATAAATTCATAAAACGATTATATTTTGTACCATACCTTGAAAATGAGAAAATATTGCTGTGTGGATCGACCTTGCCCCATCATTGAGAGGAGATGCTTGCTATCTCCGCAGCAATCTAAGAAAAAGAGCAAGAAATATTATAAAATTTATTATTTCTAGATTGCCACACCGCTTACAGCGCCTCGCAATGACAGAGGTAGCACCTTTTGATCTACGCAACAATGCTTTCCCGTGAAAACGGGAATCCATTATCCGTCATTGTGAGAAGGGAAATAGTCCCGACGTGGCAATCTTATGAAGTTAGCTAGATTGCTTCGCTCGCAATGACGGAGTTTTTCTTATTTATTCAACGGCTGAAGATTTGCTAAGTGTTTCGTCGTCATATTCTTTCAACATATAACCCCGTCCCCAAACAGTATCTATATAATCTGTTCCGCCAGCGGCATCACTTAATTTTTTACGTAATTTACATATAAATACGTCAATAATTTTCATTTCCGGCTCATCTAAACCATTATATAAATGGTTTAAAAACATTTCCTTAGTTAAGGTCGTTCCTCTACGTAATATAAGCAATTCTAAAATTGCATATTCTTTATTAGTTAAATGTATTTTTTTACCATCAATTTCTACATTTCTAGTGTCCAGATTTACACTAACCTTATCAAATCTAAATACAGATTCTGAATGTCCTTTAGAACGCCTCACAATTGCATTTATACGAGCAATTAACTCTTCTCTAACGAATGGTTTTGTTAAATAATCATCAGCTCCTGAAGAGAGGCCGGTGATTTTTTGGTCCATACTAGTAAGACCGGATAAAATTAAAATAGGTGTTTTCACCTTTACTGCACGTAACCTTAACAAGACCTCAAAGCCGCTAATATCTGGTAGCATAATATCTAAAATAATTAAATCATATTTATAAATTTTACCTACTTTTAAGCCGTCCGTACCGACGGAGACTATATCGCAAACTATGCCTTCGGAAGCTAAAGTTAGTTCAATTAAGTTGGCCATTTGCGGCTCATCTTCTATTAAAAGAACTCTCATTGTATTTTCTCCTTACTAACAATTTATTTTTTCATTTAATTGCTTTATACATTTGTTAATAAAATAAGTAAAGATTATTTAATTATGTTTTAAATTTTTTACTTATTAATAAAATTGTAATTAGGAGAAGGTTATAGGGTGAACGCAACTGAAAAACTGTAGTAACGCTTGATTAAAACGTGTTTGGTGTCATTCCTGCTTATGGGGATGACACCAAACACTCGATTGATACAACAAATTCTTGTCGTGAAAACGGGAATGATAATGTAAAGAAAAATATTAATTTTGATGTTCTAACATTTTTTTATGATATAAAGCGCCGAAATCTATAGGGTCAATCATTAACGGCTGAAAGCCGCCGTCCTGAGTTACGCTTGCAATAATTTTTCTAGCAAATGGAAAAATCATGGCTGGGCAATGAACAGATAATAAAATTTGATGTTGTTCAGGAGAAATATTAATTAAATTAAACACCCCTGCATATTTTAACTCTACCGTAAATAATTTATATTTCTCATTTCTTGCGGTGGCTTCAATATTTAACTCAACTTCATAAAAATTTTCTTCCGGTAAGTTAGAAATATTTATATCAAGTGCTAAATCGATTTGAGGATTACGCTCTAAAGCTGCCAAAGAGGAAGGTGCTGAAGGGCTTTCAAAGGATAAGTCTTTTATATATTGAGCATTAACGGAAATGTGAGGTACTGCTTCAGGAGCATCAGCGTTTATTGTGGTCATAAATATCCTAATTGTTTTATTTTTAAGTTAACGGAAGGGTAACCCCTAGTTGTTTCATATATTTCCCTTGGCGATCCGCATAAGAAAGATCACAAGCTTGTTCGCCTTTCAAGAATAGAAATTGACAAGCACCTTCATTCGCATAAATTTTAGCGGGCAAAGGAGTAGTATTCGAGAATTCTAACGTTACATGACCTTCCCATTCAGGTTCTAGCGGCGTAACATTAACTATTATACCGCATCTAGCATACGTAGATTTACCGACGCAAATAACTATTACGTCACGCGGAATTTTAAAATATTCGATTGTTCTTCCTAGAGCAAAGCTATTAGGAGGAATAATACATACATCCACTTCTCTATCTACTAAGCTATATTCATCAAAATTTTTAGGATCGACCATAGTGGAGTTAATATTCGTGAATATTTTAAATTCCCTTGATACTCTCGCATCATAACCGTAAGAAGATAATCCGTAAGAAATAATTTTTTGCGAATTATGTACTCTAACTTGTTTGTCTGCAAAAGGTTCAATCATACCTTTATTATAGGCAGTTTCCTTGATCCATTTGTCTGACATAATCGACATTGTAAAAAACTTTATTAATTAAATGAAAGGGTAATTATAACTAATTTATTATAAAAATACAAAATATAAATTAATTTAGACGTTCACGAAATAGATTTACTTACCAAGTTATTTAAAAATAAAAACCTATCAAGGGGCAGTTGTAATTATGCCACTTGTATATATTATCAACACCAAAAATGAGGTGTTAACCCTGATTCTTGTAGTAAGTTTTAAAAATTATATTATATTCAGTATAAATTAACCTATTAAATTTTAGTTTAAGCATAACTTAAGAATATTAATTAAAACTAAAATTGTTTTTAAAGTACAAAATATAAGAGGTATTACAAGTGAAAAAATTATTATTGCTAGCAAGCGTTGCTTGCTTCTTTCAATCAGGGGTTGCAACCGCTAATATTACTCCTATCAAAACAGCTAATCCGGATACTGAAATAAAATTAGAGGGGATATACTTATTTGAAAGTGGTTACTCAAGCCAAAATCATTTATTAGGATATGAAAAAAATGTTTCTGACAATAAAAAGAAAATGGCAATTTATACGGAAGCTGCATTCGCCGCTACTATTTCTCAAACTATTAATGATATAGTGGCCGGTGCAAAAATCGTATTTTCACCTAGTACCAGGATAAAAACTTCTACAAGTTATAATGGCTCGCATATCTTCTTTGAAAGTGATTATGGAAGAATAGAAGCGGGCTCTCCTTACGATGCGGGAGCTAAAATGCGTGTTACCGGCGGGAACGTCACAGCAGGTACAGGCGGGTGGCAGAGATATGTAATCCTTGACGGTCAATATATGAGGTATAACGACCTAAAGCCTGAATTTGATACCGGTACTAGTTTTTATATGGAATCATATGCTAATAGTTTTAATTGGGCTACCGACGGGGCAGAAGCAGCTAGACGAGTTAACTTTTTTACACCTAAAATGCAAGGCTTCCAAGCAGGTATTTCTTATACGCCCGATTCGGCTAATACTGGTGGCAACAAGGATATTAATAATTTAACATACGAAAATTCAGGTAGAACCGGTATTAGTAGATCAAACACCGGCATAAAGAATTTTACGTTAGATGATGACTCAATAATGAGAGTTAACCAAAATGTTAAAGATGCTGTATCCGGTGGTATAACATACGAGCATGAAATTGCTGACGATATGGCTGTGAAATTATCGGTTACGGGAGAATATGCCAAACCAGCACGTCAAATTATTCACGCTAAAAGAGAAGGCAGCGGAGCAACTGCTACTACAACCGTACTTGGAACTTATAAACTTTCTGACTTAAAGGCTTATAATCTCGGAGCAGTTTTTACCTACGGTAACGTTTCATGCTCTGCTTCTTACGGAAGTTTAGGAAAAAGCTTAACTGCTAAGGAATATCATAAAGTGGGGCGTGATACTTATTATTATAACGGCGGTCTTGCTTATTCTCAAGGACCGATTAAAACAAGTGTCGAGTATTTTAAATCATCAAGATATAAAAATACTGTTGATACTGTAAGCTTAGCTACAGAATATAAAATAATGCCTGGCTTATTACCTTACGCTGAAGTATCGTATTTCCAAGCAAAAGGTAAACCTGTTTATTATGTAGAAGCTCCTAATAAGAAAATTAAAGGTACAGTTGGTCTTATCGGTGCAAAACTTAAATTCTAGCCTTTATATTACTTGATCGTATCTTCGATGTCATTCCTAGCTAAAAGCGGGAATGACATCGAACATGGTCACATTCTTTAACAATACCTCACAGAAATAACATCCTATTACCGCATACCCGTTCAAAATAAATTTAAACTGCAAAATACGTACAGGATATTTCTTATTAACATTGACCTCATAATTTTTATCGCATATTTTAGAGTTATAAGGCGTTGTTGTATGAGACTACCGACGTCGGCATAAGTGCCTCCTCGCAATGACGATACCGGTAGTTATGCAACAATACTTCAATTGACTATAGTATATATATATATCAATGTTAAATAAACGACCTGATTGGATAAAAGTAAAAGCTCCGGTATCTAAGCAATATCATGAAACAAAAGAGCTAATAAAAAATCTAAAACTAAATACGGTTTGTGAAGAAGCTGCCTGCCCTAACATAGGAGAATGCTGGTCAAAAAAACACGCAACCGTTATGATTTTAGGTTCTGTTTGTACTAGAGCTTGTAGGTTTTGTAACATCGCAACCGGTCAGCCTGACTTGCTTGACCCGCATGAACCTCAGCGCCTTGCCGAGGCAGTGAAAAAATTAAACCTTCAGCATGTAGTCATCACTTCTGTTGATCGTGATGATTTAGAAGACGGCGGTGCCAGGCATTTTGCTCAATGTATTCAAGAAATCAGGCATTCTTCTCCTAATACGACAATTGAGATTTTAACTCCTGATTTTTTAAGAAAGGACGGAGCGGCAGAAATAATAGCAAAGGCTAAACCTGACGTATTTAACCATAATGTTGAAACAGTTCCTGCTCTATATAAAAAAATCAGACCGGGAGCAAGATATTATAATTCTTTGAGTTTATTACATAATATCAAAAAACTGTCTCCTGAAATTTTTACTAAATCCGGGATGATGCTCGGGCTTGGTGAAGAAACGAGTGAGGTAATCCAGGTAATGGATGATCTAAGAGAAGCAAAAGTTGATTTCCTAACCATCGGTCAATATCTACAGCCTACTAAAAATCATGCCGAAGTTGCCAGATATGTTACGCCGGAAGAGTTTAGGTATATCGAAAGAGTTGCCAAAACTAAGGGATTTTTAATGGTTTCGGCAAGCCCCCTAACTCGCTCTTCCTATCATGCTGATGAGGATTTTCAACAATTGAAAAATAATTATAATAATAGTTTAAAAACATCGGCCTAGCAAAACTCATTAGCCAAAATCCACATGATAATTAACATAGAAATTATAAAAAATTATAAAAAATGGCAAGAGTATAAGTTAATTAACAAGGCTTTAATTAAAAAAATTACTTATAATATATTACAGCGATTTAATAATTTTGCTAATATAGAGCAATTTGAACTATCAATTTTATTGACGGACAATCCAAAGATGCTAGATTTAAATAGCCAATTTCGTGATAAGGAAAAAGCTACAAATGTTCTTTCTTTCCCACATGCAGAATTAGACTGGCGAAATTTGCATTTAAATGATTTGGTTGCAAAAAACTCTAAGCTAGTAGGTACTCCCTATTTGTATTTAGGCGATATAGCCTTCGGTTATGAAACAATTTACCAGGAAGCTTTTGAGCAAAAAAAAACTTTTGAAAATCATTTTATTCATCTTTTAACCCATAGTATTTTACACTTAATCGGCTTTGATCATCAAAATGATGAAGAAGCAAATATTATGGAAAATCTAGAAATTAAAATATTAAATTATTTCAACATTTCCTCACCTTATTAATCAAATGACTAGTAAACACAAAATTATTTCCGCTTCACAAAAATTGCTATCGTCTATTAAATTTTCTTTTATAAATCTTTTAGGTAAAACAAAAGTAAAAGATGATTTTGCCATTACCATCAAACAGCTTAAATTTAATAGCAAGAAAATGACGCTAGACGAGCGTAATATTTTAACGAATCTTTTAAAATTGGAAGGTAAAACTGTTGAAGATATAATGATTCCAAGGTCTGATATTGCGGCAATAAAGCTAACAACAAATTTAGAGGAGTTAAATAAAATAATTAAAGCAAAAGTCCCGCACACCAGGACACTTATATATGACGGAACTTTAGACAATATAGTCGGCTTTATTCATATCAAAGATTTATTTAAAGCATTAATTACTAAACAGAATTTTCAGTTAAAAAGATTGATTCGTAAACATATAATTGCTGCACCTTCTATAAAATTAATTGATTTACTTGCCAAAATGCGTAGGGAACGCACTCATATAGCAATAGTTATCGATGAATACGGGGGTACTGACGGAATGGTGACTATTGAGGATATTATGGAAGCAATAGTAGGCAGAATAGATGATGAGCATGATAAAAAATTAGATAGCGATAATTTTGAGATAATTGATAATTACACCGTTATCTCAAATGCTCGTGTAGAAGTTGAAGTATTAGAAAGGATAATAGGCGAAAAATTAAAAGAAGAAGATGACGAATTTGATACGATAGGAGGGCTAGTACTCACGAAAATCGGTAACGTGCCGTCAATCGGTACTAAAATAAATATTTCGGACAATATTGAAATCGAAATTATCGATGCAAACCCTAGAACCTTAAAACAAGTTAAGATTAAGCTAAAAAATAGTTTATCTGATTTAAATATTGCAAGTTAAACCTCAATAGAGTTCGGAGCATTGTAGCATGGCTATCAGAGTCGTCATTGTGAGGAGGCATTGTTGCGTGGCTCGAATTTTCGATGTCATTTCTACTGCCCTTTATGTCATTCCTGCGAAGGCAGGAATCCAGAAAACTTAAGCTAAAGAGTAACGATGAACTTACAATTATATAGAAAAAAGCCTTACAAGCTAAGGCTTTTTAGCCTGGATTCCTGCGATCAACGGAATGACATCGGGAACCTTCGTACATTTCTGGGCGAGGCCACAATATGACAGCATATTTATAAAATCCTATTACCATAAATTCAATGCAAAGAAATTATCTAGAGCAATTTAAAAAACTCCCGCTTACTTTAATCTCCTTTATTACCATAATTTGTGTTATAGGGTTTATGGTTCTTTATTCTGCTTCAAACAGTAATCTTCAGCCATGGGCATATAAGCAGATAGTAAATTTCTGTATATTCCTGCCGCTATCTATCATAATTGCCACGCTTGATTTGAAATTAATATTTAGATTTTCCTATATATTTTATTTTTTAGTACTTCTTTTATTAATAAGTGTTGAGCTATTCGGTTCTATATCGATGGGGGGGAAAAGATGGATAGATCTCGGCATTATAAAAGCGCAACCTTCAGAGCCGATCAAAATTGCCATAGTTTTAATGCTGGCTCGATATTTTCACTCTTTAAACCTTGAAGACCTTAATAAACTTTACAAAGTTATATTACCGGTTATGGGCATAATAATACCCGTTTTTCTAATTATTAGGCAGCCTGACCTTGGCACGGGAGTAATATGTATTATAGTTTCCGCTTTTATTTTCTTCGCCGCCGGTTTTAGAATGAGATATTTTATCATAATTGGTATGAGCATTCTTATTTGCCTACCGATAGCGTGGAGCATGATGTATGATTATCAAAAAAAGCGAGTAATGGTTTTTTTAGATCCTGAAAAAGACCCTCTCGGCGCTAGCTATAATATTATTCAATCTAAAATCGCTATCGGGTCTGGAGGGCTGCTCGGTCAAGGCTTAAATAAAGGTAGCCAAAGTCATTTAGATTTTTTACCAGAACATCAAACGGATTTTATTTTTGCAACATTTGCTGAAGAATTTGGTTTTGTAGGAGGAATTTTTCTACTCTTATTATATTCTACGGTTATAATTATTTCACTAATAATTGCTATTAATTGCCGTACTGTTTTTAGTAAATTAATGGTGATAGGTATAACTGCGATTTTATTTAGTCACGTATTTATCAATATAGCAATGGTAATGGGGTTGCTACCGGTCGTAGGCGTTCCCCTGCCGCTTATTTCATATGGCGGAACAATGATGGTTTCAATGTTAATCGGCTTCGGGTTTGTTATGAATGCTCAAGTAAATCAACATACCAATTTAAATTAAAAGGAGGATTTGATATGAAAGAGCTTCAAGAATTAGAAAGCCCAGAAGCAAATGAAGAATTAAAATCAAATAACCAAGATACAGAATTATATACCAAATATGAGCCTATTATTAAAGAACTTGAAAATGCATATAATAACTACACCGAGAGCAGAGAAAATATAACAGCAGGTGGTATAGCGGGTGGTCTATCTTCTATGGGTGTGTGCGGAGGTTTAAGTTTAGGATTCGGTCCCTTAGGAACTTTTATAACCCTTTCAGGAATTTTATATGCTAGTCAGGTTGTAGCACAAACCTATAAAAAAGACTTGTCACAAACCCTTCCTACTGAAGGGCTTATAATGAAAAATAATATTAAAAAAATCGAAGAATATTATACACAGCTTCCTAAAGATTTAAGAGAGAAATGGGCAAGTGCTAAGACTTTTCCTAAATTAGCTGAATATCTTAAAATTAAGTACTTCGAAGATAAAATTTATAATCCTACTGTTGATTGTCCAGTATTAGACTATGCTAACTTAGATATTGCAGTTATAGAGGGTGAAGACTGGATAAAATTATCAGGCGATGGAGATACAAAAAAATTAAATTATTCGGATAAAGTTTTTTAAAATTTTATCTTCATCTAGATATTTTGTAATTTTTCTTTATAATTTAGTTATAAAATATAAAGAAAACTCTAGACCGCAGCAAAAAGATTTGTTATAAGAAGTCTTGCTTTGTTTATTCCTCGGTAGCTCAGCGGTAGAGCAAACGGCTGTTAACCGTTAGGTCGCTGGTTCGAATCCGGCCCGGGGAGCCATTATGTAATTTTCGACAAATTTACGAACGAATCAAACGGCGGATGCAGCTTAAAATCAAGGTTTTTGCCTGTTAATTTTACTGTCGAAAAGACCAATTTTATTAATCGTCTTTTTTGCTCATTGTTCGACAGTAGAAAAGTTTTATGTGCGTTTGCGGCTATTTGCAGTACATCGATCATCCTTTGATTAAAGCTATCGTCTCCTTTATTTATACTCTTCTATTTCCATCATTATTTTATCACGAGCACATTTAATTGTTTTTTCTTATCGTCATATTCTTCGCTGGTAAATTGATCTTCTAAATAGCAATTCATAAGCTTATCAAGTTTAGTTTTTATGCCGATAAGCTCCTTGTTTAATTCTGTTATCCTTGTCTTATAATATTCTCTTTCATTTACTGCTGAATCTTTTACATATTTACTAGCAGGTAAATATGATTTTGCGCAAATAGAGATATTTCTGGTAAGCTATCAAAAGTCAAATGAAGGGAAGTTAATTCAAAAACGTGAGGTACTTGGTGAGGTTACTTTAAATAAAAATCTATTTCATACAGAAGTTAGAGGCTTAACCCAGTTTCTATCCCAAACAATGTGCGAGAGTTATACCCCTCACTGCCGAGCAAATTTAGGTGACCATAGGTGCAAATTTAATCTTAATCAAAATGGCTTTACAGTGAGTTCTAAAGTAACCCAAGTAACCAGCCAGCAAAGCTTTATTGCTACTTCTTTACTCCAGCCCAATGACTGGTTTACATATGGTTATATTAAATGGCAAAGTGGTAAAAACGTAGGGCCTTCAATGGAGGTGAAAAGCTTTAATAATAATCTTGTCACTTTAGTTCTACCGATGCCATTTATTATCCAAGAAAACGATGAATTTACCATAGTTGCTGGATGCGATAAAGCTAGCAAAACTTGCATAGAGAAGTTTAATAACATTACAAACTTCCGCGGTGAGCCTGACCTGCCTGGCATTGATAGATTAAGTTCGAGGAACTAATGTAAATAATTAATGAATACAAGTGAATATATTGTATTCACTTGTATTATATAGTATAATATATATTATTATATGTAAGTTTGGTATATTTATGACAGTTATTACTGCTAGAATTCCTGAGGCTCTTGATGATGTTCTTTCAACTATTGCTAAAGAAACAGAAAGGACGAAAGGTTACATTATTCGTAAAGCAATAGAGAATTATATTGAAGAAAAAGCCGATTTATTACTTGCTTTATCTCGAATCGAAAAAGGTGAAGAAACAATTTCTTTAAGTGAAATAAAGGAAAAATATGGCTTGGAAGATTGAGTTTACTAGGTTTTATGAACATTTCTAATTGATTTACTATTTTGAGATATTTTTTAGCGAAAATTAGTAAGATTTTTGAAGGAATAGTTATTCATATTTCAAAAAAATCTTATGATTTACAGCAAAAAATAGCCAAAATTCAATCTTTTTAGAAGTGTTCATAAAACCCAAAAGTAGTGAAAAAGAATTTAGTAAACTAACTAAAGATATCAAACAATCTATCTACCAATTTTTAATTAAAAATGTTTCTGTATCTCCTAGAAATCATGGCAAACAACTTAAAGGTAGTAATACTATTAAATTATGGCGTTATAGAGTAAGAGATTATAGATTAATCTGCCAAATTAAAGATCAAGAAATTACTGTATTAATAATTAGAATCGGTAATAGAGATTCTGTGTATAAAGATAGAGATTAAAATTTACGCTAGTAAAAATCTAAAATGTTTGGACTTGGCACAATATTACCTGTTGTAGGAGGGGCTTTTGGGCTTGCCCTTGGCGGTCTTGGCGGTGGCAGTAAAGGAGCAGTACTAGGAGCTGCCGCAGCTAATCTATACGGTAAGAAGCATAAGTCACAAAACAATTTTGGCATTGAAAGTAGTACAAGAGAAGGATCAAGACTAAGCAGCCTTAAAATACAAATCTCAAGTTATGGTGAGGTAATCCCAAAAAGTTTACGGCTGCTTTAGGCTTGCTGGTAATATTATTTGGGCAGTAGATATTAAAAATGTATGATTTATATTTGAATAAGTTATTTATTAAAAATATAATTCAATTGCTGTTTTTATATAATAGTAAAAGAATATGAAAAGCAATAAACAGTTATTTTTATTTAGAGTTATTAGCTCACCAAAATTAATTTCGTCTGAGCAAACTTTGACAAAAGAGAAATGTATTACTAATGCATTTAGAAAGATAGAAACTAATATATATATAGATCTAAATATTTTATCCGATATACGTAAATTTATATCTGTAAGAAATAAGTTTGAAATAAATGATCCTAAAAATATTTCTATTGAAAATAATTATGATAATCAAAATATAAAAAATGTAGTAACGCTTCTTCAAGGACTAAAGGAAATATTTTTAGTACCTGGCTTTGCTTTAAGTGAAGCAAACGAAAAATATAAAAAAATAAATTATAAAGCCTTTGAAATATTTCTAAAGGATTATCTACCTGAATTTAGAAATGCTTACAACGCACTACCTTACGAAACTATATTGTCTCAATCCTATAAAAAACAAGAATATGAGTTTTTATTACCGATATATGCAAGTATATTATGTATACATTATATTAATAAAGTTTACGTTCATTCAACTCAATTTAATAAATTTAAATTTTTAATAGATAATATGTCATATAATATAGGTTTAATTGATGGTGTAGTAGCTGAAATAGCTAAATATTCTTTTTTTAATGAAAGGCCTTTAGATAATAACATACAAAAAATGCTAAATAACTTCATTAAAAAAGGTAAAAATATTATACATAATAGCTGGAATGCAGTGTATGATATTCATTTTTTTAGAACATGTGCTATGTCAGAACAAAATTCTTATAAGAGTAATTTTTCTAATTTAGAATGTTGGCAACTAACTAATGATGAAGGACTAAAATATCTTTCTCATATAATCCAATTTAATAAAAATAATCCTGGTGAAATAATCTCAATAAGACCAGAAAATGAACTTTTGAGTAGCTATATAAATGAATGTCATGCGTATCAAGCATATATTAGTTGGCATCGAGAATTATTAATTACCAAATTAAAGATTTCTGATAGAGAAATAGCAAGAAAAGCTATACTAAAAACTAAAAATTTTATCCAATTTTTAGAAAATAAATTTTAAATTGGTTCTAAATATCAGGTGCTAGTTTTTTCCATTCTTTTTATAGTGAATTCAATTGAATTCAGGGCTAGGAGCGAGGAGCGATGCCTATAAATAATAGGTAAGCGACGAGTAACGACGTCCTGAGTTCAAGTCAATTTACTATAGCAGTTTCTAAAAAGGTCAATTCATAGGTCATGAATATTTACCGATATTTCTTTATCGTTTTTACGTTCTTCTATAATCTTACCTAGTTCAATGTCATCAATCATTTCCATCATAGCTTCATATAATTCAGCAGGAACACAATAAAAAACCGGTTGATTTCTATTTAATATAGCAAGCGGTCTTCCTCCGCTACTCTGCATAGTCCCCATAGGATTTGATTTAAGCTCAGAAACGCTTGCCACTACATCAGCACAAATTACATGACTCATAATGATACCTTTAAATTACTTTAATTAGTACTAATAATAATACTTTGATCAAGCAGTTTGAATCACTACGCCTTAAGCCATATTACTGTCCCGCAGGATTTAAGACTATCGGCTACGGACATGTTATAAAACCTCATGAGAGGTTATATTTAGATAATGAAATAACTATAGCAGAAGCTGAGAAATTGCTTGATGAAGATATTAATGAAGTTCAAATAGCTTTATATAAATATTGCTATGTCTATTTAAATACCAATCAACAAGTAGCCTTACTCTCCTTTATCTTCAATTGCGGCAGCACCGCCTTTCAAAACTCCACATTACTCAAAAAACTCAATAAATCTGAATATCTCCAAGCCGCCGACAAATTCCTCAAATGGGTCTACATAAAGGGACAAAAACTGCAAGGACTCGTGAAACGTAGAACGATAGAAAGAGCAGTGTTTTTGGGTCAAGTAATTTTATCCTATTGAAAACTTAAGAGATTAATTTATTTGCTTTTCTAATTAATATAATTTATATAAATAATAAATTTAATCACTAGTTGTATATAGCATTTATGACTAATCACCCTCGTATTGGTATCGGTATTATCCTATTTAACAGCAAAAATGAGATTTTACTAGGCAAACGCATTAGCTCTCATGGAGAATCTACTTACGGCAATCCAGGCGGCCATCTCGAATTTGGTGAAACTTTTGAAGAGTGTATCATTAGGGAAGTATTAGAAGAAACAAATCTTATAATCGAAAACCCTGAATTTATAGCCGTTACTAATGATATTTTTGAGGAAGAGCAAAAGCATTATGTTTCGGTTTTTCTCAAAAGCCATTGTTTAAATGAGCATGAATTACAAAATCTAGAACCTCATAAGGTAGAAAGTTGGCAGTGGTTTGCTCTTGATAAGTTACCTGATAATCTCTTTCCGCCTTTAAAAGCATTACTTAACAGGAAAGGTTACGGAAGTGGTACATACTAAAAAGCAGCATAAACATAAGAAGATACCTAAGCTAATCTCATCAAAAGCTTTATTCAAAGCAGTAGAAGACAATAATATTACAGGAATTGAGTATTTGCTTGAGCATGGTGTTCCCCTAAATACACCTGAGGTTGACTTTTATAATAGGACACCTTTGTATTGGGCTGTATGTAAAAAAAATGAGCAAATGGTTAGACTAATTTTAAACAAAGGAGCCGATTGTAATATTCAAGACGGTGTAGGACTTACGCCATTAGGGTGGGCAGTTTACTTAGGTTTTATTAATATTGCAAAAATTCTTCTTGAGAATAATGCAGATGTAAATAGTAAAAATTGTCGTGGTATCACTCCATTATGTAAGGCAATAATACCGGAATCCAAAATTAACTTTAATATTGTTAAATTATTATTACAATATGGTGCTAGCCTTACCGCTATTTCAACGAAAACAAATAAAACACCCCTAGACTATATAGAAGGAACTCGAATAGACTCAAAAGCTCTATTAAATCTTGAACAATTATATCGCAATAAAGAATTACCTAAAATTGCGGAAAAAACTTATATTAAAAAAACGCATATTCAAGATTTTGTTAAATGGAAAGCAGAAGCCGAAATACCTAAATATATTAAAAGCAATCGCTCTCTTTTAAGCGAAAATGTACAAAAATTATTTGCTCTTAATAAGTTTTTACAGAATAATTCCTCTTTAGTTAGTAATGAAGTAACAAAACTTCTAGAAGAAAAAATTAAAAAGTATATAGGTTATCAAGATCTAGTAGAAACAAAACAGCCGATATTTACTTTAAAACACTTTTCAACGTTAAAAATTATTCAAAACCCTGAAGAGTGCAGTAAACATTTTGCTGATGAATTACCACTTCACACTATAGAAATAATCGAGCAGCTTGAACAAGACTATAGAATTAAATTAAACGGCGTTACTGAAGGAAATTGATAAAATCCTCTCTCTAATTTTTACTTGCTACATAAATACTAACCGGTGATATAGTTTTCTCGTTAACCCACGGGTAACCGTCTTGGTCCGTACCTAAAGGTTGATGTATATTTATTATCTTAAGGTCCGCTTGATCTAACATATATTTATAATCTTCTTTCGTCCAAAAATAATCATAAATACTTAAATCAATGTTTTTAAAAAACATTCTGACCGTAGAGCCGCTAGTAAGATTTTGGTTTTCAGGAAATTCTGTATTTTCTGATAACCAATCTCTATTATAAGTATTTTCATTACATACTAACATAATAAAAATACCGCCATTTTTCAGAACTCGTGCAATTTCCTTAGAAATATTTACTAGCTCTTCTTTCGATTCTACTTCCATCATAACCCAACTAGAAAATACTAAATCATATGTATTATTTTCAGCAGGAATATTACCGCTCTTTATTAACTTATATATTCCTTTAGGGTCATTTAAATTTGCTATTCTTAGCATCTCTTCATTTATATCTACTCCCTCGACATCTAACTCTAAAGACTTTAAAAAAGTAGTAGATTTACCGACTCCGCAACCATAATCCAGCACTTTGTTACCTTTAACATAATTCTTTATAATATTCGGTATATCTCTGAATGCTAAATACTGAGTTCCAGTGATTTCTAATTTCGAATAAGCTTGAGCATACAAAGTAGCTTGATGCCGATAATCTATAAAGGTCATATTTTAAGTAATTTTCTATTTTAAATTAGTAGTATATTTTTTAGAGGAAATTATCAAGTATTTTTATAGAGATTATGGCAAAAATAAGCTCAAGCTATCTTTTTACTATAAATATATATGCTTTAAAAGATAGCTGCATTATAGGAGGAAAAGAGACTAGCGGTTATTATAAATATGTTGATAATAGAACAGTGTCTGGGTATTTAGACAAATTTGAAGACAGCACAATTGCTTATTACTATGATCCTGAAGGGCGCTATTTAGAGGTAGTAGGTGACGATAAAGCTTTAGATATAGCAATATAGATATATGATTTATTTTTTTATTCTCATTTTTCTGGTTAGCTGTCAAAATAATAGTTATAAAAATGATGATCTTAAATTTATTTATAACCAGATTCATGAGAATCATCCTGGGATTTTTAATTATAACGACCCAAGTTTTAGGAAAAATCTAGAACTCAATTATAGCGAAGCACAAAAGGCTATTTCTCAAACAGCTGATATAACCCGGCATAAGCAAATTATTAAAACTTTTACCTGTAGGTTTAATGATACTCACCTTAGCGTTCATTGGTTTGATGAAATAAATAATGCGCCCGTATCCAAGTTGTTTCAAATTAGTAATTTTTATAAAAATTCTGTTTGGATAACTCTACCTACTTTTAATCTCAATGAAAAACAGCAAAAAGAATTTATTTTAATCCTTGATTCATTAAAAAGTCTTAGAAAGAAAGATATTATAATATTTGATTTAAAAGGTAACCAAGGCGGCAATTCTGATTATGGTAGTCAAATTATTAATAAATTATTTGGTGAAAATTATTCAGAGTATAAAAGAAATTTAGCTAATAAAGATGTTTATATTGATTGGCGAGTAAGCCCTGGTAATTTAGAGTATCTTAAAAATATATATCATCAATATAAATTTCCTTTTCTTAAAAAGATCAGGGAAGGATTAGAACAAAACTTAGCAAAAAATGAACCCTATTATAGAGAAGTATTATTTGATAGATCATTAGCTAATGGTATCCTTTTGCCGAATCCTATTAAAGTCAAAATTATTGTGATTATCGATGAGAAAAATGTAAGTGCGGCTCTTGATTTTATCGATGAATTGAAAATAATGTCATCAAATGTAATTTTGATAGGAAAAACAACAAAAGCTGATAGATTATATATGGAAGTCAGAACAGTTAAATTACCGAGTAATTCGGGTATATTTTCTTTTCCAATAAAAGTTTATAGAAATAGAGTGCGAGGGGATAATGAACCTTATGTACCTGATTTTGAAATGGATGCAGAAAATACCTCAAAATTAGAAAAATTTATTATTAGAGCATTTTATTTATGATTAATATATTATATTAAAAATTAATTATAGAACAATATGAAAAAAGTTATTTTGATCCCAGGTAATGGGGGTGGAAGCCCTAATGATAATTGGTTTCCAAGTATTAGAAAAGACTTGGAGCTAAATGGTCTGCAAGTAATTTCAGCTGAATTCCCAGATAATGATTTAGCAAGGGCATCTTTTTGGCTGCCATTTTTATTAGATGAGTTGAAAGCGGATGAAAATACCATATTAATTGGACATTCTACTGGCGCTATTGCTGCTATAAGGCTCGCTGAAATACAGCCTATATTTGGCTCGGTATTAGTGGGTGCCTATCATACCGACCTTAACATGGAAAAGGAAAAACTATCAGGTTATTTTGATAAGCCGTGGGACTTTGAAAAAATCAAGCAAAATCAAAAATGGATTTCATTATTTGCCTCGCAAGATGATCCATGGATTCCAATTGAAGAGCCGCGTTATATTCATACTAAACTTAATTGCGAATATCATGAATATACTAATTTAGGTCATTTTGGCGGAGATTACTATAAGCAAGAATTTCCAGAAGTAACGAGGGCAATTATCCAAAATTTACAAATGATGGATAAATAATATTATGAATTTATAAATTCAAAGAGTGGGCTTATGTATAAACTAAAAACCTTTTTAATATGTGCTATTATAATTATTACAAACACTATTGTAAATGCTGATAATAGTACTAACTCCAAATTATATAAGTCGCAAGATCATAAACAAGAAAAACAAGTCGATCTATATACAGAAATGAAGTCCAGTGCTTCTAGATACTTATCGTATAGGGATTTGCCGGATTTACTAAAACAATATGTACATGGTACTAAAGCCTTAGATTATGGTTCTGGCACAGGACTTTCTACACAATTTTTATTAGAACAAGGATATGAAGTTACAGGAGTAGATGTTAGTTCTGCTATGCTAGAGAAAACCAAAAAAGCATTGCCGAAAGTCAAATTTTCTCTAATCAAAAATGGAGCGTTACCATATCTCTCCAACATATATGATTTGGTTTTTTCAAGTTTGGTACTTTTTGAAATTAGTAACGAAAAGGAGATGCTTAAATATTTACTTGAAGCAAAAAGAGTAATGAAAAAGAATGGAATATTCGTAGTACTTACTGGAGCAGAGGCTATGTACTCTAATAAGAATCTTTATAGCTTCTACAATGATTATCCTGAAAATAGCAACCTAAAAAGTGGTAAACTAGTAAAAGTAAAATTACCTGATATTGATCTAACATTTGAAGACTATTATTGGTCAGAAAATGATTATAAAGAATCCTTTAAAAAAGCGGGTTTTAACATAATTGAAACTCATTATCCTCTTGGCAAAAAAGGAGAACCATACCCTTGGAAAGAGGAAAAATCAAAATCTCCTTTTGTTATTTTTATAATGCAAAAAGAATAGGGTATTTGGCCACACCTAAAAAAGATTGGGAAAATGACTAATGGTATAAATCAGTTACAACCAGCCGCAAAAGCAGCAATGCTTATCCACGAGGCCAATTAATCAAGTATTTGAAGCTTTTATAAATCCTGATATTACCTCTAAATTCTGGTTTACTAAATTTAATAATAGTTTGTTTAATAAACTATATTCTTAAGATCAGTAGCTTTCAAATTAAAGGATAACAAGGTTTAACAAAAGCCTGAGTTAAGGCTAATCTGTATTCATTTAAGGTTCGTAACATAGACGCTACACGGAGCCATTCCGTACAATTCTCTACTTCTTGTAGTTTATCAAACGAAAAAGCCAGGATGTAATGCACCTTTCCCCCCTTCAATATTAGGTTCGCAAATACAAAATTCAAAAATTCTCTTTTTTCGGCAATTGTTGAATCTTTAAAAGTTTCATAGGCATTTGTCATTACATTTATGAAATTTAGGTTCTGTGGACAAAATTTAAGTTATTTATATTTTAAGATATTTTTTAGCGAAAATTAATAAGATTTTTGCAGGAATAGTTATTCATATTTTAAAAAAATCTTATAATTGGAAGTATAAAAAGAACTAAAATAGATTAATTTAAATTTTGTTCACAGAGCCTAGG
>NZ_JAPNPB010000007.1:0-54590 GCF_049278075.1 Rickettsia endosymbiont of Halotydeus destructor
GTTTGAATCAGAAATGTACAAACGTTCCCGTTGTCATTCCCGCAAAAGCGGGAATCCAGGCTTTGTTTTTGTCATGTTGAACTTGTTTCAGCATCTTATTGAAAAAGATCCTGAAATAAATTCAGGATGACTAAAGGATGACTATTTTTTTCTGGATTCCCGCTTTTGCGGGAATGACATAGTATCTCCTTTCTTCTGTAGTTTATTATTATTTTCTTTAATTAACTCTACTGCTTGCTCTTGCGTAATAGTTAGGAAATCATATTTTTTAGGTATTGAAATAAATTTACTCATATATTTTAAATAAGGACCGAATCTACCGAATCCTACTAAAATTTCTTCTTTTGTCTCTGGATGATCACCCAATTTAATAGGTAGGCTTAGAAGCTTTAAAGCTGTTTCAAATGTAATATCTTTCTGTAAGGCAGGCGGTACTGGCGCACGTTTTGGCTTTGCGTTGTCAGGAGTTCTCTCTCCACGTTGAATATATGGCCCATATGGACCTTTTTTTAGATAAATCTCAACTCCTTCTGAATCAGTACCTAAAATTTTATTCTCACTAACCTCATAATTACCTTCCTCCCCTTCACTCTTACTATTACCCGCAGTAATCGGCTTTTTAAAAGTACAATCAGGATAATTACTACATGCCAAAAATGCACCGAATTTACCTAATTTTAAACTTAACTCACCGGTAGCACATGACGGGCATTTTTTTGCTTCTTTATTTTCTCCGAATAGATGGTAGTCTAAAGCTTTTTGCACGTAGCTAATTACGTCGGTTATTTTTTGTTCGCTAACCGATTCTACGTTACTATTAAAGCCACCCCAAAAGTTGCTCAGTGATGTCTTCCATTCAAGCTTGCCGGCTGCTATTTCATCTAATTCATTTTCTAAACTAGCGGTAAAATCATACTCAACATATTTTTTAAAGAAACCGATTAAAAATACTGTAACCAAACGCCCTAGTTCTTCCGGCGTAAAACGTTTTTTTTCTAAGCTTACATATTTCCGCTCTTGTAATACCGATAAGATTGATGCATAAGTCGATGGTCTACCAATTCCCAATTCCTCAAGTTTCTTAACTAAACTGGCTTCGGAATATCTTGGTGGTGGTTCCGTAAAATGCTGATTAGGTTTTATCTCTTCGGTTACTAATTTTTCTCCTTCTTTCAAAGGCGGTAGCATTTTATTTTCTTCTTCCGCTTCATCGTCAACACTTTCACGATACACTTTATAAAAACCGTCAAATGCTATGGTTGAGCCCGTCGCTCTTGCTGAAAATTCCTTATTTTCCGATTCAAGCCCCGCTACCACCAAATCCATAATCACATTTTCCATTTGGCATGCAACAGTTCTTTTCCAAATTAAGTCATATAATCGATGATAATCCTTATCTAACTTTTCCTTTAAACTTTCCGGTGTATTGGTAATTATCGTCGGTCTTATTGCTTCATGTGCTTCTTGAGCATTTTTTACTTTTGATTTATAGGCTCTCGGAGCGTCTGGCAGATAATCATCGCCGAAATTACTGCGAATTAGCTGACGTATGTCCGTAATTGCATCACCGGCTAAAGTAACGCCGTCAGTTCTCATATAAGTAATAAGTCCAACCGTTTCTTTGCCTATATCCACACCTTCATAAAGCTTTTGAGCTATCTGCATGGTTTTTTTGGCGCTGAAACCTAATTTTCTTGCGGCTTCCTGCTGCAACGAAGAAGTAATAAAAGGCGGTTGCGGTTGACGTTTTTGCTGTTTTTTCTCTATTTTATTAATATGGAATTTTTTTGATTCAAGAGCTTTTAGTAGATCTTTAGCATCTTTCTCTGTAGTAATTGAAAATTTTTCTAACTTTTTATCTTCTACATGAGTTAGCTTAGCTAAAAAAGATTCATTATTACTATTTTTCATTTTAAGAGTAATATCCCAATATTCTTCCGTCTTAAAACGCTCTATTTCATCTTCCCGCTCACAAATAAGACGTAATGCTACCGATTGAACCCTACCGGCAGATTTACAGCCTGGGAGCTTTCGCCATAAAATAGGGGATAAAGTAAATCCAACCAAATAATCCAACGCTCTTCTTGCCTGCTGCGCATTAACTAGATTAATATCGAGTTTCCGAGGATTTTCAACAGCATGTAAAATTGCTTTTTTAGTAATTTCATTAAAAGCAACTCTCTTAAAAAAATCTTCAGATTTAACACCGTTTTTCTCTCTAATCACTTCTGCCACATGCCAAGAAATTGCTTCTCCTTCGCGATCTGGATCGGTTGCTAGATAAACTGCTTCCGCTTTTTTAGCATCCTTCGTTATTGCATCGACATACTTATCAGCTTTATCTGATATATCATATTTCATTAAAAAATTTTCATCAGGTAATACTGAACCTTTTTTAGAAGGTAAATCTCTAATATGACCGAATGAAGCAATAACTTTAAAATCATCCCCTAAATATTTATTTATTGTTTTTGCCTTCGCAGGCGACTCTACTATTACTAATTTCATGTTTATCTATAAATTAATGATATCTTATTACCCGAATGGCGAGTAATCCTACCAGCCAGCTCCAACTCTAATATTACCGTATATATAATTGGTAAAGGTAAACTTGTTGTTTCTTGCAAATAATCAAACTCGATCGGCACTGACGATAGTAAATCGACAATTTGTATACGTTCAATTTCTGTTACATGCTTTATATATTTTGTCTCTAATCTTTTAAAATCGCTATTCACATCAACAAAATCTTTCATTACATTATCTTTTTTACTTATAATGTTTTCATATTGTGGTAAATTAATTACTATATCGTCTATAGATTCTACTAAATGTGCTCCTTCTTTAATTAATTTATTAGTACCTTGGCATCTAGGGTCTAACGGAAAACCCGGCACGGCAAATACTTCTCTATTTTGCTCAAGAGCAAGCCTTGAGGTTATTAATGAGCCCGATTTTAAGCTTGCTTCAATTACCACGGTACCAAGAGAAATACCAGAAATTAACCGATTACGTTGAGGAAAATGTTGCCCTAAAGGAATAGTAGTTATAGGTAACTCGGCTATTATTAGCCCCTCTGCTTCTAATTCTGCAAATAATTTTTTATTTTCCAGAGGATAAATATGGTCAATCCCGCCGGCAATTACTCCGATAGTTTGAGAGGGTCTAGCTTGATGAACAGCGCTATCAATTCCGCGTGCAAGACCGGAAACAGTTACGTAGTCTTTATCAGCTAACTCTTGAGCAATTTTATAAGCAAAAGTACAGCCATTTGCTGAAGCATTACGAGCACCAACAATAGCCACACATTTTTTATATCCAAGTAATTTAATATTACCTTTATAGCTTAGTATCGGCGGAGGGTCGTAAATTTCGAGTAGTAATCTAGAATATTCGGGAGATTTATAAGTAATAATTTTAGCTTTATTTTTTTCTAATAGCTCTAATTCTTTTTCTGCCTCACTTTGAGAAAAAACTTTAATTGGTTTTGCTCGTCCGCCACGA
The DNA here is from genome assembly GCF_049278075.1 of Rickettsia endosymbiont of Halotydeus destructor. Classification (NCBI taxonomy): domain Bacteria; kingdom Pseudomonadati; phylum Pseudomonadota; class Alphaproteobacteria; order Rickettsiales; family Rickettsiaceae; genus Rickettsia; species Rickettsia endosymbiont of Halotydeus destructor. Next base: position 3,505 of record NZ_JAPNPB010000007.1, read on the forward strand.
ACGGAGAAATCTTTAATATTTTCTATGGCGGTACTTGCATTACCGAATAATTTTATTAAAGTAAAAAAAGTTCTGGACCCAACATTTTCACTTCTAATTAATCGTAAAATATTAATTGTTTCAAGCGTATAAGGCGTTTGAGGCTTTTCCCCAAAAAATAATTCTTTAAGCATTATTTAAAGTTTAATTAGTATTATGGGATGTTTTTTTATGTTATTTCTGCTTTCATAGAAAGACTTTGTTGCGCGAATCAGTTTTTCCGTCATTGCGAGGGAGATGCGCAGCATCGACGCAGCAATCTAGAAAATAATAAAAAATCCTGTCATTACGAACGAAGCGAAGCAATCCAGCTAATTTCGTAAGATTGCCACGTTGGCACTTTGTGCCTCCTCGCAATGACACCAAAAATTCAATCCACACAACAATGCCTTGCAGGAATGACATCGTACAACTATAATTTCTCAGCATGAGAACCCAAATAATGAGCAACTCCTTCATGCGAAGCAGTCATTGCCTCCTCTCCTTTACGCCATCCAGCCGGACAAACTTCTCCATGTTGCTGATGATGAATTAATGCATCAATAACCTGTAATGTATGATCAACATTCCGCCCTAGAGGTAAATCATTAACAAGAATATGACGTACTATAAAATTTTTGTCGATTAAAAAAGTTCCACGCAGTGAAACACCATCTTCATTTAAAACATTATACATTGAAGAAATATTCTTTTTAAGATCAGAAATCATAGGAATTTGAATTTGCCCTACTCCGCCCTTATTATGAGGAGTATTTTTCCAAGCTAAATGAGAAAAATGAGAATCAACACTTACCGCTATTACTCTAGTATTCCTTTCCGTAAACTCCCCAAGTCTATTATGAAATGCGATAATTTCCGACGGACAAACAAAAGTAAAATTAAGGGGATAAAAGAATAATACTATTTTATAACCTTTTGCGTAATGACTAAGAGTAAACTCATCTTCTATCTCATTACCTGGCATAATAGCTTTTGCCGTAAAATCTAAAGCTGGCTTACCAATAAATACTTGCATTGCTGTACTCCTTATAAAGTTAAATAAATAATTTTGTATGATATATAAGATAATTAATTATTACAATAGTAAATTTTTAAGTACAGTGTCGTGACCATGGCATCTAGAAAAAAATTTAATAAAAAGACTGGATACCGTGGTCAAGCCACGGTATGGCTGCCCAAACCCTGTGCAAAAGATGGTAAAATTATCATTTAAAGAACTTTACTATTTACCTGCTTTCTTTTCAGTAGGTATCTTTAGTTGGTTAAAAATACTTAAAGCTTGCGTAACAAAACTGCTAGGTTCAGAAAGATTGGCTGGCAAAATTACAGTGTTTGATTCTTTAGCCAAATTACCAAAAGCATGAATATACTGCTCCGCTATCTTTAAAGATACAGCTTCACTACCGCCTGTTTTCTGCACCGCAGCCGCAATAATATTGATGCTATTTGCCGTAGCAGTAGCAACCAAGCCGATTGCCTCCGCTTCACCTTTTGCTCTATTTACCTGATCAGTATAAGAAGCTTCGGAATTTAAAACAACTTGTGCCTTTTCTCCTTCAGCATGGTTAATTTTTGATTGCCTATTTCCTTCAGAATCTAAAATTTGTGCACGTTTTTGACGCTCTGCTGCAACTTGTAATTCCATAGCTTTAAGGATAGTTTGAGGCGGCTGAATATCCTTAATCTCGTAGCGCATACATTGTATTCCCCAATTTATGGCAGCCTGATTAATAGCAGCAACGATCGCAACATTTAAAGTTTCCCGTTCTTCAAAAGTTCTGTCTAACGGTAATTTACCGATTTCGGAACGCATAGTAGTTTGCGCAAGCTGAGTTATTGCGTAATAAGGATTATTAACACCGTAAGAGGCTGCCATCGGATCAATAATTTTTACATATAAAACCCCGTCAATAGATAATGTTACGTTATCATTAGAAATAGCTGTTTGCGCCGTAACGTCAATTGCTTCTTCCTTTAAAGTATGTTTATAAGCCACTCTTTGAATTACCGGTATCAACAAGTTTAAACCTGGCTGCAATACCTTATCGAACTTCCCTAATTTTTCTACAACCCATGCCTGTTGCTGAGGGACGACTTTCACCATTTGTATTATAACTAAAATAGCTATAACACTAAAAACTAATAATACATATTCCATTTTATGATCCTTTTTAAGTTAATATAAATTTAATTTTCTGTGTCCTTCCCACAACGACGTTGTTGCGTAGAGCGGAATCGTTACGAAGCGCTCAATGTCATACCGTGGTTGACCACGGTATGACATTCTCTACCCCTTATTTTCCAGTAACGTAACTTCTGTTCCATCATCGATTTTAGTCATTCCTTCCGCTACTACCAAATCTCCTGCTTGAATATCTTTTGAAGTAATTTCGATTAAGCCGTTAGCTCGAGAACCGATTTCTACATATAGCTGTTTTACTATGTTATTATCTATTTTATAAATAAAATTACCTTGATTATTTCTTTGTACACATTGCTCCGGTACAGCAAAATTTTTGTGCGGGTTTATAATAAGCGTAACATTTACATAACTATTATGCATCATTTTACTATTAGCCGGTAATATTATTTTAGCATCCATAGTACCGTTATCAGATAAATATCCGGAAACCGAGGAAATTTTTCCTTTAATTTCTCCATTGGAATTAGCAATTTGATCACTTGCAGCTATATCATTTTTATTATCAGTTATTATCACTTCGGTATTATTCGATACTTTTCCGTATAATGATTCTGGTAGTTCAACAAAAATACTTTGTGTACCGTCTCCCTCAACGATACTAAAAAGATAATCCCCTTGTTTTATGTCATCTCCGGGTTTTGATTTAATAACTCCTATTTTACCGTCAAAAGGAGCAGTAATTAACATATCATTATAAGTTTTCACTGCTTTAGAATAGTTAAATCTTGCATTTTCAAAATCGCTTTTAGATCTTTCTAAATCTTGTGAACTAATAAAATTTTTAGCAGCTAAAGTTTTATTTCTAATATACTCATCTCGTTTGGTATTTAATAAAGCTTCTGCATTTGTTTTAGCCGTTTCCGCTATATTCCTATCAATTATAAATAACACTTCTCCTTTATTTACCTTATCTCCCTGGTTTGATGATACTATCTCAAGCTTACCTGCAACATTCGCATAATAGTCACGGCTATTGTCGTTTTTACATTGTCCGACAACGTTAAATACATCAAAAAGCTCAGCCGTTTCAATCTTAGCCGCCGTTACTCCTACTGCAGTTGATTTTATAGGCTTTGCAGCTATGACAGGAAAAGAAATTATGGATAAAATCAAAAAAATGATAAATCTATTACACATGTAGTTTTAGCTCCTTATCAGTTAACCAGCGATATTCTTTTTCTAAAATTTCAAATCTGATTTGCTCAAGCTGTTCGTCTAGATCAGGTTCCGGTATAATAGCCGACCCAGTAAATTCAAAGCCATAATAATTAATTTGTAAATCATTACACATTTTTTGCAAGGATTCGAGATTTTCTAAAATATCATCAATAAATATTATGGATTTAGGGCAATAATTCTTTTCACGTAAAATATATTCAAGTACGCTTCCTTTATCATATTCGGCTGTATATATTACACCTTCTTTTAATGTGGGGACACCGTAACCTGCATCAAAGTCTTTTATTAATATTTCATCATCCAGTGGCGTTAAGCCTGCAAAATTCACTCCCAATTCATTTAGTTCTTTAATACGCCACTCTATCATATCTTCAATAATTCCGAACTTTCCTGTCGCTAGTTTGGTTAATCCCATAGTTGGAATTTTATTTTGCTTTAATACATCAAATATATTTATGATGTCAGGATTAACAAAGCGGGCTTTTCTATCTTTTAAAATTACACTAATTAATAATTCACATTGCTGTTTTGAAAGGCGTTTTTCAATCTTGTTAAATAATTCCTTTCTGTAATCATGTGTTAGTCTGTACTCATCGGTATCCATCACTACTACGTCATCAATATCAAAAAGCACCAAACTATTATGGTTTGCTTGTTCAATATTTTCAGCAATTTCTTTGAAATCGTGAACTTTAGTTATTTTTGTAATCATAAAAATATTTTTAAGTTTTTAGTTATTAGTTATTGTAATTATTTCCTCAAGCGAATTGACTATTATCTTTAAATCCTCTTTTCGTGAAAGTTTATGATTACCATCTTTTATAAGTTTTATCACTATTTTTTTACTTATTATTTTTTCTGCCAGTTTAACAGAAAGATTATAGGGCACATCTTCGTCAAGCATACCATGAATTAAATGAATAGGAATATTTATATCAATATTATCACGTGTTAATAATAAATGATTTTTTGCTTCCAATATTAGATTATGGCTTATGGGATATTTATCCCGGCAATTTCGCCCGCTCACTTCAAGCATGCCTATGCTTTGCATTTCAGCTTGCTCATCCTTTGACAGGTTCTGCCAAATATCTTCGGTGAAATCAGGAGCTGGGGCTAAACAAATTAAAGCTTTTATTTTACTTTGAAATTTCAAAGCAGCAAGAAGCGCAACCCACCCCCCCATACTTGAACCGATTAAGATAACTTCATCGTCTATCAATTTATCTAAAATAATCTCAAGACCTAATAACCACGAGCCGATAGTTTGATCTATAAATTTCCCTGAAGCACTGCCATGACCAAAATTATCAAAAGCAATAAAATTATAATTATTTTTCTTACAATAATCCATTAAATAAACAGCTTTATCGCCGTTCATATTGGACATTAGTCCATGCAAAAAAATTACGGACGGAACACTTTTATCAATAATTTTATAATTATTATAGACAACAAACCCCCCTTGTGGTGTATAATGTAATTTATTCATTCTAATTATGATAGATTAAAAATTTCAATGTCTTCATTAGACTCAACTAAACGATACAATAAATATACTATTTTGCAAGTAGTTCCTGCTCTGGTTTCAGGAGGAGTAGAACGCGGTACGATAGAAGTTGCAAAACATCTTAAGCTACTCGGTCACACCCCAATTGTTATTTCCGCCGGCGGTATTTTGGTCAAGGAATTAGACGACCATGATATATTGCATATTTGCGTGAATAGCGCCACTAAAAACCCTTTCATGATCTGGCGTAACGCAAAAATAATAGCAAAAATAATCAAGAAATATAAAGTGGATTTAATCCATACCAGATCACGTGCACCGGCCTGGAGTTCATACTTGGCAGCAAAAGCGACTAACACTAAATTTATAACTACTTTTCACGGTATTTATAATATTTCCAATTTTCTTAAAAAATATTATAATAGTATCATGCTTAAGGGCGAAAAAATTATTGCAGTTTCTAATTTCGTAAAAAAACATCTACTCGAAAATTATAAAATTAAAGAAGATAAAATTGTTGTGATTGAACGAGGAGCAAATTGCGATTATTTCGATCCATCAAATCTTACCGAGGAAAAGCTTATAAAATGCCGTGAAAAATATGGGGCACCTAGCAACCTTCCTATAATATTATTACCTTCCCGTATGACCAGCTGGAAAGGTCACCTTATTTTAGTAGAAGCGTTAAGCAAATTAAAACATCGAGATTTTTATTGTTTAATGGTCGGCGACTTATCTAGACACCCTAGTTTTACCAATCGAGTTAAAGAACTTATTGCTAATTTAAAATTACAGAATAAAATTCAGATATTCGGCAACGATGCCGATATAATTCATCTATACGGCATTTCGGATGTAATTATATCAGCTTCAATTGAACCCGAAGCTTTCGGTCGTACTATTATTGAAGGGCAAGCAATGAAAAAACTTGTTATAGCAACTAATATTGGCGGAGCGGTAGAGACAATAAGCGATAAGATAACGGGTTTTCATGTTAAGCCAAACGATGCCGATGATTTGGCTGACAAAATTGATTATTGTTTATCAATTCTCGGCACTGATGAAGCTAAAAAAATTGAAGAAGCGGCAAGGCATACCGTAATTAATAATTTTTCTCTTGATCTAATGCTACGAAAAAACCTGGAATTATATAAAGAAGTTCTTAGTTCTGCAGTTAATGAAGAATGAATAGCGTCATTTCTGCGAAGCATTGTTGCGTGGATAAGTTAAATAGTCATGGCGAAGCGGCGTTGCCCGCGGGAATGACATAAAACGTGCTTTCATTATCCATGTAACAATCCCTCTATCTTATAATAAGATCTTGAAATAAATGAAGTAATGACTATTTTTTTCTAGATTCCCTCTTTCGATGGAATGACACCACTTATAAAATGAATTCATACAACACCCCCTCCTAAAATAGATAAAATAGCATTTTTATAAATTCATAAATGACAAAGTTAAAATAAATATATATAATTTTAAAATATAAATTTCAATCAGTGTAATTTAATGAGTACCTCTCCAAATATTCAAGAAACTTTAGAAATCGTAACCCAAGATCATTTTTCAATTTTTACCTTAATAAGCTCTTCCGATATTATAGGCAAATCCGTTATGCTAATGCTCTTAATTGCGTCTATTTGGTCGTGGGCTATTATCTTAGATAAAATTTTCCGTTTGGCACAGGTAAGAAAAAAAATTACGGCTTTTGAAAGCATTTTTTGGTCCGGCGGGGTATTAGATCATTTATACGAAAATATCAAAAGATCAGTTAATAATCCGCTTGCTTCGGTGTTTGTATCAGCTATGGGTGAATGTAAAAGCCTAAATAGTAAAGGGCTTTCCGATTCCCTAAAAGTCGGTCATAAAGAAAGAATAATGCAATCAATGTATTTGGCGCAAAATCGAGAAATAGAGAAATTAGAGAAAAATTTAAGCTTTTTAGCAACAGTCGGTTCTAGCGCACCTTTTATAGGTTTATTTGGGACGGTTTGGGGAATTATGCACAGCTTCCAATCTATTGCCGCTTCAAAAAATACTTCTCTAGCGGTTGTAGCACCAGGCATTGCTGAGGCTTTGCTTGCTACCGCAATCGGTTTATTTGCCGCTATCCCTGCAGTAATTTTTTATAATTATCTTGCGGCAAACATAACTTGTATTAACAATAAAGTTGAAGATTTTATTAGCGAGTTAAATTCTATTCTTTCTAAAGCGATTGATCAGGAGAAGATGTAATGGCTATTAAGCTTACAGCTTCCGGTAATAGAAGAAATAAACGAACATTAGTAAGCGAAATCAACGTTACGCCGCTGGTGGATGTGATGTTAGTGTTGTTAATTATTTTTATGGTTACTTCGCCGATGCTAGTATCAGGCATTAACGTTGATTTACCTGAAACGAATTCTAGCCCTATTTCAGGTCAGGATGAACCGCTTGTTGTTAGCATTAACAATAAAGGTGAAGTTTTTCTTCTCGAAACCCCAATAGAAAGAAAATCTTTAACTGCCAAGCTGGCAAATATTACTAAAGAAAAAAAAGAAACCAGAATTTTTGTGCGAGGTGATAAAAACATATCTTACGGCGAAGTAGTAGAAGTAGTTGCCGAAATACACGCCGCTGGTTTTTCTAGAGTAGCTCTTATTTCAAATGTTAAGCATAATGAAAAATAAAGATATTCAAAAATCAGGTGACAATTTCCTTATTTTTCTTAGCTGCTCTATTACATTCCATTTAGTAATATTATATTTCTTTCTATTTGGTATGCCTTCGCTTTTTGAAAAATTACCTGAAGAACAAATAATAGCCTTTGAAATGCTGCCGATTAGCGATAAATCTAATATCATAACGCAGAAAAAACAAAAAGAAATACCTGTTGAAAATGAGGATGCTAAGAAATCAGAGCAGAGTAAACCGAAAACTACCGAAGAGCAAAAATTACCGGAAGTAAAGCCTTTAACAGAAGAGAAGCCGAAAGAAGAGCCTCCAAAAACACAAGAAGAAAAACCTATAGAGAAGGAAAAAGAAGTTATTCCGGAAGAAAAACCGCAGGTAAAAGAAGAAAAGACAAAAGAAGAAGAAAAGCCTGTAGAGAAAAAAGAAATCCCAGAAAAAAAATTGGAAGAGAAGCCGAAAGAGATAAAAAAGAAAGAAAAAAATACCGATGATTTAGATTCGCTATTAAAAAATCTTGAGCAATCTTCTGAAGGAAATAATATAAAATCAAATAAATATTCAAGAGCAAAGCAAGAGAATAAAGAAAAGGAATCCAAAGGGAGTCATAAAGAAGACTCTCCGCTTTCTATTAGTGAGACGGCATTAATAAAAAAACAGATTGAAAGACATTGGAATAATATCCCGGCAGGGGTACGAAATAATAATAAAGTGCGAGTAGTATTAAATATTGTGTTAGATAAAGTCGGTAATGTGGAGCAAGTAAAAACTAAAGAAGCAATTTGTCCTAATATTGCCGGTAGCGTTTGCGAGGCCTTAGCTGATAGTGCAACTAGAGCGGTATGGCAGGCAAGCCCTATAGAAAATCTTGACCCTGCACGTTTTAATCACTGGAAAGAAATTAATTTTAGCTTTGACCCTAGTAAATTATAGGGTTTGGTTATGTAAAGCGGCATTGTTGCATGGCTCGGAAATCGTACAAATCCTTCGATGTCATTCCCGTGAAAACGGGAATCTAGAAAAATATAGTCATCCTGAATTTACTTCAGGATCTCTTGAATTAGATGTGGCAAACTTGTTCAGCATGACAAAGAAAAGCCTGGGTTCCCACCTGCGCGGGAATGACATCGAATATGCTTAACCTATCCAACGCAACAATGCCTTCTCACAAGATGAGGTCACAGCAAACATAAAATAAAACTGGAGTATTTTTAAGTGAAAAATATCATATATTTTATATTATTAATTTTCAGCCTAAATAGTTATGCTGTTGAAACTATAAATATAGAACGTGGACAAGCCAACCCAACACCGGTGGCAGTGAATAAATTTGATGCGGATAATAGTGAAGATAATGAAATCGGCACTGAAATAGTTAAAGTTATCGCCAATGATTTAAAGCTTTCGGGTTTGTTTCGTCCAATCTCTTCAGTCTCATTTATAGAAGAAAAAACAGGAGTAAAATATAAGCCGCTTTTTGCTGCATGGCGACAAATTAATGCTAGCCTTTTAATAAACGGCTCTATTGAAAAGCTTTCTAACGGTAAACTTAAAGTTAGTTTTATATTATGGGATACAGCGCTAGAAAAACAGCTTGTTGGTGAAATGTTTGAAATACCGGCAAATTTAAGTCGCAGAGTAGCACATAAAATTGCTGATAAAATCTATGAAAAAATCACCGGCGATCCGGGTTATTTTGATACTAAAATAGTTTATGTTGCAGAAAGCGGACCGTATTTAAAGAGAGTAAAGAGAATAGCGTTGATGGATTATGACGGCGCTAATCATAAATACTTAACTGACGGTAAAGTTCTTACATTAACACCGAGATTTTCTCGCTCGGCAGATAAGATTTTTTACGTCTCATATGCAAAAAGAAGAGTATTAGTTTATGAGCAAGACTTAAAAACTGGTAAAGAAAATATCGTCGGTAATTTTGCCGGTATGTCTTTTGCTCCACGTTTTTCTCCTAAGGGGGACAAAGCCGTAATGTCGATAGCAAAGAACGGTTCAACTCATATTTATGAAGTGGATCTTGCAACTAAATCTCTTCACCCATTAACTAATGGCTTTGGTATTAATACTTCACCGACTTATTCACCTGATGGCAACAAAATAGTATTTAACTCTGATAGAAGCGGTACACGGCAATTATATATTATGAACTCTGACGGTACAAATGTACAACGTATTAGCTTTGGCGGTGGCTCTTATGCTGCACCTAGCTGGTCACCGACAGGGGATTATATAGCATTTACTAAGATTACTAGAGGAGAAGGTTTTACTATCGGCATTATGAAACCATATCCGAATGCTGATGAAAATAGCGAAAGAATAATTACTAGCGGATATTTGGTAGAAGGACCTTGTTGGGCGCCTAACGGTCGTGTTATTATGTTTGCTAAAGGATGGTCACCAAAAGGTAAAATCGCTGGTAAAAATAAGATTTACGCAGTAGATATAACAGGCTATAATGAACGGGAAATTGTAACGCCACAAGATGCTTCCGATCCTGAATGGTCGAATGTGTTGAATTAGATGGATAGTGTGTATGGATTGAATTTTTACAAAGCGTTCGATGTCATGCCGTGGCTTGATCAGGGCATCCAGAAAATAATAGTTATTACTTCATTTATTTCAGGATATTTTGCAATAGATGCTGAAACAAGTTCAGCATGACAAGAAAAGTCTAAATTATCTCTTTCGAGGGAATGACACCGAGAACGTTTTTGGTATCCATGCAACAATACCCATACACATAGAAAATGACATACAAGACAAAAAAACCATTATCCTTTGCCGATGTAGCTCAGCTGGTAGAGCGGCGCATTCGTAATGCGTAGGTCTGGGGTTCGAATCCCCACATTGGCACCATAGACTATTATGATATATATATTAATCACCTTGGGTTTAACAGCACTAGTCCTAACCATAGGTATTGTATCAATGGCCATCGGCGGGAAGTTTGATAAAAAATTTAGCTCAAAGCTAATGTCTTTAAGGGTATTCTTTCAGGCACTTGCTATTTTCTTATTGGTTGCTATATATTTTTTTTCGTAATTGCTACTAAAATTCAGTTGGATTAGCTTATACAATGAAGCGTTGTTGCGTAGCTCAATAAAAGCCGCAATATGTCATTCCGTTGATCGCAGGAATCCAGAAAAATTAAACTAAAAATGTAATGATAACTTACAGTTATATAGAAAAAAGCCTTATAAGCTAAGGCTTTTTAGCCTGGCTTCCCGTTTTCACGGGAATGACATAAAGCATGCTTAACCGCAACAATGCCGTGCGGAAATGACATACTGCCGCTAACCTATCCATATAATAAAGCTTTTCTTATAGTAAAAAATATATCTATATATGCAAAAAAAATCTACCAATGTATCATCCAAGCATCTGCAACAAGCAAATTTCCTAGAAATCTTAAAAAAAATGTTTCATATACCTGGCTGGGAAATATTACAGACTCAAGCCATATACTTTTGAAAGACGAGCAGTATACTTGCGCTAAAAGCTTCTGGAGACTTACCATTAGTAAATTTTGTATGGGGAAATCCTGATTTATCCAGACAGCATACGGTACAGCTAAATTCAGAAAGATTTAGACAAGATGAATTTAAAGGCGAGCCTGCACAGCGTACTAAAGTACGTGAGCACAGGCGAATCCTAAAAAATTCGCTTGTATCAAGCTTTATGAATGACGCTGTAAATAAATTTTATAACGGTAAGCCTTATTATTGGCTTACCGAAAATATAGTGCCAAGATTTAACGTTACCTAACTTTACGAATCCAGAAAAGTTTTCGGAAATGGTTATAAATTTAATCTCATATGTCCCGGCCGCTACTTCCCATAATAATATCAAAGTAATTTCGCCAATCTCAAACTATGATCTGCAATTATGGTTTGAAACCGCAATTGATACTTTTAAGTTTGACCTTAAAGAATTTAAAAATTTCTTTTATCCATTAATTGAAGTTGCGGGATGTGTGCCGTTTCTAGCTTTTTATGATGATAAGCCGGCAGCAACCGCGCTTGTTTATTGCGGTAAAAACGAAGCAGGAATTTATACTATGTCTACGAAAGAAAATTTTCGTCGTAACGGCCTTGGAAGTGCCGTGGCACAAGCATGTTTATCTCTAGCAACGAGTAAAGGTCTTAATCACGCTATACTCTATGCTTCAGAATTAGGAGAACATCTATATAAGCAATTAGGTTTTGCTACAACACAAACATTGTATGAATATTCTTTTTGCAATAATTGATATTAATTGTGGCCTTTCAAATTTACTACTAACCATGCTAGCTTATGTAAATTTATTAGGATTTAGCTAATAAAAATTATTCATTTTCCTCTTCACTCAATCCCTCTCTTATTTCGCTCCATTTGTCTCGAATTTCTTCTAAAGTAGCTTTTTGTACTTCTACTTCCTGATCTTCAAAATCATCTAGAGAGGTTATCAACTGCTTAAGATCCAATAATTTTATACCTTCATAATCATTAGGGTAATTTTCTTCTAATTGGATAGCAATTTCTTCAACATCAAACCAATGCATTATTTTCTCTCCATATTTTATGCCACTTCACTATTAGCATTTTATTGAATATTTGCCATAAAAATTTTAATGAAATATATTTAAGAAGGTGAATTATTAGTATCTAGTGAGATTATTATGCAACTATTATACCCTCGAATAGACTTTCTCCTTTACAGAACTTTCTCCTCATCCTCACTTATATTTTCTTCTTCATCTTCACTATCGGTTTTTTCAGCAATTAGTGATGCAGATACAACCTTTTCATTATCCTCAGTTTTAAACAGTATTACTCCGCCAGTATTACGACCCGTGATCCGCACAGTTTCAAGCTTGCAACGAATTAACTTACCGCTATTAGTAATTAACATTAATTCATCATCCATAGCGACAGGCATTACTCCAACCACTAATCCGGTTTTATCGGAAATATCCATATTAATAATACCGCTACCCCCTCGATCAGTAATTCTATAACCATATGCTGAGCTTCTTTTACCAAAACCGTTTTCGCTAACGGTCATAATAAATTCTTCTGAAATTGCCATTTGTAAAATAATATCAGCACTTAATGTTGAACTGAATTCTTCCGGCGAAAACTCCCCTCCTCTAGCAATCTCAAGCCTGCGCTCCGTTGGAATCGATAAATAAGCTTCTCGCTCTTCCATAGTACAGGAAACGCCTTTAAGTACTGTCATAGAAATCACTGTATCATCTTTTGCTAACCTCATTCCTCGGACACCGTCAGAGGTACGGCTTTTAATAATTCGCAGGGATTCAACAGGGAATCTTAAAGCTTTACCGGCTTTTGTAGCAAGTAAAATATGCTCTTCTTCTTTACAAACTTTTACATCAATTAATTTATCATTATCGTCAAGCCTGATAGCGATTTTGCCGTTTACTTGAATACGTTTGAAATCTGCTAAATCACTTCTTCTAATATTCCCTAAAGAAGTTGCAAACATAATATTTAAATTATCCCACTCATCTTGATTTTCCGGTAGCGGCATAATATTAGTAATATATTCCTTATCTTTTAAAGGTAAAATATTAACAATTGGCCTCCCCTTCCCTTGTGGATTGCTTAGCGGTAATTTATAAAGCTTTAAGCTATAAACCTGCCCGATATTAGAGAAAAATAGCATTGGCGTATGAGTACTGCCAACGAATATCTGTGTAGTAATGTCTTCGTCTCTCATTGAAAGACCTGACCTTCCCTTACCGCCTCGTTTTTGCGCTCGGTAGCTAGTTAGCGGCACACGTTTTATGTAACCGCCAAGTGTCACAGTTACTACCATTTCCTCACGCTGAATTAAATCCTCTATGTCCTGATCAAAATCACCGATTTCAATGGAAGTAAGGCGAGGTGTTGCAAATTCTTCCTTAACTTTAATTAGCTCTTCTTTTAAGATTTCCAACAGTCTTTCACGATGTTCAAGAATATTAAGATATTCGCTAACTTCCTTTGCGAGGTTTTTTAAATCTTCTTCTAGCTTATTTTTCTCCATCGCAGTTAAACGCTGCAATCTCATTTCCAGAATAGCTTTGGTTTGTGCTTCAGTAAAATAACATCTTCCTTGCTCATCTAGCATAGCCTTATCGTCAACTAACTTCATAAGAGGTAAAATACTTTGAGCGTCCCAATTTCTTGCCATCAATTCTTGTTTTGCACTATTTGGATCACTTGCCGATTTAATAATACGGATAATTTCATCGATATTGCTAACTGCGATAGTAAGACCGAGTAATATATGAGCTCTATCTCTAGCTTTATTAAGTAAATATATCGTACGATTAGTAATTACTACTTCTCTAAAATGAACAAAAGCAGCAATTACTTCTTTTAAATTCATAACCTTCGGTAGCCCATCCTTTAGGGCTAGCATAATCACGCCAAAGCTTGTTTGTAGTTGAGTACAGGCATATATTTGATTTAATACTATTTCTGCTACTACATCTTTTTTTAGCTCTATATAAATTCTTATGCCTTTTTTATTTGATTCGTCACGTAAATCACTGATACCTTCAATACGCTTTTCCTTAACCATTTCGGCGATTTTCTCTACCAGCCTGGCTTTGTTAACCATATAAGGGATTTCGGTAATAACAATAGCTTGCCTATTATTCGGCAGATCATCAATCCGTGCACGTCCTCTTGTTACAATACTTCCGCGGCCGGTTAAATATGCCGATTTAATACCGTGCGTACCTAAAATCATTGAAGCTGTTGGAAAATCAGGACCTTTCACTACTTCTAATAAATCCATAATATCTATATCGTTATTATCGACGTATAAACAACACGCATCAATAACTTCACCGAGATTATGGGGAGGAATATTAGTTGCCATACCAACAGCAATACCGCCGCTACCATTCACTAATAAATTAGGGAACATTGCAGGTAAAACTAATGGCTCTTCTTCTGAACCATCATAATTAGGAGTAAATCCTACTGTTTCCTTATCAATATCCTCAATCAGCTTATGAGCAACTTTTGCCATACGTGATTCGGTATATCTCATTGCTGCAGCGGCATCACCGTCCATTGAACCAAAATTCCCCTGCCCGTCAATAAGTGGCAAACGCAATGAAAAATCTTGCGCCATACGAACTAATGAATCGTAAATCGCACTGTCACCGTGGGGATGATATTTACCCATCGTATCACCGACTATTCTTGCCGATTTTCTATAAGGCTTATTAGCGTGATTTCCTGCTTCGTACATCGAGTAAAGTATACGGCGGTGTACCGGTTTTAGCCCATCCCGAACATCAGGTATCGCTCTGCTTACTATAACGCTCATAGCGTAGTCAAGATAAGACGATTTCATTTCGTCTTCGATATTTACCGGTATTAAATTAGGATAATCTTTATCAGTCACAATTACACAGCCTATGTTAATTTAAGTATATTGATTAAATTAAGTATCTTTACCAATTTAAGGATATTTACTAATTTAAGTATATTATAGTGATATATTATTTTGCTTTCAAGGATTGCTTTTTGTTATCTTTGTGGAGTTAGATAGTAGTAATTTTCAAGGTGCGTTGTTGTATGACTCAGATTTTTGATGTCATTCCCGTGAAAACGGGAATCTAGAAAAAAATAGTCATCTTGAATTTATTTCATGGTCTTACTATTAAGAGACGCTGAAACAAGCTCAGCATGACAAGGAAAAAAGTTTAGGTTCTCTTTTTCACGAAAATGTATTGTTGCGTGGATTGATTCTACACCGTCATTGCAAGGAGAGACATAGTCTCGACGTGGCAATCTAAAAATAAAAAATAGATTGCTTCGCTTCGCTCGCAATGACGGGTAAGGCTTAATGACGGGTAAGGTTCTAGATTGCCGCGTCGATGCTACGCATCTCCTCGCAATGACGATAAGATTGAAACAATACAAAAATACTCTGTTTGAACTAGAATGACATAGAATAAATTTTAACCCCCTGATCCTATATCCTCCGTACCCCAATCGTTAGAAATATTATTATACTTTAGTATATAAGGTTTAGTGTCGATAGAGTCGAGAACTATATCGGCTATCATATCATCATGAGAAGAAATTAAACTATGACCAAAAGGAGAATAATAAGGTTGATAATTTCTAAACCGAATAGTTATAAATTTTTCTTTAGTAATATTAGGCATATATTTTATTAAATCCTTAATATTATCTAGCTTGTGATTTTCTATTTCATATATATGGGTTCTATATAAATTTTTATAATCTTGTGTAAAGTAAGCAGGTATAGTACTAAAGCTACTGCCTGATTGAACGGTTGCTATCGTCAATACCTTCAGAGGTACACCTGATTTGCTACTAAAATAATCATCGGCTTCAAAAAAGATTGCACCACCGAAATTAACAAGCTGCTCTATTTTGTTATCATTAATATTATACAAATCTATTAGCTGTTCTATTTTTTTTCCTTCCCGGTAAATTGTCAGTTTAATATTATTATTTTTACTATTATCCATTTCTTTATCAAATATGGTAAGATTGCCGCCAAGTTCTACATCATTAATTTTCCAAATGATATCCCCTGGTTTAAGAAGTTTTTCAGCAGGAGAATTAGGTATAATAGTTTTAACAGTGGCCACCCTATTGCGTGCATCAGGAAATTTCTTTAAATATATATCCATTTCCGCTTGGGGAAAATTACGATGTCTTACCGCTTTATTTAAAGAATATAATTCGGTAATAATACCTATATGATTTCTATTCGGAATTTTATTATTCTTAAGGCTCTCTAAACTACGCTGCACATAATCCGCGTGAAGAGCTAAAGCATAAGTTTCTCCCTTACCATATATTATACCAATAGCTTCATTTTTTTCATTTAATAAAGGTGAGCCGCTTGCTCCTCCGGTAATATTAAGATTAATTATATAAGAGCCTTGTGGCATTTCCCCGTCAATACTATATAAATCAGATAAATAGCCGCTATGAAAGGAAAAACCTTGAGCTTCGGTATTACCTACAACAAAAACACTTTGATTTAGTTTAGGCGGTTCCTTGGAAAAAATTATTTGTTCAATCGACTCAGGTAAATCTGATTTTGCTACTTTTAAGATAGCATAATCCTGCCAGATATCGTAGTAAATAAGTTTTGCCTCGGCTTGCTGACCGCTATGAAAGGTAATAAAATAAGTGCCAATAGAAGCTCTACCAATTACATGGGCATTAGTAACAATAAAACCGTTTTCTTTATCGGTTACAAAACCGGTACCGGTCCAACTACCTATATCTTTATAAGCAGATACCGCAATTCTGCTGTCGATAGTTACTATTGCTTTTTTTGCGTGTTCTAAAGTGTTAGGGGCAGCGGCTGCATTAACAATATTTACTAAAAACAGGTTACCGATAAATAAAATATTTATTAAAATTGAGAATTTTTTCATTCACTCCTCTTGTAAAATTATCACCCTAGCATTATATCAAATATCAAAGAAATGAATAATAAACACAGTTAATAAGATATAGCAACAACAAAATTTTAAATTAGAAATGAGGATATTATGGGAAAAATAATAGGTATTGATTTGGGAACGACAAACTCTTGTGTTGCCGTAATGGAAGGCAAGGAACCTAAGGTAATAGAAAATTCGGAAGGCGAGAGAACTACGCCGTCTATAGTAGCTTTTGCTAACAAGGAAATATTAGTAGGTCAACCGGCTAAAAGACAAAATGTAACAAATCCTAATAATACTATATATGCAGTAAAAAGATTGATCGGGCGCCCTTTTACTGATCCGATGGTTAAGAAGGATCAAGATATTGTCCCTTATAAAATAGTAAAGGCGGATAATAGTGATGCCTGGGTGGAAGTAGGCGGACAAAAATCTTCACCAAGTCAAATTAGTGCCTATATTTTACAAAAAATGAAAGAAACCGCTGAAAATTATCTAGGCGAAAAAGTAACACAAGCGGTAATTACCGTACCTGCTTATTTCAATGATGCACAACGTCAAGCAACAAAAGATGCTGGGAAAATTGCGGGCCTTGAAGTTTTACGTATAATTAACGAGCCAACTGCTGCTGCTCTTGCTTATGGTTTTGACAAATCAGAACCTAAAACTATTGCAGTTTACGATCTTGGCGGCGGAACGTTTGACGTGTCAATTCTTGAAATCGGTGACGGTGTTTTTGAAGTAAAATCGACTAACGGTGACACTTTCCTTGGTGGTGAAGATTTCGATACAAGAATATTAAATCATTTAATTGATACATTTAAAAAAGAAAGCGGTATTGATTTACGTAATGATCCTTTAGCGCTACAGCGTTTAAAGGAGGCAGCAGAAAAAGCCAAGAAAGAATTATCGTCTGCGCTCACTACCGATATTAATTTACCTTATATTACAGCTGATAGTAGCGGGCCAAAACATTTAAATCTCAAATTTACCAGAGCGGAATTAGAAAAACTGGTAGATGATTTAATTGAAAAGACTATAGAGCCTTGCCGTAAAGCATTAAAGGATGCAGGTTTAAAAGCTTCCGATATTCAGGAAGTGGTGCTAGTAGGCGGTATGACAAGAATGCCGAAAGTTCAGGAAGTTGTAAAAAATTTCTTTGGTCGCGAACCTCATAAAGGTGTAAACCCGGATGAAGTTGTAGCACTCGGCGCTGCTATTCAAGGAGGAGTATTAAACAAAGAAGTAACAGATATATTATTACTAGACGTTACACCTTTATCACTCGGTATCGAAACATTAGGCGGTGTATTTACCAGGCTAATCGATCGTAATACTACAATCCCGACCAAGAAGAGTCAGGTATTCTCTACTGCCGACGATAATCAACATGCTGTAACTATTAGAGTGTTCCAAGGAGAGCGCGAAATGGCAGCTAGTAATAAGTTACTTGGGCAGTTTAACCTTGAAGGTATTCCTTCAGCACCAAGAGGTATGCCACAAATAGAAGTAACCTTTGATATCGATGTTAACGGTATTGTGCATGTTTCCGCTAAAGATAAAGCCAGCGGGAAGGAACAAAAGGTAACTATTCAGGCTTCTGGTGGACTTAGTGAAGCAGAAATTGAGCAAATGGTTAAAGATGCCGAGAAAAATGCCGAAGAAGATAAAAAGCGAAAAGAATTAATAGAAGCTAAAAATAGCGCTGATAGTTTGGTTTATTCTACCGAGAAGACCCTTAAAGAATATGGTGATAAAATATCAACTGAAGACAAAGCGACAATAGAAGAAGCAATTTCTAGCTTAAAAACTGCTTTAGAGGCAGAAGATGTAACTCAAATTAAAGAGAAAACAGAAAACTTAACAACTGCTAGTATGAAAATTGGTGAAGCAATGTATAAATCTCAAGCGGAAAATACAAATGCTGCTGAACCGGAAGCTGCTAATGATGAAAAAATAGTAGATGCCGATTTTGAAGAGGCAGAGAAAAACTAAGTTAAGGGGTATTCCTCTACCAACGTAAGGAGTAATACGCTCGATGTCATTCCCGTGAAAACGGGAATCCAGAAAAATTATATAGTCATCCTGAATTTATTTCAGGATATTTCTCAAGAGATGCTGAAACAAGTTCAGCATGACAAAGATAAAGTTTGGATTCCCGCCTTCGCGGGAATGACCCACTATTGCTTTATTGAACCATGTAACAATGTCCCGCCTTTGCGGGCATAACATAAATAACAATAATAAAACACACAATTAATTACTCTTAAATCATGTCCCAAATCGATTACTATCAAATACTTGGCGTTAGCAAATCTGCAAGTCAAGCGGATTTAAAAAAAGCTTATCATACGCTCGCTAAACAATATCACCCCGATAATAATAATGCCGGAGATAAAAATGCCGAGAAAAAATTTAAAGAAATAAGTGCCGCTTACGATGTTTTAAAAGACGAACAAAAAAGAGCAGCATATGACCGTTTTGGCCACGATGCTTTTCAAAATAGAAGCGGGGGACCACAATCACATGGTCAAAGCGGTGGATTTCATACCGATATTAATGATATATTCGGGGACTTTTTTAGCGATTTCATGGGCGGGAATAAAAGATCACGCTCTACTTCAAGCAAAATTAGAGGATCGGATTTAAAATATAATCTAACAATTAGTTTAGAAGAAGCTTTCCACGGAGCTGAAAAAAATATTAGTTTTTCCGGTGAAGTAAAATGTGACTCATGTCATGGCACAGGTTCCGAAACTAATGAAGGAGCAATTAATTGCGATGTTTGCGGCGGACATGGAGTTACCAGAACACAGCAAGGTTTTTTCACCGTGGAGCAAGCATGCCATAAATGTCAGGGCAATGGACAGATTATAAAAAATCCGTGTAAAAAATGTTATGGCAAAGGACGCTATGTTAAGCATAGAAACTTAACGGTGAATATTCCTGCCGGTGTTGAAAATGGTACTCGAATAAGGCATACAGGGGAAGGAGAAGCGGGTATACGAGGAGGCAGTAATGGAGATTTGTATGTTGATATTTCAATAAAGCCTCACGATCTCTATAAAATGGACGGTACAAATTTACATTGTAAACTTCCTATTAGTTTTGTAAAAGCTGCTCTTGGTGACGAAATAGAAGTTCCGGTAATAGAAGGAGGGAAAGTAAATTTAAAAATTCCGACCGGCACACAAAATGGTGATCAACTAAGGCTTAGAGGTAAAGGGATGTCTAAGATTAGATCGACTATTAGAGGAGATATGTTTGCACATATCCATGTTGAAGTGCCTAAAAACTTAACAAAAAGACAAAGAGAATTATTAGAAGAATTTAAAAAAGAATCGATAAACGATAAAGAAAATGACAGTAATTTTTTTAATAAAATGAAAAATTTATGGTCATAAAATTTTGTATAAGATCTAGGTTCTGTGCCCCTAATTGAATTATTATAATTTTGAGTTAATTTTTAGTGAAAATTATAAGATTTTTGCTGGAATAGTTATTCATATTTCAAAAAAATCTTATAATTTGCAACAAAAAAGAACTAAAATTAGATTTATTTTAATTAGGTGTACAGAACCTAAGGTTTAAGTATTATCTTGTAATATTAAATTGAGAGGAGTCATGCAGTATAAAAATAATGATAGCTTACCTGACTCAGTTAAGAACCATCTCCCAAAACATGCACAGAATATTTATCGTGAAACTTTTAATCATGCTTTCGAAGAATATAAATCACCCGAAAAAAGACGTGGTAACGATTCACAAGAAACGGTGGCACATAAAGTAGCTTGGGCAGCAATCGAAAAAAAATATTATAAAAATGAAGAAGGAAAGTGGCTAAATAAATAAAGCAATTTATAATAATTAATTTACTTTATTTTTAGCATCTATTAATATATCTTTCGAAATAAATTAGTTAATGATTACATACATATTATGAACAAAGCATTTATCTTTCCGGGGCAAGGGTCACAGCTGGTCGGGATGGGCAAAGATTTTCACAATAATTTTAAAACAGCTAAAGAAACTTTTGACATTGTTGACGAAGTATTAAAGCGCAAGCTTAGTAATACTATTTTTAATGGACCTTCAGAAGAACTGACGTTAACTATTAATGCTCAACCTGCATTAATGGCTGTATCCATGGCGATAATAAACATTATTAAAGAACAGACGAAAAAAAATATTAATGAGCTTTGCACTTACGTTGCCGGTCATTCTTTAGGAGAATATACGGCTTTGTGTACAGCCGGCAGTATTAGCCTGGATGATACGGCGAAATTACTGGACGTACGAAGTCGTTCGATGCAGGAAGCTTGCGCAGAAGGCGAAGGCGCTATGGCAGCTTGTATTGGCATTAATCTTGAAACACTTGAGCAAATAGTAGAAGATGCAAGCGAATTCGGCGTATGTCAAATAGCCAACGATAATATAGTCGGACAAATAGTGATTAGCGGTAAAGTTTTAGCCGTTGAGAGAGTTATTTCAATAGTTAAAGATTTAGGATATAAAGCGATAAGATTGAAAGTTAGCGCACCTTTTCACTGTAGTTTAATGCGCCCCGCAGAAGAAAAAATGCAAATTGCATTAAATCAAACTATAGTTAACAAACCGCTTATTCCGGTAATACAAAATTTTACCGCGCAACCGGTTACTGATATTACTCAAATTAAAGAAAATCTAATTCTGCAAATATGCGGGCGAGTAAGGTGGCGAGAAACTCTTGAAAAGCTAAATAAATTACAGGTTACCGAAATCGTTGAAATCGGCGCTGGTAGCGTTTTGACTAACATGCTACGAAAAACCGATTATGAATTTAAACTAACTAATATAAGTAATATAGTAGAACTTGAATCTTTCTTTAAGTCTTTATGACAAAAAGAAAAGCTACTCATGATCTTGAATCATATTTGATTGAAAAGGATCCTGGTATATCATTTGATTTTTACCAGGATATAAATTTTTTGAATCTTATAACGTTACATCCATATCCTACAGAGAAGAAAAGAGAAATTATAGCATATATAATAGAGAAATGCTGTGGTAATAAAGAACTGATAAAAAAAGTTACCCAGCAAGTCTTTTATATACTCAAGGATAATAGTAGTACTGAAGGTATAGCAGAAATAATTGATACTTTATGTAAGCATAGCACCCTTCCCTTATTATGGTATCATGAAGATTATAATCCAATTATAGGAAGCTTAAGCAAATATCCAGACAATCCACATGAATAATTTATAAAATAACTATAGAAATTTTTAAAGTAAAGTGATATAAAGTAAAGCCGAAAGTATGGAGAGGTGGCCGAGTGGCCGAAGGCGACGGTTTGCTAAACCGTTATACGGGTTAACCGTATCGAGGGTTCGAATCCCTCTCTCTCCGCCAGCTTTACTACAGAAAATATTTTTCAGATTAAGCCCTTAAAAAATTAATATTATTTATTTTTGTGCCTAAGATTAAATTCTGGGTCGTTTCCATTTAATTGTGTAAATTTCTGTAGAAGGCTCTAAATTCTTCCCGGCTCTGTCCTAGGATTTGTGTAAATTCCAGAATAGCCCTTAAATTCTCCCCTCAAATTTGATCATAAAATGAGCCATGGCAATATTCCAATTTTGAATTGGCATTGTCCATTTTCTAGTCATATTATCAATCGTTAAGAATAAAATCTTAAATACTGCGTCCTCGCCTCGTTTGGAAAAACTCTTTTGTTTTTTGTAACTTTACGCAACTGACTATTTACCGATTCAATCGCATTATTGGTATATAGTAAAATGTATTGAATTAGGTACAATTTCTACATTATCTTTTATTTTTTTAAAAACATATCTCATATCGTAAATGGTATCGTAAATGGGTTAGCTATTAGCGGTATTCGCTATTTCCTTAAAAAAATAAAATCTTTCCTATAAACCACACCTAATTCAATACATTTCACTATAAATAATCTTACGGATAGCACCCGGATATTGCAAGAAAATTGTTAGGTTTTCCCAGTTGTTATACCATGATTTTGCAATATGGGGATATTGCTTACTCCATTTACTATCAAACGTCTCTAAGGCTAAATATGCTCCCTATTCAGTCGCTGCTTGGTATATAGGTTTTAAATCATTAGCCAATTCCTTTCTATCTTTTATCTGTTATTAGATTCTTACTAAAACTACCATTCCTAACGTTATCCTCTTCCCTCCTACCGTATATCGGCCTATAGCCTACTAAATGGTCTTCCATCTCTGCTTCTAATGCTCGCTCTACTATATTCTTTGGTAGTACCTTTAACCAACCCCTCTTTTACAAATATTGTTGATAAATCTCCTCCTCCTGCTAAAACGCATTTTTCGGTCCATGAGACAATATTTGCTCGCGATAACAACTTAGAGAATTGTGAATAAAGCCTTCATGACTTTACCTATAGCGAGTTTGAGCATCTCCACAAAAATATTTTATGTTAATAACTCCTTCGCTGCTTTTAAGCTAGCTTCCGTAATAGACTGTCCGGAGATCATGCGCGCCAGTTCTTGCTGTCTTTCGATAATATCCAAAATTTTTACCGTTACTTCCGTTCTTTCTTCTAATTGTAATTTGTTAACCATAATATGTTGATCGGCTTTGCCTGCTATTTGTGGCTGATGAGTTATGACTATTACCTGTGCGATAGATCCTAAATTTTTTAGCCGTTCTCCGACTTTATCAGCGACTTCGCCGCCTATTCCTACATCTATTTCGTCAAATATAATAGTAGGTTTTATTTGCTTATCAAACAAAGAATTTTTTAAAGCCAACATAAATCTTGATAATTCACCACCAGAAGCAATTCTATTAATTGGGGCTAAAGCCATTCCAGGATTAGTGGAAGCCGTAAAACTGATATTATCACATCCTGTGGCTGCCGGCTCACCTTTGGGCACTATATCTATCTTAAATATAGCTTTCTTCATTTTAAGCTGCCCTAACTCCTTCTGCACCGCCTTCTCAAGGCTTTCAGCTGCTTCTTGACGTCTAGCCGAGATATTTTTGGCCATATTATAATATTCTGCTTGCTTAGCAAATTGTTTAGTATTCAACTCTTCACTGCTTGCTACTTTATTTTTCAATATGCTTAACTTCTCTAATGATTTATTTAAAAACTCTACTATTTCATCAGCATGAATATTGTATTTACGCGCAGTGGCCTTTATTAAAAATAATCTCTCTTCTATATCGTCAAGATTATATTCATTTTGATTAAAATTATCAGCAATTGAGCTTAATTTTTCTCTAGCTTCTTCTAAATTATTATAAGCCTCCTCTATATCTGCTGCAATAGCAGTAAATTTTTCACTTTGCATGGTAGAGCGCGTAAGCAATCTTTCCGCTTTGTTAATTGCGTTATTTATTTCTGGGTTATTAATTTGCTCGAAAATATCTTTAAGTAACTGCAATTCCTTATCACGATTTTGTAAATCTTTTCGAATATTTATTAACTTTTCTTCTTCACCATATTTAATATCAAGTTTTGTTAACTCGGCGACTACGAAAGTTAAATAATCAATTTCTTGATCTATAGCATTTTTCTCAAGGGTAATTTTAGCAATTTTTTTAAGAATATCTTGCCAATCATGAAAACATTTAGCAAGCTCTAAACGTGCTTCTAAAAGCTCAGCATAATTATCTAAAATATCTCGGTGAGTGGAAAGGTCTAATAGAGAAGTATTATTATTTTGTCCGTGTATTTCTAACAAGTAAACGACTAACTGTTGCATCGTCGACTTGTTTACTAGCTGATCATTAATAAAAAAATTTTTTCGCCCTTCTGACTTTTGAGTACATTTAACAAGCAATGCATCTTCATACTGAATATTTGCCTGCTCTAAAAACTCCTTCAATTCCTTATTTAAAGAAAAAACCAGGTTTACAATAGCATGATCTTTACCATGCTTTATTATATTACTGAAAGATTTACAACCCAAACAAAATAAAATAGCATCAAGTAAAATAGATTTACCTGCTCCCGTTTCACCGGTAATAACACATAAACCTTTTTTAAATTCAATATCTAGCTCGTCTATCAGAATAAAATTTTTAACTGAAAGACTCTCCAGCATAATTTTATTTACTCGGAGATGATATAATTAGCTTATATGCATAAGAATACCATTGACTATCTGGGTAATTATAACCAAGCACCGAAGCATATTTCTTAGCTTCCTCAGGTAACCCTAGCATTATATAGCTTTCAGTCAGTCGATAAAGGGCCTCTGCAGTATGGGAAGTAGTTTGATACTCATCTACAACCTGCTGAAATCTATTAATTGCCGCTATCGGATTTTTTTCATTTAGATAATAACGCCCTACTGCTATTTCTTTACCAGCTAAGTGATCATTTACTAAATCAATTTTTAAAGAAGCATCAATAGCGTATTTAGTTTTAGGGAATTTTAAAATTACATCCTCAAAACTTTTTTTAGCCAAGAAAGTTCTTGATTGATCAAGGTTAACATTGGAGATTAACATATAATACGATAATGCTTTAAGATAATAGGCATAAGCAATATCAACATTTGCTGGATGCAGGCTAATAAAAACATCTATAATGTCAACTGCTTCGTCATATTGAGAAGCTAAAAACAAAGAGTAGGCTTGCATTAATTCAGCTTGGGGGGTAAATTCGTTACCGGGATGCTGATAAAAAATCTTACCAAATGATTCGGAAGCTTTTAAATATTTTTGTTTTTGCAATAAAGCAACACCTTCATTGTAAAGCTCGCTGATCGGCATTACTATATCATCGTTTGTCTTTTTGCTTTTACATCCGATTAAAGAAAAGCCAATAATTACAAGAATACTACATAATTTTATGAACTTCATAAGTACTTTCTACCATTATTTATATATAATTTATCGCTATTAGGTTTTTTACTCTACTAATTTTGGTACCTCTGACCGGACTTGAACCAGCACGCCTTTAGGCGGTAGATTTTGAGTCTACCGTGTCTACCATTCCACCACAGAGGCATCTACACCTATTTTCCCCCTCGCAAAACATTGTTGCGTGGATATCCTAAACGTCCTCGGTGTCATTCCCTCGAAAGAGGGAATCTACTTAACAATATAACAAAAATTAGATACCAGCTTTCGCTGGTATGACACTAAAAATTCAATCCATGAAACAACACCTCCTCGCAATGACGGTGTTTAAGCTATATTAAAATAACTACATCTTTTTCGCCTGTAAACAATTTCCTTAATATAAAATCAATTTAGATTAATTATTACTTGAAAAAAGGCTTTTAAAAGTCTATATTACATTATGAATAATAACTATTTAAATAGGTTTGTTTATGCAAGATTACACGAAAACATTTACGGTTTCATCAAAAAATAAGTCTTTCGATGAAGGACTTAGGAAATATATGTTGAAAGTGTATAACTATATGGCTTTGGCACTTTTATTAACGGGAGTAGCAGCTATTGCTACTATCTCATATGAGCCTCTCGCTAATTTGATATTCCAAACCGGTTTTGGTCGCCTTATAATGTTTGCTCCTTTAGGTATTGCTTTATACTTTTTTATGGGCTTCGGTAAGATGAGCCTACAAACCGCACAAATATTATTTTGGGTTTACGCCGCTCTGACAGGGATGTCGCTTTCTTATTTAAGTCTTATATATACCGGTGAATCAATAGCTCGCACTTTCTTTATCTGTGCCTCGGTTTTTGGCGGAATGAGTCTCTACGGTTACAATACAAATAAAGATTTAACATCGCTAGGGTCTTTTGCCGCTATGGGTCTTATAGGACTTATTTTAGTATCGTTAGTGAATATGTTTTTGCAAAGTTCAGCGATCAGTTTTGCTACTTCTCTAATCGGAGTTGTAGTATTTATGGGATTAATCGCTTGGGATACACAGAAAATTAAGTCAATGTATTATATGGCAGGTAACGATGAATTAGGGCAAAAGATGTCTATTATGGCAGCTTTTAATCTATATCTGGACTTTATTAATCTGTTCTTATATTTACTAAGATTTTTCGGTAACAGAAGAAATTAGTAATATTCTTAGTGATTACAAGTAGGTATTATATACAGCTTGATCCCTACTAAATTATGTCATTCCTGCGAAAGCAGGAATCCAGAAAAATTATAGTCATCCTGAATTTATTTCAGGATCTTTTGAGTTAAATGCTGAAACAAGTTCCGCATGACAAAAAAAATCTAGATTCCCGCTTTCGCGGGAATGACATCGAACACTTTTTAAGAGCCATACAACCACCGTCATAGCCACGGAATGACAATCTTATCTCCCCTTCAAATAATCTTTTAAATAATGGCCTGTATGACTCGCTTCACAAGCAGCAACATCTGCAGGCGAACCGCAAACAACTATTTCTCCGCCTTTATCACCGCCTTCAGGTCCGACATCTATAATATAATCGGCTGTTTTTATCACATCTAAATTATGTTCGATAACCAGCACGGTATTGCCCATATCAACAAGTTTATGTAACACTCCAAGCAACTTATTAATATCATCCACATGCAGGCCTGTAGTTGGTTCATCAAGTATATAAAGAGTTTTACCGGTTGAACGTCTTGATAACTCTTTAGCAAGCTTAACTCTTTGCGCTTCTCCACCAGAAAGAGTAGTAGCGGATTGACCTATTTTTATATAACCAAGACCCACTTCATGCAGGGTGATAAGTTTTTCATAAATCAACGGTATCTTATCAAAGAATTTCATTGAATCTTCAACAGTCATCATTAATATATCCGCAATAGATTTTCCTTTATATTTTATCTCCAAAGTTTCCCTATTATATCTATGACCGTTACAAACATCACATTTTACATAAACATCCGGTAAAAAATGCATCTCAATTTTAATTAATCCGTCACCTTGGCACGCTTCACATCTACCACCTTTTACGTTAAACGAGAACCTTCCAACCTTATATCCTCTAGCTTTTGATTCAGGTAGTTCAACAAACCAATCTCTAATATGGGTAAATGCACCGGTATAAGTTGCCGGATTAGATCTCGGTGTGCGACCGATCGGCGACTGATTAATATCAATAATTTTATCGATATATTCAAGTCCTCGTAGTTCTTTATATTTTCCCGGGAAGACTTTGGCGGTCGGTTCTAAATGCTTTAATGCGGCTTTATATAAGGTATGAATCATCAAACTTGATTTACCACTTCCCGATACACCCGTTATAACAGTGAACGTACCTAGTGGGATTTTTATATCAACATTGTCTAAATTATTAGAACTAGCCCCTATCAATTCTATCATTCTATTACTATGCCCTGCTCGCCGCTCAAGAGGAACTGCAATAGATTGCTTGCCGCTTAAATAACTCCCCGTAATACTTTCTTCGAATTGTTTTATTTCCTCGGCAGTACCTTCAGCAATAACTCTTCCTCCATGAATACCTGCACCTGGTCCTATATCAATAATATGATCAGCTTCATACATTGTTTCCTCATCATGCTCAACAACTAACACAGTGTTACCAAGATCTCTAAGCCTTTTTAAGGTCTCGATTAATCTTGTATTATCTCGCTGATGTAACCCAATAGAAGGCTCATCCAGTACATATAAAACTCCGCTAAGCCCTGAACCTATTTGTGAGGCAAGACGAATACGTTGACTTTCTCCTCCTGACAAAGTTCCTGATTCTCTAGCAAGCGTTAAATAATCAAGACCGACATTCATCAAGAATTTTAACCTCTCGTTAATCTCTTTTAATATCCGCTCAGCAATAAATAACTGTTTTTTATTTAATTTTCCTTCTAAATGGTTAAACCAATCCTGTAGCTTTGCAATACTCATCGCCGCTACTTGACCTATATGAATATCTGCTATTTTAATACATAACGTTTCATCTCTTAACCTATAACCTTTACAAGCCGTACATTTATTTTCAGATTTAAACTTTGCTAGTTCTTCTTTAATTAAAATAGATTCTATAGTCCGTTCTTTTTCTTTCAAACTCGGTATTATTCCAGCGAAAGGTTGCTTTATTACTTGAGTTTTAGAACCGTCATGATACTCAAATTTTATTTCTTCTTCTTCTGAACCGTTAAATAAAATATCTTTTATTTTATTTGGCAAGCTTGAAAAAGGTGCCTCAATGGAAAATTTATAATGATCCGCTAAGGCTTTTAAGGTCTCAAGAATAAATTTAGACGTAGTGCTACCCCATGGAACAATAGCGCCGTCCTTAATAGCCACTCTTTGATCAGGAACAATTAAGTTACGGTCAAAGAAAAATTCTTTTCCTATTCCTTCACATTCTTGACAAGCACCGAAAGGGCTGTTAAAAGAAAAAATTCGCGGTTCAATTTCTGCCAATTGAAAGCCGGATACCGGACAAGAATATTTTTCTGAAAAGGTAATACGTTGATTTTTTTCAAATTTTGTTTCTATTCCGGCAGGTAATTCAACAATTTCTACATAAGTTATACCATCCGCTAATTTAAGAGAGCTCTCCAAACTATCAGCAAGCCTATTACCTAAATCTCCTTCTAGAGCTACCCTGTCTACTATTACTTCTATATTATGTTTTTTATTTTTATCTAATTTTGGTAAATCATCAATCTCACAAACTTCACCGTTAACAATTAACTTTTGAAAACCTTGCTTCCTTAAATTAAGAATTTCACGTTTAAATTCTCCTTTTTGCCCTCGCACAATCGGGGCTAATAAGTATAATTTTGTACCCTTTGGTAATTCATTAATTATATCTACCATCTCGGAAACGGTTTGGCTATGGATAGGCAAGCCCGTTGTCGGAGAATAGGGAATACCTACCCTGGCATATAATAATCTAAGATAATCATAAATTTCTGTTATGGTTCCAACGGTAGAACGAGGATTTTTAGAGGTAGTCTTTTGATCGATTGCTATAGCAGGTGATAATCCCGAAATCGATTCAACATCCGGTTTATTCTGCAAATGTAAGAATTGCCGAGCGTATGAAGATAAGCTTTCAACATACCGCCTTTGACCTTCAGCATAAATTGTATCAAATGCTAATGAAGATTTACCGGAGCCGCTTAGACCCGTAATTACTACAAAACGATTTCTAGGAATATCGACACTAATATTTTTTAAGTTATGCTCTTTCGCCCCTCGGACCTTAATATATTCTTGAACCATAATGAACCATAATATTTTAGATATTTTTTAAAAAACAGTAGTATTATAGGCTCTTTTATTTTATTATTGCAATAATAATATTTTTAATAGGTATGATCTATGGCCGGCAGCTTAAATAAAGTAATATTAATAGGAAATTTGGGACGCGATCCGGAAATTAGAACAACCGGAGAAGGGAAAGAAATAGCCAATTTTTCGATAGCAACCTCCGAAAGTTGGAAAGATCGCAATACCGGTGAAAAAAAAGAAAGAACAGAATGGCACAGAGTGGTAATATTTAGTGAAGGCCTGGTATCGATTGTAAAAAATTACGTAAAAAAAGGTGCTAAAATTTATATAGAAGGAAGCTTGCAAACTAGGAAATGGCAGAATAATTCAGGAGTAGAACAATATACAACAGAAGTTGTATTGCAAAATTTTAATTCACAACTGGTATTATTAGATAGTAAAAATTCTAGCAGCAGTAGTTCAGACAGTTATCATACGGAAGCAAAACAATCAGACCATAAAAATAATTCTTTTGACCATAGCGACCTGGACGACGAGATACCTTTTTAAATGTAAATATTGTCATCCCGTGATTCTATAGTACTAGTACCGGACAGTTTTAAAAAGCTCTCGATGTCATTCCTAGCTAGAGGCGGCGTTGTTGCATGGCTCTTAAAAAGCGATTAATGTCATTCCCGCGCAGGCGGGAATCTAGTAAAACATATAAAAAACTTGTTTTTTATATGTTTATTTTATCAAATAATATAATTTTTATATCCATATTAAGGTTATTTTTCTGGATTCCCGCCTGCGCGGGAATGACATCCGAGCCATGCAACAACGCTGATCAAGTCACGGGATGACAGCAAAAAAACGGCACCACTCAACAATTTATAAATAAAAAATTATGACTACCAACGCTGTTAAGCTATTTTTTATATCTATTTTATTATTTGCCTGTACTCCGAACGTGGCTACCAGAACTAAAAATTCAGCAGCGTTGGCTACTCAGAATAATTTTCAACCAAAATACGTCAAAGGTGGTGACTTCGTTCTTACTACTTATCAGCGTATTACCGATAAAAATTTACCTTACGTATTTTATATTGAAGGCGACGGTCATATTTCTGAAAAATATGCCGCTGTTTCAGATAACCCGACTCCTCTTACCACAATGTTATTACAACTTGCAATAATGGATAACAGACCTAACATTGTTTATATTGCAAGACCTTGTCAATATACTCCTTTAGAATTAAATCCTAAATGCAATTCCAACCGTTATTGGGTCGAAAAAAGAATAGGAAAAGAAGTTGTAGATTCAATTGACGATGTAATAAATAATATAACTAACGGGCAGAAATTCAGTTTAGTAGGCTTTTCCGGCGGCGGCGGAGTTGCGGTTATGGTTGCGGTAAACAATAAAAATGTTAAGGATATCATAACTATCGCCGGTAATTTAGATACCGTTACATTTGATAATACTCATAACGGCCGAGGTTATTTATCTCATTCATTTAATCCTATAGATTATGCAAAACAAGTTAATAACATTCCGCAATTACACCTTTCGGGAGCAGGTGACAAGCGAGTACCGCCATTTATTGCAGAGCGCTATGTAGAGGTTAGTAATTCGCCTTGCGTTAAGCAAAAAGTCCTACCAAATACCACTCATATAAAGGGCTGGGAAACAATCTGGCCTAGTCTGTTGAAAATAGATATTAATTGTGATAGATAATAGCTTTAAGGTTAGTTAATATGTCATTCCTGTGAAAACGGGAATCCCCGAGAAAAATATTACTTGGGTCACTGCCAGCCGCTGCAGGCGTTGTCCGCGTGGATACTTCCAATGTCATTGCGAGCGACTGAAAGGAGCGTGACAATCTAAAATATTTTGTTCGTCATTGCGAGGAGCCGTTAGGCGACGTGGCAATCTTATGAAAATAGTTGGATTGCTTCGCTCCGCTCGCAATGACGGTGTGGTTGTGTTGTGTCAGCATTTTCGATCCACGCAGGCAATGCTGCCTTCACGGAAATGATAGAATATGCTTTTAACTTCTTTACACAAACAACTATTACCCTTCATTTGTAACTTCAGGCTGATCGCCTGCTAATTTTACAGAATCAGAATTTTCTGAAGTACCGCCACCAAGGCCAGTCGTTTCTTTTGCATTTTTTACGGCTTCCTTATGATCTGAGGCATCAGGGTTGGTAATATGACTTATTTGAATACCCGTATTATTTTCAATAGATTTATCGGCAGCTCTGCCTAACTTATCAGCTTCCTTGTCTAATTGCTTGGTACCTTTATCTATTTCATGTGTAAGTTGTTTTCCAAATTTTTTCATAACTACCTCCATAATTTATAGTTTATAATATAACTATAATATTCCATTTAATTATAGGCAAGGATTTTTAGAAATTAACCATTAATTTTTGTACGGAGGAACTAAGAATTTTGAAAATAGAGTGCGGCATTAGACCGAAATAAATAATTAAAAAACACAGAGGAGCGATCGCAATTATTTCATATGCGTATAAAT
This sequence comes from Rickettsia endosymbiont of Halotydeus destructor, assembly GCF_049278075.1. Taxonomy (NCBI): domain Bacteria; kingdom Pseudomonadati; phylum Pseudomonadota; class Alphaproteobacteria; order Rickettsiales; family Rickettsiaceae; genus Rickettsia; species Rickettsia endosymbiont of Halotydeus destructor. The sequence continues at coordinate 36,246 of NZ_JAPNPB010000007.1, forward strand.
CTTTAAAACTTAGAATCTCTTTATTATTTATCTCTCCGAGCATCACTTCTTTATATAATTTTAGCATATAAATTGCTCCAAGAATTATCCCAAGTGCTGCCAGGAAAGCAGCTAATATATTAACGTGATAAATACCGAGTAAACTTAAAAGCTCTCCTATAAAACCGCTACTGCCAGGCAAACCAATAGAGCCAAGCATTGCAATCATGAAAAAAACAGCAAGCAAAGGCATTTTACTGGCTACTCCGCCATATTGGGCTATTTCTTTCGTGTGTAGTCTTTCATACAAAGTACCGACTATCAGAAATAAACAGGAAGATATCACGCCGTGGCTAAGCATCTGAAATAAGGCTCCTTTAATTCCGGCTTCCGTAAGACTAAAGATACCTGCCGTGACATATCCCATATGAGCAACTGATGAATAAGCAATCATTTTTTTCATATCCTTTTGCGCTAGGGCAACAAGTGAGGCGTATATTATTGCTAAAATACTTAAAGCCAACACATAAATGGCAAATTCTTTGGAAGCTATAGGCAGTAAAGGCAGTAAAACACGCAAAAAACCGTATCCGCCGAGCTTTAACAATATGCCGGCAAGTATTACTGAACCAGCTGTCGGTGCTTGAACGTGAGCATCAGGAAGCCAAGTATGAAACGGCAGCATTGGAATTTTTACGGCAAAGGCTATAAAAATACCCCACCATAAAATTTGTTGTGCAAATAATGGTAAATTAGTAAGTGAGCTGCCTAACTCTACTAAATTGAAACTATGAAACTTACTATAAATATAAATTAATGATAGCAAGAAAAACACTGAACCAAAGAAAGTGTATAAAAAGAATTTAAGAGCTGCATAAACTCTATTTTCCCCTCCCCATACTCCAATAATAATATACATCGGGATTAATATTATTTCGAAAAAAAGATAAAACAGCAATAAATTAACTGAAGTAAATGCACCGATGCAAAAGGATTCCATTAGTAAAAAGCATAGTAGATATTCTTTTATGTGTTTTTTAACGGTAAATAAACTGGCTATTATACAAATAAGAGTAAGAAAAGAAGTCAAAACTACGAATAATATTGATATGCCATCAATACCAACATGAAATTCAAGCCCGATTTTCCTAATCCAGCTGTAACGCTCAACAAACTGATAAGAAGGGTTCTTTGAATTAAATTCTATTAATATATAGATGGTTGAGATAAAAGTTAATACAGAGCTAAGCACCGCCACATACATTGTATGTATACTCTTCTGCTTTGAAAAATTGGCTTTGTAAAACTGTGAAGAACTGGCATGCTCACTTATTAAGGATAAGCTGCGCGTGCTCGCTTCTTGTTTTACATTCCGATTTTCCAAATCATTTGAGTATATTTGAGTATTTTGCTTTTTGTTCTGACTAGTAAACAGCATTATGTATAATGCACTTATTAAAGGCAAAAAAATACTAATTGATATAATCGGTAACTGTAACATTTGAGACTCTAAAATATTTTTTATCCTATGCCATTCCCGCAAGACATTGTTACGTGAATAACCTAAACGTCCTCGGTGTCATTCCCTCGAAAGAGGGAATCTACTTAACAATATAGCAAAAGTTAGATACCAGCTTTCGCTGGTATGACACCAAAAATTCGAGCTACACAACAAGGTTTTCAGTCGCTTGCAATGACGTTTAGGTATCTACGCAACAATACCTGCGCAGGAATGACAGCGAAGAGCTATTGCTTCTACTCATCCAGAAATAACAAACAATCCTATAAAAAAAGTAATTACACTAACAACAAATAACACTATATATAGCGTATAATTAAAAACATAACCCGTTTGGGTTTTACTTGCTAGAAAGCCAAAACAATTAACAATTTTTGAAAAGCCTTCAGGTCCGAAACGATCAATTATTTTTTGATCGCTAAAGTAAAATAAGCGGCTAATTTGAATAAGAAACTTTACTATTATTAGTTCATAAATCTCATCAAAATAATATTTGTTTTTTAATATATTTTCTATAAAGCCAGCTTTTTTATCTAATCTAATTTTGTGGTAAAAACAAATACCTATAATAATCCCTATTATACCGACTATCATAGGCAGTAATTTAATATATAGCGGCGGATGATTCATTAGTAATCTATAACTATTCAGGCTAAATATACTCTCATGAAAATAGCCGCCTGGCTTATCTATTGATAGTAAATAATAACCAATCATACCGGAAAAAAAGCTACCAGCTACTAATATTGTCAATGGACTATTCATAATTTTCGGCGATTCATGAGCATGTTCAAAAACGTCATGTACTAATTTGGTTTTACCGTGAAATACTAGCATTATAATTTTCATTGAGTATATTGCAGTCAAGACTGCGGCAATAATACCGAATATAAACATAAATGAGCCGGCGCTATAGACTGACTCTAAAATTAAATCTTTTGAATAGAAGCCGGCTAACGGATAAATACCAATCAAAGCCAGCGAGCCTATTAAGAAATTACTATAAGTAACAGGCATTTTATCACGAAGTCCACCCATTTTGAAGATATCCTGTTCATGTACTGCATGGATTACACTACCAGCTGACAAGAATAATAATGCCTTAAAAAAGGCATGCGTAATCAAATGAAATATGGCAATATTATAAGCAGATACGCCGCAAGCGAGGAACATATAACCCAGTTGGCTACATGTTGAGTAAGCAATGATTTTTTTGATATCGCTTTGTGCAATGGCAATAGTTGCCGCAAATAAGCAAGTGGTCCCGCCAATAATAGTGATAAATTGTAAAATAGCCGGACTATATTCAAATAAGTAGGAGCAGCGAGCTACTAAAAACACTCCTGCCGTTACCATAGTTGCTGCGTGAATAAGAGCAGATACTGGTGTTGGACCTTCCATCGCATCAGGCAGCCAAACATGCAAACCTATTTGCGCCGATTTACCCATGCAACCGATGAATAACAGTAAACAGATAATATCTAACCTTGAAGGTAAGAAACCAAATAAGTTAATCGAAGTATTGGCAAGTTCTTTGGCAGCTAGGAATACATCCTGAAAATTTGCTGAATGACAATAGAAAATAATAGCAATAATGCCTAAGATAAAAGCAAAATCCCCTACCCTATTTACAATAAACGCTTTAATAGCCGCTTTATTTGCCGCTTCTTTTTTATACCAGAAACCGATTAACAAATATGAACAAAGTCCAACCCCTTCCCAGCCAAAAAATAACTGTAGAAAATTATCGGCGGATACTAGCATCAACATAAAGAAAGTGAAAAGCGATAGAAATGAAAGAAATTTAGTTAGCCCTTTGTCTTCCCTCATATAGCCAAGCGAATAGACATGCACTACGCTAGATACGCATGTCACTACCAAAAACATAATACTAGTCAGCTGGTCAACGTAAATTGCCCAATTTACCTTAAATTTAGCAATTTCAAACCACTTACCTAAAGTAATATGTAATATATTTTGATTCAACCCCGTATAATAAAATATGTATAACGAAAATAGTGCTGAAATAATTATAGCACTACTAGAAATTATAGACGCATATTTCTTGTTTATTACCTGGCATAACATGCCGTTGATAACAGCTGAAGCTAACGGCAGCATTACAATTAATACGGCAATAGTTTCGTGCATCTCACCCCTTCATCTGATTAACATCTGCTACTTCAATCGAGCCTTTATTACGGAAATATACCAATAATATAGCAAGACCGATAGAAGTCTCGGCAGCCGCAATCGTCAAAATTATTATACTAAAAACTTGCCCTGATAGCTCTTGCATATGTACGGAAAACGCCACAAAATTTATATTCACTGCAAGCAGCATCAACTCGATCGACATCAATATCGTAATAATATTTTTGCGGTGCATAAATAGCCCAAGCATACCAATAGTAAAGACCAAGCAGCTTACGATTAGATAATGTTCAAGCCCGATAGAATTATTCATAGTGTTGCTATCTTTCTATTGTGTAAGGTCATTTTCGCATTTTCTTATGTCATTCCCGCGGAGGCGGGAATCCAGAAAAATTAAGCTAAAGATGCTATGAAATTTATTATTTTCTGGATTGCCACGCTCCTTTCAGTCGCTCGCAATGACGTTTGGGGTATCTACGCAACAATGCCTCCTCGCAATGACGATTCTAGTATAACTCTTATTCATACTCAATCCCCTCTACTCCCTTATTTAAATCAGGGCTAGTCATTAATACAGCATTAGCTTTATTCTTACTATTTTGCTCTGATATATTTTGCCTTTTCACGCCTGAACGTTTCTGAAGCGTTAACGTAATACATGAAACCATTGCTACAAATAAGATAATACCTGCTATTTGAAACGGCAATATAAAATCGGTATAAAGTACCGCTCCTATTGCTTCAGTATTGGTAATATTATTCGGTATAACAAATAATTTATCAGAATTAAAATTAATATTTTTAGTGCCGAGCAGAATAATAATCATTAAATCGATGAACATAACTAATGCTACCACGATACTTAAAAATAAATTTTCCTTTAGATGCGATATTGTGGCAGTTAAATTAGTATCCAACATCATTATTACGAATAAAAACAATACGGCTACCGCACCGACATAAATAATAATTAGCATCATCGCTAAAAACTCGGCGCCGAGAAGTATCATTAAACCGGAACCGTTACAAAATGCAAAAATCAGCCACAAAACCGAATAAACGGGATTTTTGCTTATAACTACGCAAATACTGCTTATAGTAATGAATGTAGCAAATAAATAAAAAAATATCGGCATAATGTTTTTGTTTATATTTTGTTTTCTATGTCATTCTTGTGCAAACGTTGTTGCGTGGCTCAATAAAAGCAGCAGTATGTCATTCCCGCGAAGGCGGGAATCCAGAAAAAACTTAATAAAAAGACTGGATGCCGTGATCAAGTCACGGCATGCCACCGCACGCAATCAAGACATTTTCAGCCCTATTATAGATATTATCATGGTAGTTATAAAAAATATTCTCATTGTGGTGTAAGGTTCATTAAAATACAAAATTCCTATTATAGCGGCTCCTGTCGCTCCCATCCCTGTCCATACTCCATAAGCAGTTCCTAAAGGAATTTTATTCAAAGTTCTTGTTAAACAAAGAAAGCTTAATAGCGAAAATATTAAAAATGCTACGGTAGGTTTTAATTTAGTAAAACCTTCCGATAACTTTAAAGATACGGTAAATGCTACTTCAAATAAACCAGCTATTATAAGTAAAACCCACGCCCCTGCCATATTTATTACCTATGTTTATACTCTTGATGTAACTTAATCGCCAGCTCTTGCTCCCATATATCACCGTTTCGAAGTAATCGCTCCTTATCATAAAGTAGTTCTGTATGAGTAAGGGTAGCAAACTCAAAATTAGGTCCTTCAACTATTGCATCTACAGGGCAAGCCTCCTGACACAACCCGCAATAAATACACTTTGTCATATCGATATCATAACGAGTAGTCCGGCGGCTACCATCCTCTCGCTCATCTGCTTCTATTATTATCGCTTGTGCCGGACAAATTGCCTCACAAAGTTTGCAGGCGATACAACGCTCTTCGCCATTTTCGTAACGCCTAAGCGCATGCTCCCCTTTAAATCTTGGGCTTATCGGACTTTTTTCATAAGGATAATTAATTGTGACTTTTGACTTGAACAAATATTTCAAAGTCAGTGCCAAACCCTTTATTATCTCAAATAAAAAAAATGACTTTAAATAATTTATCATTTTGAAATTATTCCATTAAAATTTTGTTCACAGAGCCTAAGTAATTCTTTAATAGCGGGAACGTAATCTCTTATTCGTTTATAGATTTCATCTGCAAGTTTTTCATCATAAGTATGCGATGTCATATTGCGATCAACAAGCATATAAATCCATAGATTTTCATCACTTATCATACCGACAGTAAAAGCCTCTTTGAGAATTTCTTTAGGATAGTTAAGAATTATTCCCTTTTGAGCAAAATATTCTTTCAAAAATTTCCATGCAAGTTCAAAAGTAAAATCAAATCTTTGAATTGTTGCATCAATATAAGCTCGGTCTTCTGTTATAGGCTTTAAATAAATAGCTTCAAGTTTTACAAAAGCTTTACAAAAATTTTCAAACTTAATTTTTATTTTTGACATATATGATTTTTTTGTTCTTTAATATATTTTCATAAAGCTCCGCACTTATTTTGAGAGGCTCAAACCTAACACAATCTATTTTTAAAAGGGTATCGGCGTTTTCTATAATATCTATGATTTTTAGCCATTCTTGATCCGTAATATTAGGACAAATAATTGCAAGGTCAATATCAGAAAGCTTGTGATTGTCACCTCTAGCACGAGAGCCAAAAAGCCATATTTCCTTTACAAACGGCAAAAATTTTAATTTCTCAATAAAAAAGTATGATTTAATATTTTTACTCATTCATAATTTTACTATTTCGGTAAATTATCCGTATACATCAACACGCTTGACATTAGTATAACCCAAAATAAAGTTAACGGCAAAAATACTTTCCATCCCAAACGCATTAGCTGATCATAGCGATATCTCGGCAAGGTTGCCCTGATCCATAAAAAACAGAATAATAAAAATCCGACTTTTAAAGCAAACCAAATGAAACCCGGAATAAAAGCCAGCCGTGATATATTAAAAGGCGGTAAGTAACCCCCTAAAAAGAACGTTGTAGTAATTGCGCTAACTAATATCATATTAGCATATTCGCCCAAGAAGAATAAGGCAAATCCCATAGAAGAATATTCAACGTTATAGCCCGCTACTAGCTCTGACTCCGCTTCTGGTAAATCAAAAGGTAATCTGTTAGTTTCCGCTAGAACTGAAATAAAAAATACAACACACATAGGTAGTAACATTAAATCTATCCACCACGGCAGGTTTTTTTGTGTTTCAATAATCTCGGTTAAATTAAGACTGCCGGTAGTCAGTAATACGGTAACAATTACTAGCCCCATCGATACTTCGTAAGAAATCATTTGCGCTGATGAACGGATAGCACCAAGAAATGCGTATTTCGAATTACTCGCCCAGCCGGCAATAATAATGCCATAAATACTTAGGGAAGAAATCGCTAAAATATACAAAACACCGACATTTATATCGGCAAGCACTATGCCTTTACTAAAAGGTATTACTGCCCAACCGATAAGGCTTAAGATAAAAGTAATCATCGGCGCAATGATAAATAATATTTTATCGGCGTTAGTCGGGATAATAGGCTCTTTAAATAGTAATTTAACTGCATCGGCGATAGGCTGCAACAAACCGAAAGGCCCAACGACATTTGGACCTCTTCGTAACTGCATTAATCCAATCACTCGACGCTCCGCATATGTTAAATACGCAACACATAATATTAAAGGGAGAGTAATCGCAATTACTTTCAATGCTATAAGTATTAACGGGAAAGTATATTCGAAAAAAAGCTCTAGCATAAGAGTACTCCTGATATATCAGTATTGTACTCTTTTATGTTATTCCTCATGCTACTTTCTCTCTTTCCTGCTTCGCCTGCACGCATTTCGCCATAGTAACCGAAGCTCTGCTAATTACGTCTGTCATATAATAATTGATGGGCGGCATTACTATGTCATCTTTTACCACCTTATCTTTAGAGCTAAATTTAGCAAATTTATTTGCTATAATTTTATTTATATTAGCAAATACAGGATATTCTTTTTCAAGCTTGCTTCTTACTTCTTGTAAATCGCTTACGACAATATCTATTTTTAAATGGTCAGCCAGATTTTTAATAATTAACCATTCTTCTTTAGCTTCTCCGACCCGCTCTACTGCTTTGTTCGATATTTGCGGTCTTCCCTCTAAATTGACATAAATACCGCTCTGCTCCGTATAAGCAGCACTTGGTAAGATTACATCAGCCTTGCTAGCGCCTAAGTCTCCATGGTGACCTTGATATACGATAAAAGCCGATTTTAGTTTATCAAAATCAATTTCATCGGCTCCTAGCAAATAGACTAATTTTATTTCTTCTTTTTCTGCTTTGACTAAAATCTCGTTGGTGGTAATAGAGTTAAAACCGATATCAAACCCACCAACCATAGAAGCATGATTATGTAGTATATTGAAACCGCTCCAATCTTCCCGTACAATATTATATTTATCAATAATTTTATGGATAAGCGCTAAAATAGCATAGCCATCACTTCGTGAATATACCCCATCACCAATTATAATCATTGGATATTTTGCTTGACTTAAATCTTGCGCAAACTCATGTACCCCATCAGCCAAATCTTTAATTATCTCTACGCTATTTCCCAGCTCCTGAATTTTGTACGTTTGGTCATGCCCCTTGCCAATCCTTGCAACTTTTAATGAACCATGTCGTTGCATTTTACCAATTCGACTATTTAACACCGGCGCTATCTGTCTTGGATTCGCGCCTATTAATAGACATAAATCAGCTTTCTCAATACCTGCAATGCTGGTGTTAAACAAATAATTTCCTCGGCTTGAGGCGTCAATTTTATAATCAAACTGATTAACGTTAAAATTATTACAACCAAGCTTCTGCAGTAAAATTTTTAGTAAATACATAGATTCAACAGGTACAAGCTGACCTGCAATAGCTGCTATTTGATTCCCTTGGAATGATTTTATTTTATTGGCTACAACTTTTAAAGCTTCACTCCAACTTGCTTCGACCAATTTACCGTTTTTCCGTATATATGGACAATCTAAACGTTGATATTTTAAGCCATCATAACTAAAGCGAATTTTATCCGAAATCCATTCTTCGTTAATTTCTTCATTAACACGGGGTAATATCCTCATTACTTCTGCGCCCCTGCTATCAATACGGATATTGGTACCTTCTGCATCTAGCACCCCTATACCATCGGTATGCTTCAGCTCCCAGCTGCGAGCTTTAAAGGCGTATGGCTTGGAGTTTAAAGCACCGACCGGACAAATATCGATCATATTACCAGAAATTTCAGAATCTAAACTTTGCTCTAAATATGAAGTTACTTCCATATGCTCACCTCTACCGATAGCTCCCATCTCTTCAACACCCGCTATATCATTTGCAAATCTAATACATCTAGTGCATTGTATACATCTAGTCATTGCCGTTTTTATGAGCGGCCCCATATATTTATCTTTAATGGTTCTCTTATTCTCGTGGAACCTGTTAGTGCCTTTACCATATTTAAAAGCCTGATCTTGCAAATCACACTCCCCGCCCTGATCACAAATAGGGCAATCTAGAGGATGGTTAATGAGTAAAAACTCCATCACCCCTTCGCGAGCCTTTTTTACCATTGGTGTATCAGTATGAATTACCATACCATTACCAGCAGGCATTGCACAGGATGCTATAGGCTTTGGCGATTTTTCCATTTCAACCAGGCACATACGACAATTGCCGGCAATTTTCAGCCTCTCATGATAACAGAAATGCGGGATTTCTATACCCGCTTTTGTACAGGCCTGAAAAACCGTACTACCTTCCGGCACTTCTATCTCCTGAGTATTTATAGTAAGTTTGATCATTTTTATTTAATCCAAAATGTCTCAGGATTTGGGTGAGGCCAGTCGTTCAATAAATATTTAAAACCTACGGCAAGTCGTAGTAAAAACCAAATAGCTATGATACAATATAATATAAATCCGATAAGGATTATCATAGTAACTGTTGATATGATATAGCCGATAAATGCAAGCCAAAAGGTACGAAATAAAAATATATAATGGCTTGATAAAAATCTATCGCTAACATCCTTATTAACATAAGCGAAAAATGCACCGACTATCGCTAATAAAGGGGCAACGATTCCACATAAAAATAGGATGTATACTATAATTAGGTTTTTCTTACCCGGGTTGGTGTATTCTTTTATTTGTTTATCCATATATTTGTTCCTTTTTATGTCCTTCCCGCGAAGGCGGGAATCCAGAAAAATCTTTGCCTAAATCTTTCCAATCAGGATTGATTTTTTCTATTAATTTTATTTTCCAACCACGATTCCATTTCTTTAATACTTTTTCTCTAGCAAGTGCTTCTTTAATATCAGCAAATTCTTCTGTATAGACAAGCTTTATAACATTATATTTTGCTGTAAATCCCTTAATTGCTTTGTGCTTATGTTCATAAGTACGACGCAGTATATTATTGGTAATACCAATATATAAAGTACCGTTGCGATCAGAACATAATATATATACCCAATACATTATTAGTATTTTTGTTTTACTTTTTCCTGGATTCCCGCTTTCGCAGGAATGACATCGAGCGCTTTTAAGAGCCATGCAACAACGCTAACGCCGCGCGGGAATGACATTGAATACGTTTATACTCTCCTTAAATTCTCCACCACCAAATGCATTATACTACCGTGCTTTATATAATTTATCTCATTATCTGTAAATATTTGCAATATTAGATCACAAGTTTCTACAATCTCGTTTTGTCTTTTTACCACACATTTAAGCTTTTGATAAGGCTTTATTTGATCATTTAAGCCTTCAATATTAATAACCTCTGATCCGTCTAACTGCAAATCTTTTCTGGTCATTCCGTTGGTAAAAATCAACGGCAAAATCCCCATACCTACTAAATTCGAGCGATGAATTCTTTCAAAACTTTCAGCAATTACGGCTTTCACACCCAGTAGCTGCGGTCCTTTCGCTGCCCAATCTCTTGAAGAACCTGTACCATACTCTTTTCCGGCAAAAATTACTAATGGAATATTGTGCGCTTTATAATCCATTGCCGCCTCAAAAATACTTACTTGTCGATTATCTAAATAATCTACGGTAACTCCGCCTTCAACTCCGCTGCAAATTTCATTTTTTATACGAATATTGGCAAAGGTTCCACGCATCATTACTTCGTGATTGCCCCGACGTGATCCATAAGAATTAAAATCCGTAGAAACTATATTATGATCGGTTAAATACTTAGCAGCCGGGCTTAACTTACTGATATTACCAGCCGGTGAAATATGATCTGTAGTAATAGAATCTCCAAAAATAGCAAGAATTCGTGCCGCAGTTATATTATGTACTCCTTCTATTTTATTTTCAAAATAAGGCGGGTTTTGTATATAAGTACTTTCTTTGCGCCAATTGTAAGTTGCTGCATTGCTAATTTTTAATTCCTGCCATTCTTTGGGCCCAACAAATATATCAGAATATTTATTGATAAACATAGAGGAATTAATTGAATTTTTAATCACCTGCTCTATCTCCTGCCTTGTCGGCCAAATATCTTTTAGATAAATATTTTCTTTTATAGGCCGGCTAGTAAGATCCATATTCATAGTACCGGTCAAGGCATACGCTACTACTAATAATGGCGATGCAAGGTAATTTGCCCTGGTTAACGGATTTATTCTACCTTCAAAATTTCTATTACCCGAAAGAACCGAAGCAACAACTAACTGATTCTTATTGATAGCTTCTTCTATTTCCGGCATAAGCGGACCCGAATTACCTATGCAGGTAGTGCAGCCGTAACCAACCAAGCTAAATCCCAGTTCGTTAAGATATTTATCAAGACCGCTGGCTTTTAAATATTCCGTCACTACTTTTGAACCAGGAGCAAGCGAGGTTTTCACCCATGGCTTAGTCGCAAGCCCTAACTCTACTGCTTTTTTAGCGAGCAATCCGGCACCAATCATTACATAAGGATTTGAGGTATTAGTGCAGCTAGTAATCGCCGCAATTACCACATCACCATTGCCGAGAGTATAATCTTTATTACTAACTGAATATTTTTTATCTATATCAGCTTCATTTAACGCAAGTGCTGGTAATTCCTTTTTAAAATTATCTGCAACATTTTCCAAAATAATTCTATCTTGCGGACGTCTTGGACCTGCCAAAGAAGAACGAATTAGGTTTAAATCTAATTCTAAAATATCACTATATTCAGCATCTTCGCCTGCTTCATACCATAAATTTTGTACTTTTGCATATTGCTCTACTAATTTAATATGTGCAGCATCTCTACCGGTTAGTTCCAAATATTTTAAAGTTTCGTTATCTATCGGGAAAAAACCGCAGGTAGCGCCGTATTCAGGAGCCATATTAGCAATAGTTGCTCGATCGGCAAGTGAAAGAGAGGTAAGGCCTTCGCCGTAAAATTCTACAAATTTTCCGACTACTTTTTTCTCTCTAAGTAACTCCGTTACTGTCAACACAAGATCGGTAGCGGTAGCCGTACCGGTTAATTTACCGCTTAATTTCACGCCGATTACTTCCGGTAAAATCATCGATAACGGCTGCCCAAGCATTGCTGCCTCTGCTTCAATTCCTCCGACTCCCCAGCCAAGAACGGCAAGAGCATTAACCATTGTAGTGTGGCTGTCCGTACCGACTAACGTATCGGGATAAGCAATATTTACGCCTTCTTCTTCCCTTGTCCATATGACTTTTGCTAAATATTCTAAATTTACCTGATGACAAATTCCGGTACCTGGCGGGACTACTCTAAAATTATCAAATGCTTGCTGCCCCCATTTTAGAAATTCATACCGCTCTATATTACGAGTCATTTCCATTTGAACATTTTTATCAAATGAATTATCAGAAGCATAATAATCAACACTTACTGAATGGTCTATTACAAGATCTACAGGGATAAGCGGATTAATTTTTAACGGGTCCCCATCTAGTTTTTTCATAGCATCACGCATAGCAGCTAAATCGACAACAGCAGGTACCCCTGTAAAATCCTGCATTAAAACCCTGGTCGGCATAAAATCTATTTCTGCTTCTGATTTTTTATTTATTAACCATTTTTTAAAAACTAGCAAATTTTGTTCAAGACCATGACAACGCAATATATTTTCAAATAACACTCTTAAACTAACAGGCAACTTTTTAAGCGGCAGATTAATATCACTTGCGGCTTTATTAATATCAAATATTTTATATATAATATTATCTACTAATAATTCCTTAACATATTTTGAATTATTGGCTTTAGTCATCCTGTCCTCAAATTAAATCACTTTAGTTAGCCTACAAGAAAAAACAAATATTTTAAATGATTTAATTTATTTGCTCAAAAAAATATTTAATTTTAATTTCCTTGTATAATTTTCTTTCAAAAATTATTAAAAATAATGGATTAGTTCATATACATATGATATTATACGTATACTACACGTATACAGAAATATTTTATGCAAAAAAAATTAACAATTTCTATAGATGAAACAGTTTATTATAAATTACACTCAATGATCGGTGAACGAAAAATTAGTAAATTTATAGAAGGTTTAGTGAAACCGTATTTAATTAATGAACAACTTGCAGCTGCTTATTACGCTATGGCTAAGGACACGCAGAGAGAACAAGAAGCACAGGAGTGGATAGAAGGATTAAGCCAGGATGAATTTGATGAAAAGAGGTGAAGTATGGTGGGTAGATTTCGATCCTTCAATTGGAGGAGAAATAAATAAAACTAGACCTGCAGTAATTATTAGCAACGATTATTCTAATCAAGCATTAAATAGAATACAAGTTGTACCTTTAACAAATAATACTAGTAAATGTTATCCTTGTGAAGCTTATGTAATAATAAGTGGTAAACAAAGTAAAGCTATGACTGATCAAATAATGACTGTAAGTAAAGTAAGGTTAAAATCTAAAATTACAACGGTTTCTAATGATGATATGCAATTAATTATATATGCTCTTAAAATACAATTAAGTTTATGACTACAGGTTTCTTAAATGCTCTCATTTCATCAACTAAAATTTAATATTGCGCAAAGAAACTTATTTAACTTAAATATTACCTTTTTGCCCTCTTCTATTGTTTGTGTGCAAGGGATTAATGGTTCAGGAAAAACTTCTCTTCTTAAAATGATTGCACATATTATGCAACCAACTAGCGGAAATATTTTTTATAAAAATATAGATTGCAATATTCTAGGAAAGCCTTACTGCAACTATATTGGGCATAATTTGGGTTTAAAAGCTGAATTAACTGTTTTTGATAATCTTAAATTTTGGTCAGAAATTTATAATTCCCCTGAAACTCTTGAGGCAGCAATACATTATTTTAAATTATATGAGTTGTTAAATGAAAAATGTTATAAATTGTCTAAGGGCACTCAAAAAACGGTGGCATTAGCAAGACTTATTGCCTGCCAATCTGATTTATGGTTACTAGATGAAGTAGAAACTCATTTAAGTAAAGAAAATCGGGATTTGTTAAATAATTTGATTGTTATGAAAGCAAATAGCGGTGGGATAATTTTTTTAACTTCACATACGGGAACAACAATTAAATCTGCTCAAATATTGAATCTAAATCGTCATTGTGAGCAACTATAAGCATTGTTGCAGGGTTCTAAAAAAGTGCCCTATGTCATTCCCGCGAAGGCGGGAATCCAGTCTTGTCATGCTGAACTTGTTTCAGCATCTTTTTTAGTAGATTCTGAAATAAATTCAGAATGACTATTTTTTTCTGGATTCCCGCCTTCGCGGGAATGACATAGAATATGCTTTAACCTATCCTCGCGATGACGCTGTACTATTTTTTCTTTTGTATATTTTCAGCAGCCTGATGCACATTTTCAGCCACATTTTTATTTACGGCCTCTAATATCTTTGCAGAAGATTCATAAGCAATATTTGCTAATTCTTTTGCATTATTCATAGAGGTTTCATAAACCGATTTTAAACATTTTTTCTGACACTCGGATGTGTGATTTAAATCTCCGGAGCTCATTGCTTCCTTAGTGGAATTTAAAATATCATTAACATTACTTTGTAAAATCTCGGAATTTTTTTTAATTAGTGCCTGCATGCTTTCAGTAGCTATTTGATTAGTCGTTGTAAAAATATTCATGACTTTTTGCATGGTGCCGGCAACAGAGGAAAGATCAACATTAGGCATATTTTTTATGGAATTCATATAAGATTCCGGATTCATATAAGATTTCATCATATCCAAAAATTGTGTATTATTTAACATTACCTTTCTCCTAAAAATATTGTTTAGATTAGTTTAATTATAGTTTACCGTTAAGCCGGATTACGTTATTTACATAACCTTTTGCACTATTAACAAGGTTTTTTAATTAGCTTTAAAATTAATTTTGTTAACGGTGCTTTTATATTATTTATGCTAACATTTATAAAAATATGAGTCAACATAGTAATATTTATTATTTCATGTTAAGATATATTATCAAATTATTAAAGTTGTAATGATGCTACTAGATACACAAACTAAAGAATTAATAGATAAGTGGCAAAAATATCTTAAATTACAAAAAAATTATTCTGATCACACTATTACCTCCTATAGTAATGATCTTAAACATTTTCTAGAATTTATGAATTATTATAATTCAGAATTAGTAACAGTTAGTAGTATAGAGGAAGCAGATATAAGATTTATAAGAAGCTGGTTATCAAAAAGGCATTGTGATAATTTTACCGCTTCTTCTATTGCCAGAGGGCTATCTGCTGTAAAAAACTTCTATAAATTTTTAGAAAAAACAATTCAGATAAATTCTCATATTATTTTCTCCGTAAAATCCCCTAGAAAAAGTAAATTATTACCTAAGGCTTTATCGCAAGAAGAAGCTACTATATCCCTTGAACATATTAATGAATTTACTAATATTGAATGGCTAGAACTTAGAAACAAGGCACTTCTTATACTTATTTATGCATCGGGATTACGTATTTCGGAAGCATTGGCTATTACTAAAACTCACTTAGAAAATTTAGATTTTATTAAGATAAGAGGCAAAGCTAGTAAAGAGAGAGTTATCCCTTGGTTACCTGTAGTCCGCAGCTTAATCGAGGAATATTTAAAATTACTACCTTATGATTTGCAACCTCAAGAACCAATATTTAGAGGTAAACAAGGCAAAAAGCTACAACCTCCGGTTTTTAATCGAGAGCTTATTAAGTTGAGACGTTTTTACGGTCTACCGGAACACTTGACTGCTCATTCATTTAGACATAGCTTTGCTTCTCATTTACTAGAAAACGGTGCTGATCTCCGCTCTATTCAAGAATTATTAGGTCATAAAAGTTTATCTACTACCCAAAATTATACCAAAACAAGTATTAAACATTTAGAAGCGGTATATAATGCTACTCATCCTATTAAACAAGAAAAAATACCTTAAACATAATAATCTTCTTGCTTTAATTTAAAATTATATATTATATTACTTTAAAGTTTTACACTTGAGAAATTAATATGCCTAAACTTACATTACCGCCAGGTTATACGCCTTCTAATGAAGAAGATTATATGAATCCTTTTCAACTAGAATATTTTAGACAAAAACTTTTAGAATGGAAAGATTCTCTATTAGGCGAATCGAGAGACACTTTAAATCATCTTAAAGAAGAAAATTTGAACGAACCAGACTTTAACGATCGCGCTTCGAGTGAAACAGGTAGGGCTTTTGAACTGCGTACTAGAGATAGATACCGTAAATTACTTGATAAAATAGAAGAAGCTTTATTGCGTATAGAAAATAAAGATTACGGTTATTGTGAAGAAACAGGTGAACCGATCGGCGTAAAGCGTCTTGAAGCAAGACCGATTGCTACATTGTGTATTGAAGCACAAGAGCGACATGAGAATTACGAAAAAAATCATTTAGACGAACCAAATCGCTAAATAAAAAACCACACATTTCTAAGTATAAATTTATTTCATTCTAGTTCAAACGGGAACCCGGAAAAATATCCTCAACTTCAAGAGTTATCAACTTTATTGCATGGCTCAAATTTTGGTGTCATACCGGTGAAAGCCGGTATTTAACTTTATATTATATTTTTAAGTAAATTCCCTCTTTCGAGGGAATGACACCACTTATAAAAATTAGAGATTTATTTTAAGCTTTAAAGTCCCGCTCTGAGCTTGATATTTTTTCGCAAGGTTTAAACCGTAGTGAAAACCATACTCCATTCTACCTTTTTTAATCTCTATACCTGCCCCTAAATCATATAGTATTTTAGTAGATTTAGGAGTAGGTACAGGCAGCGGATTTTTAACACCGCTAAGCTCTGCAACAACTGGCGGCGTTTTACCTTTAAAGTCGTAATTAATAAAGGCGTGTACTTGCGGTCTTATTAAAAACTCGCCTTTATAAAAGGTGGTTTTAATTTCTCCACCAGCTATTCCTTCAAGTTTATTATATTGACGCCTCTTGATAGTTAAGTTCTGGAATGACGTACCATATTCCTGATGACCGGTATCTTTTATTTTAGCAAGTCTAAGCCCAACCATTGGCGATAAAGTTGTTTCATTCCATAAATAATTATATCCCCCCACTACTTGACCACTGTAAGAATAAGAACGATATTTAGAGCGTGCATTTTCTAAACCGTTTATTATATTACGGATCTCCTGAGTTTTGATGGTACTACGTGAATACGACGTTATACCTTCTATAAACAGGTTATTTACGAAGTTATATAAACCATATATAGAAAACATATCCGTGTTAACTTTAGTATGATTACCAGCCTTAGCACCTTGGTAATTTAACTTAGTATCAACTTTCGTATAAGCGGCTCCAGCTACTATATTATCATTTATTAAAGCATCAACCCCGATCGATCCCCCAACAGATTTTGTTTTATAACCCATAAGATTATGCTGTGCCTTTTGTGTGGCTCTACCAAGATAAGGAGCGCCCCATAAACCATACGCAACTTCATTACTATCACAATCACCGGCACCGACTGCTTCTCCTCTTCTACGAGAAACACCTTGATCCTGTTCTGCAGGTACGCTATCTGAAGAGCTTTCGGCACCTCTAATTTTAGAAGTTCGCTCAGAGATATCTTGAGTACCGGCATTCGTGTTACTTCTTGCTGCATTAAACCCATCATTTGGGTTAGTAGTTACAGCTCCTGTACTTGCCGCACTGGAACCTACACTACTGCTACTGCTAATACTATTATCCCTACCAGTTTCAATAACCGGCATAGCATTATTAGAGCTACCCCCTACTCTACTACTACCAATATTACCATTATTAGTATTTGTAGAAGAACCTCCAAAGGTATTGCTACCAGTAGAATTTGAGGTAGATGCCGGAATATTAGTATTTCCTATAGTAGCTCCCGATGAGCTCGTAGCTGAGGTACCAGCGTTGTTGCCACTACGTCCGCTAGTACCTATATTAGCACCGGTTGAGCTGGAAGCATTTGGGCTTACACCGCTATTACCTATATTGCCGCCTTGAACTCCAGAATTTCCGGTATTCGAGCCACCAAATCCAGAAGGTGAATTAGAAGTTGACCCGATTGATGGAGCATAACCGCCACTGCCAGGATTAACTGAACT
>NZ_JAPNPB010000008.1:0-23835 GCF_049278075.1 Rickettsia endosymbiont of Halotydeus destructor
GGGGTGGAAGGACTATATCCTGTTACTCCGCCTGTGCCAGGCGTCACTGTGCTTGGAGCACTTGGAACATTCGGACCATTAGGGCCAGTGCCCACTACTGCAGGACCGCTAGGATATACAACGCTAGGGCCACTAGGCGTAAATGTACCACCTATTACACTACCACCAATTACAGGACTGTTTGGACCATTAGGACCAGTGCCCACTACTGCAGGACCGTTTACAGGAACTGATGGGCTGTAGCCACCAATTGGAGCAATACTTGGAATTTCTGGTATAATAAACGGATGGTTAACCTGGGTTATTTTATGTACTTCATTTGAAGGAAGCGGAATAATCGGTATTAAATGATCAACTATAACTTTTCTTTGATCGACAGGGGTATTTACTATTACATTACCTATTGGAGTATTTATTAAAATTTTTATTATATTATCTGTAACTACATCACCGGTAGATTCTATAGGATAAAGTGTAAAGGAGCTGGCATTAATCACCCATCTTACAAACACCCCTTCATTAGCGGTAACGTTAAATGGAAGCTTTCCAGCATTTCCGACGGTTATTCCATTACCTGATAATGAAGTAATTATAGGGTAAGCACTATTCTCGCTTATACTAGCTGCATTAGAAGCAGCAGTTAATAACACTTTAAGTGCAGTTACGCCGGATAAGTCAATATTTGACCCGTTGGCAATAACTATATTACCGCTATCAGTATTGTTTTTTGCTCCACTATTTACTGTATCATACAAGACATTAATAGTAAGCTCACCGGTAGGCTTTGCATTACCCGTATAGGTAATTTGATTATTCCCAAGATCGAGCGTCATATTGCTACCGCTGATATTTCCGCTTAGGGGAGCAGAGGCAAGGAAAACTAAATTAGCTTGATTAGCTCCTATATTTACAGCTTCAACCTCTGCTCCTATTATTGAGACCCTATTTGGAGCAAAAGTTATATCACTTGCACCAGTAAGCGGTTTTTGTAGCCATACGTCATTATCAAACTTGTATGTACCCTTATTAATTGGTACTTGTACTAACGCAGGATTACTAAAAGTACCGTTTGAACTGGCATCAGCGCCGATAAAGCTGTCACCAGCAACCACTGTATTATATTTGAATTTTTGAATTGAACGAGGAATTTGTGTACCGTTAACATTTGCTGCCGGTACGTCTAGCGTTCTATCTTTATACCCGGCAAAAATTGCAGATTTACCTGAATCAATAGTGATGGTTTTCGAGTAAGTATCCCCTTTCACCTTACCGTTGACACTATTAAACTGAACAGTATCAAGACGTGCACTTTCCTCTCCCAAATCATCGGTAAAGCCGTTATCGGCATCAAAGACTGCTGTACCTGTATTATTCGTACCAGTCGTAATACCTGAGTAGAAATTCTCACTATCAATAGTTATTTTACCACTTGTGAGTAATTTAACAGATTTTAAGCTATTAGTAGGATCGCCAAAAGGATTTTTACCTGTTGTTAAGTCACCAGATATAGCAATGGTGTGCAGGTCATCAGCGTTAGTGGTAGCACCGCCTAGCTGAGCATTTGAAGAATTAATGGTAAGAGTAACCGCATTAGGGGTAGTAAAATTAGCAGATGATATATTTACAATATTATTTGTAAGTGTTACATCTCCACCTTGAATATATATAGGTATTGGAGCAGTCTTACCTATAGGAGCGCTAGTTATAACAGGATCGGTGTCTTTAAAAAATGCCCCTTTGCCTGTAATTATTGGTGCAGGGGCTACAAGAGCTCCAGGAACGAAGGCTCGCAACGCGATAGGAGCAATAGGAGCTTGATCTATTCCACCTGAAAAAAGAATATCACTTGTATTAAAGACCACACTTGCATTATTGAAGTCAACATATAATGTATCACCTCTCATAACACTATCAGGTACGCTATTTGGTACACCAAGATTTAATGTTCCTGAGGTAACTGTAACATTACCAACTGGCGCCCCATTACCCATATTACCAAGTATAGTACCGCCGTTTGGGAATTCTAAATTAACAGGTTTAGCATCACTACTTTCGTTAATATTACCAGTGAAAGTAGTATTCTGTGCAAGTACCATTGTACCCGCACCTGTTCCCTTAAGTTCTGTAGCTGACATAGTAACACCGTTACCAGTATCAGGAGCATTAAAGGTCACAGTGCTACCGTCTGCACCACCTTGGAATGAATTAATATTTGTTACTGTTCCCCCAACTGTTAGATTATCCATAGCAATCACAGTACCGTTAGGTCCAGGTCCGCCAGTACTCGTAATATCACCGCTAATAGAAGCAGGAATTATATTATTTGGATTAGTAGTATCGCTAGCAAACACGGCAGTACCGGCATTATTTTGGAAATCCATATCACCGTTTACGGTTACGACTCCCAGTTCCGTAGGTCCGGAATAAATAATATTAGAATTAACCTCACCGATAAGAAGCTTTGGAACTGATATATTAATAGTATCCGTAGCAATCGCTTCTACTGCAATTAACCCATTTCCTGAAAAATTTATTTGCTTTAACGGAAGAGCTTTTGTCCCAAGTGAATACTTATTAGCAGTTCCCTCTATTTTTAAAGTTACGCCCGGGTTCTTGGCGTTCAATTCTACTATTGCGGTGTGAGGAGCTAGCGGCACGATATTATAATCTAAAATTATAGTACTTGTTGAATTAGCAGCTGTTGCACTAGTCATTAATTTAAAGACAGAATCTTCATTGCCAAAAGTCACGCCTGCAGCCTGTAATGTAAAATCAGCATTTACTGCATCAAGTGCATAAGTACCAGCACCGGTATTATCACCGATATTAATTGCTTTAATTTGTGCTGAAGTAATTGATTCATCCGCAAATACCGAACCTGCAGAAATATTAAGCGCCTTTGTGTTACTTACATCAAGTTGTTTAGTAGTGGGGCTAATGCCAGCAATACCTACATTACCAACTATATTTATGGAAGTTAGTTGATTCGCTTTTGAACCTATTGCTTCTGTACCCGCAGTACCCTGCAAATATAATACGTTATTATTAGGTGTTGTAGCAGAGGTGCTACCTAATTGTAAAATACCTCCTCCCCCTGCAAAACCATCAAAACTATTGGCAAATGCCACGCCTTGATTTTGACTACTTGTTATGGCAAATGTTGAACCAGCATCACCGAATATAATAGTACTACCTGCCGGTTGTAGTAAAGTCAGCGCTGGGCTTGAAGTACTTATAGTAAATATTTGCGCAGCTCCATTACCTATGGTAATTGTTTTGATTTGTCCGATAGTTGGATCAGTAGCGGTTAAATTGGTGAAAACATTTAAAACCCCATTATTAGCATTGGCTATTGGACTATTTAGTTGGTAGCCTGCTGGGCTTCCTCCTGAGAACCGAAGTATGCTCGCTGCCTTATTAAAGTCAACATTTCCTGTCGTGGTAAGCGATCCACTTAAATTTGCAGTTCCACCGTTATTAAGTGCAAGCGATGCTCCTGACACATTTTGCTGAAAATTAACTATTGAGCCAGCTGCTCCATTAAGAGTCATCGCACCTATATTACTCACTATACCAGTAACATTCGCTCCTCCGGCAAATATTAAATTTCCATTATTGCCGCTACTTGTAACCGCACCTATACTGCCTGTATCGTTCACAGTCACTGTGCCACCCAAACCATTAAAATTAGTTTGCCCGGTAATAGTCGTTGTGGTAATAGTTCCGACACCACCAAAGGTTGCATTGCCGGCAATATTCCCGATATATGTTCCGCTATTTACTAAAACATCTCCCGTTACTCCATTAGGAGCATTGGCAACTGCTGCATTATTAACATTAAAAGTTTGGGCATATGAAGCTATGGGTAAAGCACCATTCGCATTAAAAGTTACTGCACTTAGTGCTGCTCCCGGAGCTCCTGCAGCTCCCGTTATGCTACCGCCATTAAATATCAGTATACCGCTATTATTATTGCCTGAAGTATTTGTAATTGATCCGTTAACATTAGTGCCGGCATTTAGAGTTAGAGAAGATAAAGCATTAGTTAAAGCAGCCGCGCCTGAATAAACATTGCCTTGAAGACTTGCAGGTCCTGCTCCTATCTGGACTGCAGCAATAGGAGCTAAATTAGTACCTATATCACCGACCACGCTACTATTAGGATTTAAAATTAATACGCCATTATTAGGGTTGGCAGTTGTAACTGCGCTTGTTAAAGTAACATTGTTGCCAATAGTTAAAGAAGAAGCATTATTAGTAAGAGCTACGGTAGTTGAATTTACATTTGCACTAAAAGTAACAGGATTTGCACCTATATTTACCAAAGTAGTTCCATCGATAATACCGCTAATATTTCCACCATTGATAGTTACCGTGCCGTTATTCGGAACACTCGTAGTAATTGCTCCGTTAAGACCGCTTTGCAGTGTTAAGGCTCCTGCACCTGCACCGTAATTTACTGCTCCTGTCATTAGACCAGTTACTGTAACATTTGCTCCATTCGTTATGGAAAAATTAGTAGCATTAGCTACACCTGTTAAATTAACATCTCCAGCTCCCTGGAAATTCACGGCAGTAAGTGTATTATTTGCACCTATCGCTCCAACATTTCCTGCTCCCTGAAAGTTTAAAATAGCTGTGGTGCTTCCGTCAACTGTGCCAGTAATTGTACTATTATTTAGCAGGGTAACAATACCTGCTTGACCCGCTAGCCCTATATTACCCGTTACATTTCCAACAATCAGATTTGTTGCAGCGGTGAAATTAATATTGCTATTTACTGTACCAAGTGTTAAGGTACCCGTTATACCCGTGGAAATGGCATTCGCCGTATTAATCGTCGGAACTACGGTAATATTCCCTGCGCCTGCAAAAGTCATTTGCTGTAAAAGGTTACCACCTGCTATTCCTAAGCTGCCTGCACCTGCTATTTTTAGCGTTTCACCTGCATTTATAGCATTTATTGCTATAATACCCGTGCCGCCTGCTCCTCCGACATTCCCCGGATTTAAATTACCTAACAAAGTTATAGTAGTATCGGCTCCTGCTAAAGCAGAAGACTGTAGTTGTAAAATAGAAGCAGCATTACCAAATGTCATACCTCCGGTATTTAAGTTAAAAGCACCTCCTGCGTCGTTGATTGCATCTAAAGCATAAGTTGCTACTCCTCCGGCTTCACCAATACTTATTGCTGCTATATTTGTAGAAGTAAGACTGTTATCAGTAAATGTCGAGCCGGCTTTTAGGTTTAATGCTGCGGTTCCCCCAACATTTAAGCCTGGTTGCACCTGAACAGCCCCTTTAGTATTTATTGCATTTAAATTATTAACGGCACCAATGGTTGCCGCTCCGTCTACTACTAATTCCCCATTAGTCCCATCAAATGTAACGCTTCCTCCTTGCGCAGCTGTTGTGTTAGTTACATTTTGATTAAACGTTACTGTTTGAGCTTCTGGTATTGCTATAATTAATTGCGAGCCGGCAGTATCTATATCAACCGCACCCCCTAAGACAAAATTATCTCCGGGAACAGTAATTGTAAGCGTCCCGTCTATTTTATTCCCAACATCTCCGATATTAATTGTAGCTAGTGTTCCAATACTCGCATCCGTAGTAATAAGGTTAGTATAAACGTCTAAGATACCATTAGCAGCATTAAGAACTGGACTTGAAAAAGTATATGGTCCTGCTCCTAAAGCTCCATTAAATTGAAGAGTTGATGCAACATTATTAAAATTCACTCCTACCGTTGCAGTTAATGTCCCACCTACAGCAGCCATCCCCGTATCGGTAAAATTAAACTGATTAACAGTAGTATTGCCTTTTAACTCAACGGTTGTGGTATCATCTCCCTGAATATTTAATACATCAATCGGATAACTTCCGGTATTATTATCACCAATTCCATTATTTCCTCCTATATCTCCTGTAACCGTACTAATCCCTGCAAAATTTAAAGTAGTGGCACCGGTCCCGGTCTTATATATATTTCCGGTTACATTGAAACCGTCATCCATAGTAACAAAACTAGCATCATTTGATACAAAATTAATATTCGATGTTATATTATTCTGAAACAATACATTACTTTGAAGATCAATTTTTACTACCCCTCCATCCCCTGTGTCAATAGCGCTTGTCCAAATAATACCGTTACCTGCATTATAATTAGTAGCCAGCAAAATTGTTTGAGCAAACATCGTGCCGTTAACGGTAATAATTCCCGTCTGACCTCCTTGTATGTCTTCTATTGTTACTTGACCAAGCCTTTGGCTATTGTTAGTACCAACATTTATGTCAACTATTCTCTGTTGACCGTTAGGACCTGAGTTAAAGGCAACAAGACCATATCCATCAGTGCCGCTGGTTATTGTATGCCCGGGATCTGCAGTATAACTTCTGGGATTTAAGGCTCCACCGGTGGTATCAGAATTCCCAATTCCAAACCTAGCATCTATAATATTATTTTTATTAAAAAACACTGGATTAAAAATTACATTCAAGTCAGCCGGGTAAGCATTAAAATCTCCGGCTATATTCGGTAGTAACCTAGCGGTTACGGTACCGTTTATTTGAAGCGTATCAAATTGGGTAACACTCGGATGGAGAATCGTTGTTCCATTGTCGGGTATAGTATTTGTAACGCTTAAAGTAGCACTTCCTGCCTGCTGAAAGACAGTATTTTGATCTATAATACTGCCATTATTAGTTGTATAAATATCAAATGTGGCTACTTTATTGTTAAAATTCATATTGCCTACAGAGAAAGTATTATCGTCAAGTCCATAAGGCCCTCCAACCTCACCAAATGGACTAGCATTTCCCGCTTGGTCCTTAGTATTAGCACCGGCTGTTGCCGACACCCCGTTACCGTTCCAAGTTATTAAGTAATCACCTGTAATATTCAAATTTAACCTGGCTCCTCCAACAGCACCTAACGTAAGATTATTATCTACATTAAGAGTTTGCGGGTTGAGAGAGAAAATTGAAGGAATATTATCTATTCCACCGGTATTAACATCTACATTATTTATCGTAAGAACAGAAGTGACAGGATTAAAAGCTACTCCTGAATCAAGACCTACCCCTGTAAATAAGTTAGCTGCTACTCCTGATGCAGTTCGGTTCACCGTGGGGCTACCGCTAGCAAAAGCACTTCCGGTCGTAAGCATACAAGTAGCCATGGAACTACTAATCAGGGCGTTAGTTATTAGATTTTTTAGAATTTTCCGTTGACTTGACATAACATCTCCATTTCCATTAATTTTGTTAACTTGTATTTCGAGATCGATATTTTTGTAGCAAGCATTTAGATAAGAAAAGCGCCTAAATCTTATTATTTTTGACTAGGACAACTTTTTAAAGTCGATGATCAGATGATCAATATTAATATGAATATACGCAAATTTAACGCTTAAAACCGTTCAATTAAAAAACTAATTTTAAACATTTCACTGAATATTTGATTTGCCGGAAAGCATTTTTTAAATATGTGGTGATTTATAAATAATTTTGCTTTTGGCTTAATTTGATTAAATAACAAAAAACGGCAGTAGAAAATAATTAACAGTTATAAGAATAAAGAAATTTTTATAACCCCATATATTGTTGATATAAATAACACATAATTATTAGTTGAAAAATTATTAATTGAGTATTAGAATAATTTAATAAACCTTATTACTTCAACGTTTAACTGCCTTAATTGCTATGATTAAGGGTTGTATTTTTATATTAACAGCCATTAAAGTTATAGGTATTTTTAACAATTATTTAATAAATACAGCAAGGAGATGCGCTAGCATCGACGCGGCAATCTACTTCTTGTCATACCGTGGCTTGACCACGGTATCCAGAAAATCTTAGTAAAAAAAGACTGGATGCCGTGGAGAGGCCACGGCACGACATCTAATGCTTTGCAAATTTTTTAATAAAAAAATTGATTTACCGATTATTATGAGGTATATACTATGTTTATTGAAATATTTCATATAAATAACACTCATTTATGTCGGGGCGTAGCGCAGCCTGGTAGCGCATCTGGTTTGGGACCAGAGGGTCGGGAGTTCGAATCTCTCCGCCCCGACCATCTAATAACTTTTTTTATTTACATTGACTCTTATTTCAATAATTCAATTTTATTTTGAAAGATGAGCAGTATAAAATGTCTCTACTGCACGCCTCAATTCTTACCGTTTTTTCCGAAATGTTCCCCGGACCTTTAGGTTTATCCCTAGCAGGGCAGGCATTACAAAAAAATATCTGGTCGTATGATGTTATCAATATTAGAGATTTCGGTATAACGAAGCATAAAAATGTTGATGATGAAGCTTACGGTGGCGGTGACGGTCTTATAATGCGGCCTGACGTTTTAGGTGCAGCTATTGATTACGGCTTATCTTTAAATCCGGGAAGTAAAATTTATTACCCTTCACCTAGAGGTAAACTATTTAATCAAAGCCTCGCAAGAGAAATGATACAGCAAGATAAAATGATAATTTTATGTGGGCGTTATGAAGGGATTGACGAACGTGTAATTGAAGAGTATAATATAACTGAAATTAGCGTAGGGGATTATATCCTATCGGGCGGCGAAGTAGCTGCGCTTACTATTCTTGATTGTTTAATTAGGTTACTACCGGGCGTTTTAATAAATCAAAATACTTTATCTTCGGAATCATTCGAACAAAACGGCGAGTTTGGTGGCCTATTAGAGTGTGCCTTATATACCAGACCCGAAAATTGGCGAGGAAGAAAAGTACCGGATGTTTTATTATCGGGTAACCATCGATTAATTAACGAATGGAAACGTCAAGAATCTATTAAGGTTACTAAATCACGTCGTCCGGATTTATTCATACGGACTTAGACATTGTTAATATTTAAAAATTCACAATAATTTTTTACTAGGAGTTAAATAAATGAATATTATTGACCAGTTTGAACAGGAAAATATTGCAGTACTTACGGCAAATAAAAAAATTCCTGCTTTTAACGCCGGCGATACTGTTAAAGTTACCGTCAAGCTTATTGATAGATCAATAGAGAAAGATGGTAAGGAAAAACTTACTGAAAGATTTCAAGCTTACGAAGGCGTGGTAATCGCTAAAAGAAATAGAGGTATTACTTCTTCATTCCTAGTGCGTAAAATTAGCCACGGCGAAGGTGTCGAAAGACGTTTCATGACTTATGCACCGATGGTACATGCTATTGATGTAGTAAAATACGGGGTGGTTCGTCGTGCTAAGCTTTATTATTTAAGAGACAGAAGCGGTAAATCAGCCAGGATTAAAGAAAGACATATTGCAAAGACTCCTAAAGCTACAGCTGTTTAGTACAAAAGCGGTATTATGGATATATGTCATTTTAGTTCAAAGTAACAGTATTTCATTCTCGCTGTCTCTATATGTCATTCCCGCGCAGGCGGGAATCCCAGACTTTCTTTGTTATGCTGAACTTATTTCAGCATCTAATTCAAGATATCCTGAGATAAATTCAAGATGACTAAAAAGTTTTTGCTGGATTCCCGCCTGCGCGGGAATGACGTCGGAGTCACGCAATAACGCTATGAAGAAATAATATTTTGAACTTTGTAATACTCACAATATTCTGTAAGTGGACAAATAGCACAATCGGGCTTTCTAGCTTTACAAATATATCTACCGTGTAATATTAGCCAGTGATGGGCATGATTTAGCCATTTTTTACTGATAATTTGTAATAACTCGGCTTCCACTTTTTCAGGACTCTCACTTTTAGCAAGCCCTAATCTTCTAGCTACTCTAAATACATGCGTATCAACAGCTATAGTAGGCTGCTGAAATAAACAATTCAATATAACATTTGCCGTTTTCCTCCCTACCCCCGGTAATTTAATTAATTCTTCAAAATTATTCGGTACACGACTATTATAATTATCTATTAATATTCGACATAGGGAAATTATATTTTTTGCTTTGGTATTAAATAGCCCGATAGATTTGATATATTGTTTTAATCTTTCTTCCCCAAGTTGTAAGATTTTCTCCGGTGTATCATAAATTTCGAATAAAGATTTTGTTGCTAAATTTACCGATATATCGGTAGCTTGAGCCGATAATATTACTGCTACCAATAAAGTAAACTCATTCTTATACTCTAATTCCGTTTTAGGGTTTTCATTGTTATCGCTTAAAATTTGGAAAATTTTATCAACCCACAACTTATCTTTTCTTTGTGCTTGCATATTATTGTATTTAGGTATAAATATTTCTTGAATAGACCTGTTGTATAACGTAGCTAATAAAGAAGAATTTGAAGGAAACACGAAGCGCAGAACCGCAGCGTACACTTAGTACGTGAGGATTCGAGCATTGGATTGACGTACAAATTATCTTTAGAAGCAAGTTAGGAAAAAGGTCTATTTAATTTTATCAGGTTTTAAAATGCTAGAAAACAAAAGTTTTGAATTTATAAAAAATGAAATAGCCAATAATGATGTTGTGCTATTTATGAAAGGTACTAAAGAGTCACCTATGTGTGGTTTTTCCGGTACAGTAGTTGCTATTTTAGAAAAGCTAGCCGTAGAATTTCGTGATATTAACGTGCTCAGCGACCCGGAACTTCGGGAAGCCATAAAAAATTTTAGCGACTGGCCGACTATTCCGCAATTATATATTAAAGGTGAATTTATTGGAGGTTGTGATATAGTTAAAGAGATGTATCAAAACGGTGAGCTTGCAGCGTTGTTAAAAAGGAGTTAAAAAATACTATTGTGTATATATGGATTGTCATTCTAGTTCAAATTGGAATCCAGGCTTTTCTTTGTCATGCTGAACTTGTTTCAGCATCTCTTAATAGTAATATCCTGAAATAAATTTAGGATGACTATTTTTCCTGGATTCCCATTTGAACTAGAATGACATAGAATATGATTAACTTATCCACGTAACACCGGCACAATTCAATAACAAAAAATTAAAATTAATGAATAACACGTACCCTGAAGTTAAAAGTAAAGATTTATCGCCAAAAAAATTAGTAGTATTACTACACGGCGTTGGCTCTGACGGTCACGATTTGATCGGTTTAGTGCCTTATATAAAAGATGATTTGCCTGATTGCCATTTTATTTCTCCGCATGGAGTGGAGCCCTACGATATGGCACCTTACGGACGACAATGGTTTAGTTTGCAAGATCGCACTCCTCAAAAAATACAGAAATTACTTGAAAATAACGTTGAACTTTTGACGGAAATAATTAAGGAAAAACAAACCGAATTAGGCTTGACTAATAAAGATACTATTATTATTGGCTTTTCTCAAGGCACGATGATCGGACTATACTTAACTCTTATACAACAAGAACCATTTTTGGTTAGTATAGGTTTTTCGGGAATGCTATTTCCACCTAAAGAATGCGTTAATAAATCAACTCCAATTTGCTTAATTCACGGTGAACTTGATGAAGTAGTTAGCGTTAATGAAATGGGTAAAGCAGAAGAATATTTATCCAAGAACCAAATCCCTCATAATAGCTATAAGATTCCCCACATTGCTCACTCCATTGATGCAAAAGGACTGGAATTTGCAATAAATTTCATAAAAAAACAATAGCATGGTTGTAGGGGTTTAGAAAATAATAAAAATCCGTCATGGCGAAGCCACGAAGCGGCTGTGGCCATCCAGAAAAAAATAGTCATCCTGAATTTATTTCAGGATCTATTAAAAAAGATGCTGAAACAAGTTTAGCATGACAAAGACTGGATGGCCACGGCGTCAAGAGACGCCTTGCCATGACGATTCATGCAATAAAGCTAACAACAAAACAATAAGGTAAAATGAATGGATACATTTATTGATAAATTATCTGATACTGATAAAGAAATTTATGAAATAATTAATAATGAAAAGCAACGACAACAAAATGTGATTGAACTCATTGCCTCAGAAAATTTTACAAGTCAAGCCGTGTTGGAAGCACAAGGTTCAGTGCTTACTAATAAATATGCCGAAGGGTATCCTGGCAAGCGCTTTTATAACGGTTGTGAAGAGGTCGACAAAGCTGAGTTACTTGCTATAGAGCGTGCAAAACAGTTATTTAATTGTAAATATGCGAATGTCCAACCTCATTCAGGTTCACAAGCTAATCAAGCAGTTTTTTTGAGCCTATTACAACCTGGTGATACAATACTTGGCATGTCGTTAGATAGCGGCGGGCATTTAACGCATGGCGCGCCTCCTAATATGTCCGGTAAATGGTTTAATGCGGTTTTTTATAGCGTAGATAAGGAAAACTATTTAATTGATTATGATGAAATAGAAAAGCTAGCAATATTACATAAACCGAAATTAATTATCGCTGGCTATTCTGCTTATCCGAGAAACCTGGATTTTGCCAAATTTCGGGAAATTGCCGATAAAGTCGGAGCTTATCTTATGGCGGATATCGCTCATATCGCTGGGATTGTGGCTGTCGGCGCGCATGCAAGCCCGCTCCCTTTTGCTCATGTTGTAACTTCCACTACTCATAAAACTTTACGAGGTCCTAGAGGCGGTTTAATTCTATCGAATGATGAAGAGTTAGGGAAAAAAATAAATCTAGCTTTATTTCCCGGGATACAGGGCGGACCATTAATGCATGTTATAGCTGCCAAAGCTGTAGCGTTCAAGGAAGCTCTGCAACCTGAATATAAAAGCTATATAAAGCAGGTTTTAAGTAACGCTAAGGCTCTTGGGAGTATCTTGCAGGAAAGAGGATATAATATTTTAACAGGTGGAACTGATAACCATATAGTATTAGTAGATTTGCGTAAAGACGGCGTAACTGGCAAAATAGCTGCAAATTCTTTAGATAGAGCGGGCATTACCTGCAATAAAAACAGCATACCCTTTGATGAAACTTCACCCTTTATTACTTCAGGGATTAGGCTAGGCTCACCTGCTTGTACTACCAGAGGATTTAAGGAACAAGAATTTACATTAGTCGGACATATGATTGCCGATATATTAGATAGCCTTAAAAACAACCAAGATAATAGCGAATATGAGGAAAAGATTCATGCACAAGTAAAGAGCTTAGTTAAAAATTTTCCTTTTTATATGAAGGATATTTAGCTTTTGTGAATTCCTATTAATATAAATTTTATAACTCCTTTGCAAAATCATTTTCTCCTCCTAGAGATACATCGGCTATAGGTTCACCGGTTTCATACCCACTAGTACTAGTCGCTGTTCCAAGAGTTTTTAAAAATTCATCTAGATTATTAGATGTTATAAGAGTTTTTAATTTACTTATTTCTAAGTCTTTAAGTTGATCAAATGTAAAAATTCCACGGGCGTATCCTTCTATTACTTTATGTAAAGTAAGAATTTTTGCTTTAATAGGTTCTAAATTTTTAAGTTCATTAAATGTATAATATCTATTATAATCTTCTAATACCTTAGGGGAAGTAAAAAAAAATATTTTTTCTATGCTTAAATCTTTAAAATCTTCAATCGTAAAATATTTATTTGCAAACCCTTTGTTTATTACTGCAGAAAGTGTTAAGGCTGTTATTTTATCTATACTTAAATCCTTAAGATCATTAATTGTAAAATAATTTCTTTGATATCCTACAAATGCTCCAGGGTTTATTGTAAGAATCTTTATTTTTTCTATCTCAACATCCTTAAGGTCGTTAATTGAATAATATTTATATGGACCAAAAAGATCGTTTACAGGCGCTATAAGAGCTGTTATTTTCTCTATCTCAAAATCTTTAAGATCATTAAATGTAAAATATTTATTTTGATATCCTTTTAAAGCATTAGGAGAACTAAGTACTTTAATTTTAGAATCGGGAAGGTTTAAAAATAAATGAAAATAATCATAGGTAAAATCTTCTATCTTAGAGTAATTAAATAATTGATTTAATAAATTTAAATTCTCACCTTTAGCATTTGCAAAAAGTTCATTAAAATTCTGATCATTTTTTATAAGGTTTAATATTTTTTTCACACGATCAACCTTACTTACCTCACTATTATTTTTAGTATTACTACTGAAAGTCTCTAATTTATTATTAGTTAGGTTTTTTAATTCTATAAATTCAATTTTCTCTCCTAATAATGCCTGACTCTTTGCATCACCGTAATTATGGCCTTCTTTTATATATTCAGGGTATTTAATAGAAGAACTTTTTGGTATTTTAGGGGTTTTGCCGCCGCGGCCGATAGTCACTCTATCAATATCAGTAGAGCCGCATACTTGCTTTGCAAATTCCTCTAATATTGGCATTATTACTGCATCATCCCTTAATATAAAAGTATGTTTCTCTTGATTGCGTAAATTTTCCCATGAATCAAAAGTTAAATTACCTGCCTTGCTAAGCCACGCATATCCTTGCCCAACTATATCAAAATTTTGATAATCAATCTTCCCTTCTGATTTAAAAATTTCTACGTTTTGCTTAATTGAGTTTTTGCTTTTTAATAAAACATAAAAACCATTATTTACTCTTGTTATTCCATCAATTACAGATTTTTCACCACTTCCACCGATAGATTGACAACAATTAGTAATCTCTCCCAAAATATAAGCCCTTGGATCATTTATAGGTAATTTGACTAGGTGATATTTATCTAATTCTATATTGCCAGGGTTATTACCTACCTCTTTACCATGAATTATAATATTAGGTAAATTATCGCTCGCTTTTCTTTGTGTTTCTATTTCTAAACATTGGTTAAAAATTTTTTCACTTAAATTATAGTGAAGAGCTAGCTCTGCAAGCTCAAGATACTCATCTGCTCTTGAATATGATAATTTTGCTTTAAGTAATTTTGCTTCATGTAAGCTATCGGGTTCAACATGCTGATCAATTATTCCAGCTAAATTAGCTTTTTTTAATTCAATATGGTCTGCTATTCTAAATAAATCCATAGCTTCTTTGCCATGTTTACTAATTAGTTCTTGCCACTTCTTCAGAGTAATTTTTTGTTTATTTTCAGGAAAGGTAAAAGTAGCAAATGTATCATGTATAGGTTTTTCAGCGTTAAAAAATCCCTTATCTTTTAAAAAACTCTGCAATTTTTCAACTATATCCTGGTTTATTTTTCCTCCAAAACAAATAGTTATATCGTATGCATGTTTATTTGCTAGACCGTCACTCTCCGTATTATTTTCTTCGATATGATCAGCTATTAATTTGCTTAACTTAAATAGTTTTACATATTGGTCTTTAGCTAAGTCATGCCTTATTATTTTTAATATTAACTGCATTTCAGCTTTATCTAAAATAGCCTGAGATTCTTTTATTGCCGTCCCTAACCGAGTTGCTTCAGGTGAGTTAAGAGAGGCTTTTGATAATTCTTTAGTCTTAATATTAATATTGTTATACGCCTTTTTTGCTATATTACTTTTTACGTGAATATCCTGAATAGAATTTTTTGCTTCTTCAAGGACCTGTAAGCTTTTAAAACCAAAAAAAGAATTATTTTTTTCTTCCTGATAAAATCTATTTACAATATCTTCATCAGATAAATGTTTAGCTAAAAAATCAGTAGATATACCTGTTAATTCAGAAGTTAAGCTTTTATTATAAGCCATAGCATACAACAAAATGTCTTGGGTCTTTTTTATAAATGTGTCAGATACTTTCTTAACTGCTTTTATTAAATCAGTATCTTTATTGCTGAATAAAAGCGTGTTTAACAATTTGATATCTAACATAAGGTCCTTTAATTGAACAATTAATGCGAATTATTAATATCTTAAGAAATTATTAATTAATGATAAGCATTATAGGTGGGTAATTAGAAAAGTCAAGTAAGCATTAATTATTTAATTATTTCTTAATTAATATTGTAGTAAACGTAGTTGTAATTATTATTGCATACTGCTTTGAGCTTTGCTACAATTCGAAAAAATATGTATTATAATATGAACAAAAACATAGTTACTAGATTCGCACCTTCCCCTACTGGCTTCTTGCATATTGGTTCGGCAAGAACGGCATTATTTAACTATTTATTTGCTCGGCACCATGGAGGCAAATTCTTTCTTCGTATTGAGGATACGGACAGAGAAAGATCAACGACGGAAGCAGTTGACGCTATACTGTCAGGGCTTAAGTGGCTTGGCTTAAATTGGGATGTGGAAGTTATATTTCAGTCAAAACGTAATGAACTCTATAAAGAAGCTGCTTTAAAGTTACTAAAAGAAGGCAAGGCTTATTATTGTTTTACCTCTCAGGAAGAAATAGAGCAGCAACGGAAAATTGCTATAGAGAGTAAGCAACATTTTATTTTTAATAGTCCATGGCGTGATAGCGATCCTGCTACTCATCCTATAGATAGAAAACCGGTAATAAGGCTCAAAACTAGTAGAGAAGGCAGTACTATAATCCATGACACCTTGCAAGGAGACGTAGTAATTGAAAACTCTCATATTGATGATATGGTGCTGCTTCGTGCCGATGGCAATGCTACCTATATGCTAGCGGTGGTTGTGGATGATCATGATATGGACATAACTCATATTATCAGGGGGGATGACCATTTAACCAATGCTGCTAGACAAATTGCCATTTACGAAGCTTTTAACTGGCAAATACCTTCTATGACTCATATCCCTCTAATACACGGTGCGGATGGTGCTAAATTATCCAAAAGGCATGGAGCACTAGGTGTAGAAGCTTATAAAGAAATGGGCTATTTACCAAATGCTTTA
This sequence comes from Rickettsia endosymbiont of Halotydeus destructor, assembly GCF_049278075.1. Taxonomy (NCBI): domain Bacteria; kingdom Pseudomonadati; phylum Pseudomonadota; class Alphaproteobacteria; order Rickettsiales; family Rickettsiaceae; genus Rickettsia; species Rickettsia endosymbiont of Halotydeus destructor. Next base: position 16,691 of record NZ_JAPNPB010000008.1, read on the forward strand.
TGCAACTATCTGTTGAGGCTCGGTTGGGGGCATGGAGACGATGAAATTATTAACCTAAAACAGGCGATAGAATGGTTTGACCTTAACGGTCTTGGTAAATCACCCGCCAAGCTTGATTTTGTTAAAATGAATAATATTAACGCCCATTATTTGCGAGAGCTTGATACTGATAGTTTAATTTCAATGGTTAACGAAATTTTACAAAAAGATTATATCGTTAGCGAACAAGAAATAAACTACCTAAAACAAGCTTTGCCAAGCTTAACTATAAGAAGCGAGACTTTAATAGAGCTGGCTCACTTAGCTAAAATTTACTTAATTAACTCACCTATTAATTATTCAGAAGAAGCGCAGGAAATAATAAAAAAATGTAATCCTGACTTAATTAAGCAGGTAATAACAGAGCTAGAAGAGATTGAAGATTTTAATAAAGATACATTACAAAACAAGTTTAAGGAAATAGCAAAATCGCAGAACTTAAAGCTTAATGAGCTAATGCAACCTGTTAGAGCTTTAATGACCGGCATGACGGCGTCACCCGGAATATTTGAAATGGCCGAAATTTTGGGGAAGGAAAATAGTTTAGCAAGGTTAAGAGGTTTCAAAGCATTTTTTTAGTAAAAAATAACACTAAATCATCATCTAGTATAATATTAGTTCCAAATTGTAAGGTTTGATTATTATAAGCAATGCCTCTGGCATCAGGGATATAGCCATTTTTAATGTAAAGCTTTTGGGCAACTCCGTAATCTGCATATAGCCCAACTCCAATGCCAATAGTATCGCTCACAGCAAATGCTGCTTTTTCAGCAGTTTTTAATAATTTAAAACCAATGCCTAAATTTCTAAATACGGGTAATACGTTAAGATCTTTAATTTCAGGTATTTTCTTTTTATTAAAATATTCATATTGAGATTTCCAAACAAGAGTTACATAGCCGGTTATTTGATCATTTAAATATGCAAGCCAGATAAGTCTTTTATCTTGCTGCTGTTCTTGCAAATACCGCTCAAAAATTTCTTTTGGCTTATGCCATCTTGCTTTCGCAAAACTTGAAACTAATAAATCAATATCAGAAAAGCTTAATTCCTGGATTTTAAGTTTAGTAATTAAATCTTCTTTCATAATCTACAACATCTTCCCTAAATCTACATAGTTCTTTTGTATAGAAATATCATCAAATTCCATATTTATATATTTAAGCTTACGGTAAAAAATCTCGGCACTTACCCTTGCGTGCATTTTTAAGGCTTTAATATTTTGGTTTTTTAACCATTTTTCTAAAAGCTGCATCATATTTGTGCCAAATCCTTGATTTTGATAAGGCTTATCGGTTGCTAACGATCTTAAAGCTGCTTCATTTTCATTTAAAAATTCTATATGGGCGGTAGCAACTATTTGCAGACCTTTATATAAAATGAAATGATAATGATTATCTGCATTTATAGTGGGGTGATTAGAATTATATTCTACATTAATAGGATCAAAAATTTGTTCTTTCCTAATACGGTGATATTCTTCCCACTCATTAAAATGCGCGCAGTATGTAAGTCTAATAGATTTATATGCTAAGCTTATATCACACATATTCATTATTTGTTTAACAGGATAAAGGCAAAAAATCTGGTTATTAAAGATTTTTCTGGATACCGTGATCAAGTCACGGTATGACACTGAACACTTTGTATTTCTGAGAGCTATGCAACAACATTCTGTGTAGAACTAAGCTTGCACTACAAAACCTAAGGAAGTTAAAGCATTTACCGTTTCACATAAAGGAAGACCGATAACATTTGAGTGAGAACCTGAAATAAAAGGCATAAAAGCTTCGGCGTAGCCGGAAATTCCGTAGCCTCCTGCTTTATTTAACCCTTCGTCAAGTGAGCTGTAAAAGTCAATTTCTTGCTGACTTAATCTTTTAAACTTAATAATTGTTTGAACTATTTTTTGCCTTATTACTATTTGATCATTATGTTTTTTTATAAAACATAAACCGGTATAAACACGGTGACGTCTTCCTGATAATATATTAAGGCAATCTTTGATTTCTTCATGTGTAGCAGCTTTCGGCAATATTTTCCTACCTGCCACAACCACAGTATCAGCTCCTATAATAATAGCCGATTCTTCTATTTGTGAGGCAATTTTTTCTGCTTTTTCTTTCGCAAGTCTGACGGCTAAATGATTGGGTAATTCACGTAAACGCGAAGTTTCGTCGATATCGGCAGGTAAGATTTGTGAGGGAATTATTTTTAATCTTTTTAATAACTCAAGCCTAGCCGGTGATGAAGATGCTAATATAATAGGTAGATTATATTGATTGTCTTTCAAGGGATGTTGTTTCACAGAAGATAATTTAATTACGATGGATTACTCGGCCTTTAGTTAAATCGTACGGAGTCATTTCAACAGTAACCTTATCCCCGACTAATATTCTAATACGATTTTTACGCATTCTACCGGAAGTATGAGCAATAATTAAATGATCGTTCTCTAGCTTTACTCTAAAAGTTGCATTAGGTAAAAGCTCAAGCACGACTCCTGCAAATTGGATTAGGTCTTCTTTTGACATTTATTATTTACTATATTTATTTTTTCAATAGCAGCATTGGGGTATATATATAATAATTTTTAAATTTTGTCCAGGTAAATATACACTTTTGTAAAATGAAAAGTTTATCGAGTACAGCTAGATTCATAGAGCTTCAGACAAGATAAATTTAAAGACGAGCCTGCGCAGCGTACTTAGAGTACGTGAGCACAGGCGAATGTCAAGAAATTTCTTGTATCAAGCTTTATGAATGACGCTGTGCAAATCATCTTTTAGCCGCAATATATTACTTTTATTAATTATTGACCTATAAACTTGCATATTTTCAAATACTCGTTGAACGTAATTTCTTGTTTCGGCAAAGGGTATTAGCTCAATCCAATTAATTACCTGGCGCATATCTTTTAATTTTCTTGGATCACCGAAACGCTTTATCCAGTCTTCTGTTCTATGAGATCCGGCATTGTAAGAAATAATAGTTAGAAGATATGAATTATCGTGTTGCTGTAGTAATAATTTAAGATGATTCGAACCTAATTTAATATTATATTTGGGATCGTTGGTAAGTTTTGCTATATCACATTTAGTATTTATAGATTTAGCTGTATCACAAGCGGTATTTTTTATAAGCTGCATTAGTCCCATAGCGTTAGCACTACTAACTGCAGATTGATTAAAGACAGATTCTTGTCTAATTATACTATAAGTGAAATGCGATTCTACCGGTGAATTTAGGATTTGATAAGGAGTAGGAAAGGCATGCTCTAAAATACAAGTATGATATTGGCAGGCAATTTTTGCAACGTCAACTGTATGATGAGTATTATTATTATTAGCTTTGATAATATTAGTAATTAGTAAAATTTCTGCCGGATTTGAGGTTACTGCTATGGACGCTTTAGCATAAATAACTGCTAAATTAGTTTTACCGTATTTATTTAATAATTTTGCTGCTTTAATAATATCGTTACTTTCTACGGCTTTATTATGAGCTATCTCTATTTTAGGCTTAGTAGGCAGGATTATATTATTATTTTTTAATTCTATATTTGCTATTTGCCCATAAAAAGTACAAGAATATTTTGCAGCTTTCTTATAGAATCCAGTAGCCGTTTTTTTATCACCTTTCGCTTCGTAGCTTCTACCGAGCCAATAATAACCTCTCGATATGCTTATAGGGGTTTTTACTATTTTTATAAATTTATTAAAATGCGATAAAGCTTGATCAGGCTTATTCAGGAAACTTAAGGATAGCCAACCGGCAAGCCATTCTTGTTCTCTTACTGTCTCAGGACATTTTGCAAAAGGAATAGTAATAATTTTATAACTATTAGCAAAATCTTTATAATCAATAAACTCTCGTGCATAGTAAGATTGTAAACGACACCATTTGGCAAAATGCTTATGATCGTTTTTTACTTTTTTAAATAAAGCTATGGCTTCACTAGTAGGTCTTTCTTTTTTCCTTGCTTCTAAATACCGAAATAATAAACCTGAAGTGTAATATTTTTCAGGAACTCCGCTAAAAAACTTTTTCGCTGCTTGTGGGTTATTTATTATAGCAATCTGTGCTTTAAAAGAAGCTTGATATCCCGAATTCACATATTGCAACGATCTTTGAGCCGCTTTAATATCTGAATTCCATAAATGTTCCTCAATTCTTTGAGCATGATCCTCAGCGCTTAAATATTTACACCACTTACTATAATATTCTTTTTCTTCTACATCAGTAAAATCACCATATATCCACGCGGCTTTAATGATCGGTGATAATATCTTTTGATCTTTAACTAACTTGCTAGCAGCTAGCGCATAAAATTTATAGCCTTTACCGGTAAGCGGAGGGTTTTTGTTAAACCATTCTAAGATTAATTTTTTATCCGTATCATGATTTAAATACCCTTCCGCTCTTACTTCTAATAAGTTATTTTGCGGCCATTTCGGGTTATCTTGTAAAAACTTTATTACTTGTTTAAAGCTGTTATTACAATATTTACTATCGAGAAATTGTTGCGAAAGAATGATTTTTATTAAGGCTGGATTATTTATTTCTTTAGTTAATTTTTCAGCTTGTATCCAATCTTTTTTGTCTAAATGATTAAAAGTTTCTTGAATTTTGTCTTGCGTAGTAACCTTCGCATAAACATAAGGGGTTATTATGAAAAGCTTTAATATGCTAACAATAACTAATAATTTAATTTTCATGATTTTAATCGGTAACTATAAAGTTAAGCTTTCGGTCGTGTGGCATTATGGGTAAATTATCTATTAACTGCTCTTTTAAGCAAACTCCGATAGTTATTAAATTCTTATCGTTATTTATATATCGGTCAAAAAAACCGAAACCCTGTCCAAGTCTATGATTATCCATATTAAAAGCTAGTGCAGGAATAACAATTAATTCCGGTTGAGATTCGCTATTTTCTTTGGGCTCATATATATTGAATCTATTTAATATTAAAGGCGTATTGCGTGTATATAACCCATAGCTAATTTCATTTTTTACAATTTTAGGTAAGAAAAACGTAAGCTCAGGACGCAATTTAATTATTTCAAGTATATTAATTTCGAGCAATAAAGGATAATATACTCCGATTGTGGTTACTTTTAATTCATCTATTAATATATTAAGCTTATTTATTATCAACTTTTTAGTTATTTCAGAATTGATTTTATCCTTATTTTTTCTTAAAAAATTTCTAAAATAATATCGTAGAGCTGGCTTATCCATATTAATGTATAACTGTTTAATTGTCTTTCTTAGCTAAGAGCTGGATTCCTGTTTTCACAGGAAGGTGTTGCCCGCGTGGACCGGAATCGTTGCAAAAACACCGTCATTGCGAGAAGGCGTTGTTGCGTGACTCGGAAATTATACCAAATTCTCCGATGTCATTCTAGCTAAAGGCGGGAATCTAGAAAAAATATAGTCATCCTGAATTTATTTCAGGATCTCTTGAATTAGATGCTGAAACAAGTTCAGCATGACAGAAAAATCTGGATTCCCGCTTTTAGCTAGAATGACAACAAAAAAACTGAGCCATATAACAACGCTAAAAATTAATAGTCCTCTTATCTATTGCTAAAGCTGCTTCTTTTATAGCTTCACTTAATGTTGGATGAGCATGACAGGTTCTTGCTACATCTTCTGCTGCAGCGCCAAATTCCATAAAAGCAACCAACTCGGCAATTAAAGTACCGGCATCCGGACCAATAATATGGGCACCGAGTATTTTATCGGTTTTGCTATCAGCAAGAATTTTTACCATTCCATCAGTGGAACTAATTGCTCTTGCTCTACTATTAGCTAAAAAAGGGAATTTCCCAACTTTGTAATTAACGCCCTTCTCTTTCAACTGTTCTTCGGTTTCACCAACGCTTGCCACCTCGGGGCAACTATATATCACACTTGGAATTAAATTATAATTTACATGCCCTGCTTGTCCCGCCATAATTTCAACGGCGGCTACTGCCTCTTCTTCAGCTTTATGCGCAAGCATCGGACCTTTTATAACATCACCGACGGCATAAATATTGGTTACTGACGTTTGCAAATATTCGTTAACTTCTATCCGACCTTGCTTATCTAAAGTAATTCCTAGTTTTTCCAGACCCAGATTTTGCGTACAGGCTTTCCTGCCTACTGCAATTAATACCACATCAGCGTTAAGAGTTTGAGAGTTACCACTTTCCTCTATTGATAGTATTACTTTACCTGCTTTCTTCTCGGCAGCCAACACTTTTGTATTTAATTTGAATTCTATTCCCTGTTTCTGTAAAATCCTGGTAAACTGAGCAGCTATTTCTTTATCTAATGCCGGCACTATGCCAGATGCATATTCAACTACCGTTACCTTAGAACCTAAACGTCGCCATACCGAACCAAGCTCTAGGCCAATATACCCCCCACCTACTACTATCAGGTTTTCAGGTACTTTCTGAAGCTTTAAAGCACCAGTAGAAGAAACTATAAACTCTTCATCAATTTTAATATTCGGTATTTCAATTATCTCTGAACCAGTAGCAATCAAAATATTTTTAGCGTTAATTTCCTCTTTATTTGTACCATTATTTATTTCAATAACATTAGCCGAGATAATCGTACCACTCCCTGTAATTCTGGTAATTTTATTCTTAACAAATAAGCTTTCTATGCCTTTTGTTAAATCGGTTACTACTTTATCTTTACGAGCCAACATTTTCGGTAAATCTAGCTTTACCTCGGTCATAATACCGATATCCGAAAAATGTTTTGTTGCTTCTTCATATTTTTCAGAAGAATTTAATAAAGCTTTTGACGGAATACATCCGATATTTAAACAGGTTCCTCCGAGGGTTACAGCTTTTTCAACGCATGCTACTTTCATACCTAATTGCACCGCTCTGATTGCGCCAGTATAGCCTGCGGGTCCACTGCCTATTACTACTAAATCAAATTCCTGCATATATTATTTCACCTTAATAAATTCATATTTTAAAATACCCGATACACGAAATATTTCAAGGAATGAATTTGATTTTTTGATGTCAAGCCAGTGTTGTTGCATGGCTCTTAAAAAGCGATTAATGTCATTCCTGCGAAAGCAGGAATCTAGG
>NZ_JAPNPB010000009.1:0-11049 GCF_049278075.1 Rickettsia endosymbiont of Halotydeus destructor
ACTAAAATAGATTAATTTAAATTTTGTTCACAGAGCCTAGATGACACCATACTTAACCATATAAATTAAAACATGAAAAAAATTATCACTAGATTTGCTCCTTCACCAACCGGTATGTTACATGTCGGTAATAGCAGAGCCGCTCTTATTAATTGGCTTTATGCCAGGAAAAATAATGGAAAATTTATTTTAAGATTTGATGATACCGATCTTGAGCGTAGTCGTAAAGAGTATAAGGAAGCTATCATAGAAGATTTGAAATTTTTAAATATCGATTGGGATCAAACATTTAATCAGTTGAGTCGGTTAGATAGATATGAGGAAGTAAAAAAAATACTGATAGAAAAAAAACGATTATATCCTTGTTTTGAAACGCCTGAAGAGTTGGAATTAAAGCGTAAATTTCAATTATCAAAAGGTATGCCGCCGATTTATGACCGGGCTGCTTTAAATTTAACTGAAGAACAAACCCTAAAATATCAGACACAAGGCAGGAAACCACATTATAGATTTTTAATAAATCATGCGCCGATAAGTTGGCACGACATGGTTAAAGACGAAGTAAAATATGAAGGTAAGTCTTTAAGCGATCCGATAGTTATCAGAGGAGATAGTAGTATGACTTATATGTTATGTTCTACCATTGATGATATCGACTATAAAATTAGTCATATTATTAGGGGAGAAGATCATGTAAGTAATACTGCTATTCAAATTCAGATGTTTGAAGCTTTAGAAGCAGAAATACCTACGTTTGGACATTTAAGCTTAATTATTAACCGCGCAGAGAAAATTTCTAAAAGAATAGGAGGGTTTGAAATTGCCACTCTCCGAGATAAAGAAGGCTTTGAATCAATGACTATTGCTAGCTTTTTTAGTTTACTTGGTTCATCGACGCAAATTTTGCCGTTTAAAACTATGAAAGAGTTAGTAAAGCAATTTGATATAAATAACTTTTCTAAAAGCCCGACTATTTATCAGCCAGAAGATTTAGAGCGGTTAAATCATAAATTACTTATAAATTTAAATTTTGAGGAAGTAAAAATTCGTCTTGCAGAAATCGGAGCTGAGTATATTGATGAAAATTTTTGGTTATCGGTGCGACCTAATTTACAAAAGCTTCTTAATGTAAAAGAATGGTGGGCTATTTGTCATGAATCGCCAAACGTGCAAAATTTAGATAAACAATATTTAGCACAAGCCGTAGAATTATTACCGGAAGGAGGATTAACTACTACTAGCTGGAGCATTTGGACAAAGAAAATTGCTGAAATAACTGGCAGAAAAGGTAAGGAGTTGTTTTTGCCGCTACGCCTTGCGTTAACGGGTAAAGAGTCAGGTCCTGAAATGGCAAATATTTTACCACTAATTGAGCGTGCGGAGATTATTAAGCGATTAAGCTAGTTTGTGCTCTGGTGTAACGGCATTAAACGTCATGGCAAGAAAGCCATTGCCCGTGTGGATCGGAATCGTTACAAAAATACCGTCATTGCGAGGAGGGACGTAGTCTCAACGTGGTAATCTAAGAAAAAAAGTATTTAGATTGCCTCGCTTCGCTCGCAATGACGGTGAGAGACTTAGATTGCCGCGTCGTTGCTATCGCAACTCCTCGCAATGACGGCTAAAATTCGAGTTACAGTTATTATAATACCTTCAGCTTAAAAAGCATCAAGAAGCTTATAGAAGAGGTTATTATGAGCAACAGAGAGTACCACTTCTAACCCAATTAGAATAATAATAATCCATTCAAGTTTAGTAGAATGTTTATAATTAAGGTCGTTCGAAAGAATATCTAATAATTCATGAATCATATTTAAGCGGTGATTCATAATATTCTGCCGTACCTGAATATCCTGAAATTCTGCAGTCATTAAATATAACGGTTCATAACTTGGCCGACGCCAAAAAAATTCTGGAGTATCAAGTATATCGCTATGCAGACTAATGGAATATCGTTCATTGAATAATATCCCTATTTGCTGTAATATTTCTTTTTTTGACAAAGATACGCTACCTGTACGTGCTAATTCTTGCTGAATAGGAGTTGTTTGAACGATTAAGTTACTTACAGATTTCTCTAAAACGCTTAGTTTTACCGATTGAGCAAGAGCATGGGAAATTGAAAGCTTTACAAAGGTTGATTTATCAGCAAGGATAATTTTATTTTGTTCTTCATCAATAAATGTTTTTTCTGCTTCCTCATTATACTCACAATAAATGAAATCAGATACCGGTTCACTTATTCTATTTATTGCAATTAATTCTATGTCATTTAAAATAATTTTTTCTTGACTTTCGTCCGCTCCCCAAATGGTAAGGCACCCAAAAGGAAAAAAGAAAATATCTATATAACCCGAATCTTTACTTCTTTGCTTTTGAACATATAAGACATCATCAAAATGTTGTGGTTCAAGACCGATTTTGTTTAAATTTGCAACTAAATCTTTCATATTATATTCAGAGGCCGTGCAATAAGAAGAGCATCTCATGATATTTAAATTATTGTATAGATAATTATTGAATGGTTAAAGTATAGTAGTTATAAAGCTATAAAGTCAATAACATTATAAATATGCATGAAATATTAAAAAATAGATCGATTATTGAAATTATTGGTAAAGATTCAGTAAAATTTTTGCAAAACCTTACAACTAACGATCTTAAAGCAACTAATTATTGTTATACTTATATGCTAAATAACCAGGGTAAGTATTTATTTGATTTTTTTGCTTTTGCTCCTTCGCTTGAGCAGGTTTTTATTGATATCAATAAAAATAATAAAGAAGCATTTATAAATCATCTAATTTTTTATAAATTGCGTTCTAAAATAGAAATAAAGGATTTGAGCAATGTTTATCAAGTAATTTATTCTCATAATAAGATAGCTACTTCTGAATCATTAATTACTATTTGTGATCCTCGAGGTATATTCTTAGGATTTCGTTCAATAATTAATAAAGCCGTAGATTTAAAGCAAAATATTACTACCGAAAAACTATATTTGGAAGATAAATATAAATTTTCAATTATTGATGGTTATGAAGATTTAATCCCTAATAAATCTATTCCTATTGAATATGGAGCGGAAGAATTAAACGCTATCAGTTACAATAAAGGTTGTTATGTTGGACAAGAAATTATTTCTAGGGCAAAATATCAAGGCGTTATTAGAAAAAAAATATTTAAAGTTTCTGCAGAAAGAGATTTATCTAATTTAATAAAAGAAGATGAGGTTTTTGCAGGGGAAGATAAGATTGGGGTAATATGTTCGGCTTATAAAAATAAAGCGATTGCTTTGATTAGAGAGGAAAAATATATTACTAACAAAGATTTAGAAATTAAAGTAAAAGATATTAATATTAAATTATCATTGCCATTATGGTATTATTAAAGCGTTATGGTTATCAAGTAATATGTCATACTTATATTCAAATATAGATATTATTATCTTCATCGGCTTTTTAGTTATTAATATAGTAATAGCTCTACTTAATATCAAAGGAATAAAAAATCTTCGGGAATATGCTATAGGAAAAAGAAATTTTTCCACCGGTACTATAGTTGCAACGCTTATTGCTACTTGGATCGGTACTAGTAGTTTTTTAATGGATAGCTCACAAATCTATACAAAAGGGTTGTTTTATCTTATACCTAGTATAGTCGGTGGTGTAGTTAGCTGGTTATTAATTAGTTACTTTTTAGCTCCCCGTATGGAAAGATTTTTAGGAGCGCTGTCGGTAGCGGAAATAATGGGCGAGGTATATGGAAATAAAGTTCGAGTTATTACGTCCGTAGCAAGTATATTAACGGTTATCGGCAAGATTGCTATGCAATTTCATGTGGCTAGCCTAATATTAGAGTTATTTTTTAGTATTTCAAGTTTTTATGTAAATTTATTAATTGCTATTGTAATAATAAATTATTCAGTTTTTGGCGGGATAAGATCAGTAACTTTTACCGAGATGGTACAATTTTTTACTTATAGTGCTGTTATACCGGTGATAGGAATAATTGCCTGGAATGTGTTTAGCGATCCAAATATTACAGCTAATTCGGTTGTACAAAACCATATAATTAATTTTCACGAGTTATATAGTTATAAAAATTCTAAATTTTGGGTATCAGTAAGTATTTTTGTCTATTTTTCTATTCCTGCATTAGGGCCATCAATTTTTCAGCGAATTTTAATAGCGAAAGATACAAAGCAGATATCTAGCGCTTTTTTTATTGCTTCTATAATATGTTTCTGTTTATCTGGGCTAGTTATTTGGATCGCTATGTTGTTACTGTCTCAAGCGCCGAATATTGAACCAAACATATTATTTTTAAAATTTATTAAAGGTTATACGGGATTTAAAGGGTTAATAGTTGGTGGGATTATGGCAATGATAATCGCAAGTACTAATTCCTATATTAATGCTGCAACCGTGACTTTTTCAAACGATATAGCTAAGAAATCTTCGTTAGCTTTTTCTTATATTATCGCTGTTATTATTGGTATATCAGGTTTTATTTTATCATTTTATACAAAAAATTTAGTAAATTTATTTTTGATAGTAAGCAGTTTTTATGTGCTATTAATTACTATGCCGTTAATTTTATTAATATTTGGTTTTCGCTCTACCGCTAAATCCTTTTTTATCGGCATGATTGCTGCAGTAATAACTATCCTATTATGGTATTTATTTTCTATAAGAGATATTACCGGTATTTACGCAGTATTACCTGCAACTTTAGTAAATTTGGTATTTTTTGTAGGCAGTCATTATTTTCTTAAACAGTCCGGAGGGTTTAATTCTTTTGAGATGCCTTCGGCTTTGAAAATGTTAAGGTTAGAAAGAAAACACCGATTAATACGATTATATTGTTTAACAAAAACGTTTAATATTTTTAAATTTTGGCAAAATACGCTACCGAATCAAGAAATTACCTATACATATGTTGGAGTATTTATTATTGCGTCTATTTTTTCTTCTTTATATACTACTCCTGCCGGTAAAATACAAAATCATCTAGAGATATATAATTTTATTTATCACTCTGTGCTTGCCGTTTCAACGATTCTTATAACTTATCCATTATGGCCTTTAAAATTTAAAAAGAAAAATATTATAGCATTTTTCTGGTTTATCGGCATGTTTGTTATCTTAATATTTTTTAGTAGTTTACTCGTTATTGCTAGTAATTTTTATAAAGTACAATTGATGATTTTCATGATTAACTTGATAATAGTTGCTACCTTATTTAGATGGCATATTACTTTAATTATGACTATAAGTGGCGTTATTGTCAGTGTTAAATTTTATAAATATTTTATGGGAGAAAATTTATTAATTAATGAAGATAATTTACAATCCAAAATAATATATTTACTTACCTTATTCAGTAGCCTTTTAATAATTTTTTTAAAACCTAAACAAGAACAACATCAATTAATTAAATCGCAAAATAATCATTTAGAAACACAAGTAATTTATAAAGAAGAAGAGTTGCAAAAATTATTAGATTTGAAACATGAGTTTTTACGAAATATAAATCATGAAATCCATACTCCTTTAACTGGTATTATATCTTTAGGCGAAATTTTATGGGAAAAATATGATATATTTAATGAGAAACAGCGACGAGCTGCAGTAGAAATAATTGCTAAAAGCTCCACTAGGCTAAATAGTTTAATGAATAATATCTTGGATTTTTCTAAATTATCAACCCTTAGTTATAATTTGAATAAAGAAGATTTAAATATAAGCGAGCTTTTATATGAGAGAATTAAGATTTGTAGTAAGTTATATTTAAATAATAAAGAATTAAGTTTTGTTTTTGATACTGATAATAACATAATATTTAATTGCGATCGTCATTATATTAAACATACATTTGATAATTTAATTATTAATGCAATCACTTATAGTAATGAGGGTATTATAAAAATTACTCTACAAAAAACTGATAACAGAATTTTTTTTAAGATAAAAGATAATGGAATAGGTGTGCCAAAAAAGGAATTAAAAAATATATTTGGCGTCTTTGTCGTTAGCTCAAAAACTCGTACTTCCGCTGGAGGAAGAGGGGTGGGGCTTGCTTTATGTAAAAAGGTAATAGAATTACATAATGGTAAAATTTGGGCAGAAAATGATAGCAAAGGTAAGACTAGTTTTATTTTCACTTTGCCGTATTAGTTGTTTGTCAAGGTGTTGTTGTATGGATCGATTTTACCTCGTCATTGCGAGGAGCTGAGCTGTGTGGCAACCTCTCTTAAATTTTATGAGATTGCTTCGTCGGCATAAATGCCTTTTCGCAATGACGGAGTAGAAAAGCCTGGATTCCCGTTTTCACGGGAATGACAGCGGAGCCCTGCAACAATATAATGAGAGAACCCTGAAACTATGATATTTAACAAAGAAACAGACTTTATTTCTATTATAGCGCCTTCTTCGGGTTGCTATGATGCTGAAGATAAGCTAGAAGAAGCAAGAAAGATATTATTAGAGCAGGGGTTTAAAGTTTTAGTAGACGATAAAATTTTTACCAAAGCTTCAGACGAATTACCTTTTTTCGTGGCTCCTAAAACTGAACGGCTAAGAATGTTTAAAGAAGCAATGGAAAATCCTGAAGTTAAAATTATTTGGGCTTTTCGTGGGGGTTATGGTTGTAGTGAATTTGTAGAGGATTGTTTTGATATAAAAATGATAGAGAATAAAATCCTAATAGGCTACAGTGATATAACTATTTTGCATTTATTACTAAATCAACATTATAATATACCCAGTATTCACGGCTCAGTTTTAACATCTTTATTGCCTCCTAATAATCAAAATATTCAAGAGATAATTAATATACTTAAGGGCAAAGATAGTAAAATAGCACTTACGCCAATTAATAAAACTGACGAAAATAATATAGTAGGGAAGATCAGTGGGGGTAATTTGACCGTTCTAACTAAAATGATTGGAACAAAGCTCCATCCTCAAACTGATGAAAAAATATTAATATTAGAAGACGTTAATGAAAAAGGTTATGCTATTCATCGTAATTTAATGCAGCTAAAAAATGCCAAAATATTTGATAATGTTAAAGCTATAATTTTTGGTGATTTCACTAATAGCGATAGAAATGAAACAATTTCTATAGAAGCTTTTTGTCATAATCATATCCCGCAATTGTCAACATATCATGTTTTAGGAATTGGTCACGGTCAGGTAAATCATCCTTTTATAATGAATCATGAGGCTGTAATAAAAGATAATTATCTTAACTTTACTAGTCCATTTAATGTATCGATAGTTAAATGAAACAACTTATTAAAATAGGTACTAGAAAAAGCCCTTTAGCTTTAATGCAAACTAATTTAGTGATTGAGCAAATAAAAGCTAATTTTCCTGATATAGATTGTGAAATAATTCCTATCGTAACCAGTGGAGATTTAATTCAGGATAAAGCTCTTTATGATATCGGCGGTAAGGCTTTGTTTTTAAAGGAAATAGAACAGGCGTTGCTGGATAAAAAAATAGACTTAGCTGTTCATTCTTTGAAGGACGTACCCGGGAGAATACCGCAGGGGTTAATAATTGCTGCCGTATTAGAACGCGAAGACCCGCGGGATGTTCTAATTTGCGAACATTATAAATCGATCGAAGAATTACCGCAAGGTGCAACAATAGGAACATCAGCAGTAAGAAGAAAAGCGTTTTTGCAGGCATTAAGACCAGATTTACAAATAGTAACCTTTAGGGGGAATGTAGATTCAAGAATTAAAAAATTGCTAAATAAAGAAGTTGACGCAACTATTTTAGCTTATGCAGGGCTTGCAAGGCTCTCATGCTTTAACCTTAAATATTGTCATTTAATAGATACTGCGCAAATGCTACCTGCTATAGGGCAGGGAGCTATTGCAGTAGAAACTTTGGAAGAAAATTACGAAATACTTAAGATAGGTAATAAAATCAATCATTTACCGACTTCGGAATTAATTAAGTCTGAGCGAGCTTTTTTAGAATATTTAGATGCAAATTGTCGTACCCCCGTAGCTGCTTATTCTAGCTATGTAGGGATAGGAAAAATTAAAACTGATTATATGCTAGGTAGTTTAGACGGTAGTAAAATGGTTTTTCACACCGAAATTGCTCCTATAGAAAACTCTAGAGAATCAGGAATAAAAGTAGCAAAAACAATGCTTTCTAATCTCTCAACATCCTTCTAAGGACGTTATCTTTTCTAATAAAGTGATGATAAAAAGCAGCTAGGATATGAAAAATAATCAGAGCAGAGAATAGAAAGGCACAAGTTTTATGGATGGTATTAAAAATTTTTGCGGCTTGAATATTTTGCATGAAGGATTTAATAGTAAATAATCCGTAAAAATCAATATCATGGTTTGCAAGAATTGACATAAGAAAGCCGCTAACAGGCATAACTAGCATTAAGATATATAATAAATTGATATTAAGGTTGGCAGCTTTTTTTTGCCAATTCGGTAAATCATCAGGTAAGAGGACGGAATCGTTATAAAATTTCCATAACAATCTTACTATTACCAAAGATAATACTAATGTGCCTGTTGCTTTATGAAAAGCATATAGCTCCCATTTTTGAGGTTGATCGGCAAGGTTAGTCATAACAAAACCGGCAATTAGCAGCATAATAATGATAACGCTCATTATCCAATGAAAAAGTTTTGTAACTAAGCCGTAAGAATTTTCGGTATTGGTAATTAACATTCTAATGCTCCTTTGAACTATTATACATTATCATGCCGTGACTTGGATCGGCGTTGTTGCATGGCTCTCCATGTCATTCCCGCGAAGGCGTTAATCATTGTGTTTTTGATAAAATAAACATACAAAAACTGAATCATATGTTTTCTGGATCCCCGCCTACGCGGGGATGACATAAAGGCTAATTTTCCAGCCATGCAACAAAGCCGATCAAGTTACGGCGTGACACCTACCGAATACTTTTTTCAAACCGTACAAACAAAGCCTAATTACCTACTGCTTCATCTATAATCTTTTCAGCTTCCTGACCGTTACAATTTTCCTTATCATTTAATACTAAATTAGCCTCTTTTAGATCATCTCCAATATGCTCTGTTCTTCCTTTTAAAATTTTAGCTAAAAACTGCTCGGCAAGAGCATAGTAAGATATCCTATTACCAGGTTTTCCAAAGCCATGCCCTTCGTCTTTATAAAGTGCATAAACTACTGGTATATGCTTTGCTTTCATGGCATTAACGATTTGCTCGGATTCGGCTTGTGCTACTCTAACATCGTGAGCGCCTTGTGCTATAAATAAAGGTTTTTTAATATTATCAACAAAGTTTATCGGTGATCTTTGTCTTAAGAACTCTCTTTCTTCTTCGGTATCCCAGGGACCAATTCTAGTTTTATAAATACTTAAGATAGGAGTAATATAAGGAGCTTTAGATTGTACATGAGTTAGTAAATTAGACATACCGACAACATCGACTCCGCAAGCAAACACGTCCGGTGTCATGGTAAGGCCGACAAGTGTTGCATATCCACCGTAACTACCGCCCATTATTGCTACTTTATCAGAATCGACTATATTATTCTTAATAGCCCAATTAACACCGACAATTAAATCATCATGCATTTTACCAGCATATTCTAAATTTCCGGCATTTAAGAAATCCTTACCAAAACCTGTAGAACCACGGTAATTAATACTTAAAACTGCGTAACCACGATTTGCAAGCCATTGATGTTCAGGATCATACCCCCAGCTATCACGCGCCCAAGGTCCACCATGAACATTAATTATTAGCGGTACTTTTTTATCGGGAATATTATTGCTATCAAGCTTTACGTCATTTGGAAAAGTAATATAGCTTACTAAATCTAAACCGTCACGTGACTTAATAATTACCGGAATCATTTTAGCAAGATTATATTGCTCTAATTCTTTGCGGTTAGTAAATAAAAATTCTGCTTTTTGGTTAGCACGATCATATTTATAAAATTTTACAGGTGCATTATCGCTATTAAAAGCTATAATCCAAGTTTTATCGTCAAGCGTACGACTATTAATAATTAAATCGCCACGATCAAGAGCTTGCAGATATTTAATATCCTCTTCAATATCCTTATCTAATATTTTACATGATGTTCTATCATAATCTATAGATACTGCTTGCGGAGTCTGTTTGGTAGGATGCACGGCAAATAAGCCTATATCGGCTTTTGCATCTTCGGCTAATATTTCTTCACTGCCTGTAGCTAGTGTTATAGCTTTAAGTGCAGAAGTATTGCGGTTACGTCCCTCTAACATATAAAGAATTTCACCGCTAGCATCAAAACCAAGTATAGAAGTATTAAACGAATCCTCCATCGAGATTTTAGTAAATAACTCTGGTTCCCCGTCTTTTAATTCGTAATATTCAACCGCTCCGTCTTTATCTAGTAAGCTACCGAACCTTAAATTTAAATTTTCATCGGCTACATAATCAGTAAATCTATCGTTTTTATAAATCAGTTCTTTTTCTAGAGTATCTAGGTTTAATTTATAAATATCGAAATATTCAGGATTACGCTCATTTAAATATATTAATATTTCGTTTGGCTTTTTGTAACTTACTCCGGCTATACCGGCTTTAACGCCTCTTTCAGGAGTAAGTAACTTTGTTTCTTTTGTTTCTATATTATAGCTATAGATTCGGTCATTTTCATCCCCGTTAAAATCTTGAGTATATAGGATATTCTTATTGTTATAAGCTTTAGCGTAAGACCGAATACCACGACCTTTATCATGCGTTATCGCTTCGGCTTTGCTAATATCATCTGCAGGTGCCATCCAAATATTTAAAACGCCGTCTTTTGGCGCAACATACAAAATATACTTACCGTCATGAGTCATTGAAACCCTAGCTTTATCAGGATTACCGAATAAAACTTCACGAGGGATTATTTGATTGTTATCCGTTATCGTTTGTTTTTGAAACATAAAAATACCGACACTTATTATTAATATAGTGCCTATAATATAGAAAATTTTGTTCATTACTAATAGTTTAATTAAATGATTTATTCGGTG